>JBIOED010000231.1:0-1691 GCA_044445675.1 Caulobacterales bacterium | reverse complement strand
TACGGCCGCTGAACGCGTTTCGCGGCTTCAAGCCTGCGCCGGGCGTCGAGCCCGAGGTCAGCGTGCTGCTCGACGTCGTCGCATACTCCAACACCGAGGCGGGAAAGCCATGAACGGAAAGCTTCGCTGGATGCTGTGGTGGATTGCGCCCGCGCTGGCGCTGGCGGCATTGCTCGGCATCGAGACCGACTGGGGCGGGGGCATGCACCTGCTGCCGGCCGCGCCCGCGGCGATCGAGCCCAAGCCGGTGGCGTCCGCGCTGCTGCCCGAATATCGCGTCGAAGGCGGCGTCGCGAGCTTGAGCGAGACCGTCGACCGCACGCTGTTCAATCCGACGCGCCGGCCGGCGCCGCCCTCGACCGCGAGCGGCGAGGCCGGCCGGAACCTGCAGGGCGGCCAGTTCATCCTCACCGGCACGACGCTCGCCGGCGATCGCGCCATCGCGTTCCTGAAGGAAGTGTCCGGCGGCAAGGCGCGGACGGTGCGCAAGGGCGACAAGATCAACGGCATGCTGGTGGCCGACGTGCAGCCGGACCGGGTGCGCTTCACGCAGGGAGGCGATACCGAGGAACTGCTGCTGAAGGTCGCTGCAGGGCCGAAGACCACGGTCGTCGCCGCAGCGCGGCCTGCCGGCCCCGCCGCAGGTGCCCCGACGCGCGGCGGCGGCCAGGCCGCCCAGGCCGCGCGCCGAGCCGCCGCAGCCCGGGGCGCCGCGGCCGGGGAAGCGCCGCAAGCGGTGCCCGGGCAACCGCCGACAGGGCGCGCTGCGCGCGCGGCGGCCAGGGCCGCGGCCCAGGCCGGCGCCAGTGCCGAGGCGGCCGGCAATCCGTCGCCCGCGGCCGGCGCGGCGGCCGACCCGGGGGCCGCCGTCTACCAGCGAATGCAACGCGGCGGGCGGAGCAACACCAAATGAGGCGCCTCGCCATTCATGTCGGCCGCGCCGGACCCAAGGCTCGGCCGCGGCTCGGGCGTTCCGCCACCACGACCGCGAGGCGCTCGCCGCAACGCCTGGGAAAACAACAATGATCAAACGCTACCTTGGGCCAGCCACGATCCTGGCGGCGTTCATCCTGCTGTCGGCCTGCGCGACGCCCTACCGCCCCAACCGGGATCCGGAGCTGACCAGCCTTCCGACGGCGCCGCTGAAGAGCTCGGACCCGATCGCCGCGCCGGGCGCCGGCGCCCGGCCTTCGCCACAGGAGGGCACCGACACCACCAAGGTCTTCCGCGGCACCGGCCAGCTCATCAAGGGCCAGCTTCCCGGCGGCGGCCTGCCTGCGGCGGCGCCGGGCGCGGTGGCGACCGGCCCGTCGGTCACCCTCAACTTCGAGGGCGCCGAGCTGCGCGAGGTCATCCGCAACATCCTCACCGACATTCTCGGCGAGTCGTACGCCATCGATCCCGCGGTCGGCGGCACGGTGACCATACGCACGACCTCGGGCATCCCGCGCGAGGCGCTGCCCGCCACCCTCGAAATGCTGCTCCGCTCGAATGGCGCGACGATGATCAAGGAAGGCGCGATCTGGAAGGTCGTCCCGGCGGCGACCGCCGTGCGCGGCAACATCACGCCCCAGCTCGGCAACTCCTCGCGCGCCCTGCCTCCCGGCTACAGCGTGCAGATCGTGCCGCTCAAGTACGTCGGCGTGCGGCAGATGATGACCATTCTCGAGCCGTTCCAGAAGGAAGCGACG
>JBIOED010000230.1:0-1701 GCA_044445675.1 Caulobacterales bacterium | reverse complement strand
GCGGGACCCCAGTGGTTGCCCTGCGCCTGGCCGGCCGGATGGTTGTGGAAGCTGGCCAAGCTGGCGAAGTTGGCGACCGACACCAGCGCCTTGCGGGCGATGAACCTGAAGTTTCCCGGGAACTGCGCCCAGAAGGCCGGTTCCAGATTGGTGTCCTCGCGCACGGCGATGGCGCCGGCCTCAGCCAGGGCGGACTGTACGGCGGCCACGGCGACGACCAACTCGTCGAGGCTCTCGGCCTTGGCGAGCAGGGACAGCGAATGTTCGCCATAGGCCGCGCGGCCCGCGCCGACATCGTCGCGCGCCTGGGCGAGTTCGGTGCGCAGGCTCAGCGCGTCGTCGTCGGCCGCGCGCAGGCGGCGCAGCGCCAGGCCCATGCGGTCGAGCGACGCCTGCCGATCCACGAAGGCGAAGCTCTCGGTGAGAACCATCTCCATGGGCAGCCGCAGGACGCCGTCCAGCAGGCCGGGCGCGGTGCGGGCCGGATAGTCCTTCAGGGAAATCATCGCCCCGAAGGTCGCCGGACCCGGACCCGCGCCGAACTCCATCGCGTCGAGGCCGAAGCTCAGGCGGCGCGCGCCGATCGCCTGGCCAAGGTCGCCGGAGGGCGCCAGGATCGGCCGCAGGTCGCCGTTCAGGATCAGGCCGAGGAATTCCGCGGGCTCGGAGCGCTGAGCGCCGCCGGGAGCATCGTACAGCGAGAGCGTCCGCGGCCCATAGGGGGCCAGCGCAGCGGCGAAGGCGTCGCGGGCGGCGTGCAGGGCGCGCAGGTCGCGGTCCAGGTCGGCCTGCTTCGCGCCCGGCTGGCGGACAAGGCGTTCCAGGATCCCTGCGCCGCCCTGCAGGGGACGCCGGACAAGGGTCAGGAAGATGTCGTTGACGTAGAGCCTGCGCCCCGCGAGCCTCTCGCGCCATCCGGCGTCGAGGCGGGCGCAGAAGCCCTCCTCGGGAGCCTCTGAGAAGGCCGGCGTCACCCGCCGGCGCACCACGTGGTGGTAGATCGCCAGGCGCGAACTCGCTGCCCCGCGCAGCACCGTCTCGCGAATCGACTTGCGGTAGTTGAGCTCGTCATCGGGCGCGGTCTCGGAGGGGAAGCCGGCGAGGTGCAGGGTCTGCACCAGGAGCCCGTCGCGCGTCTGCAGCGTCACCTCGTCCAGATGGCCAAGGTAGGGCAGGCGGTCGCCGACTGCGACTTCGCGTGGGGCAAGCACCTTGGCAACGCCCGTGGTGGTAAAGGTCCGGCTCATGGGCGGTAGGAATTCCCGCGCCAGAAGGCGAAATTGCGGACGCGCGGGCAGGTTTGCAGCCGGGTGATCCAGATATCGAAGAACCGGGGCTCGCGCAGGCAGCCGAGATAGCCGGCGGCGTGCAACACGGCCGCCAGGCCCAGGGCCCAGAACGAGCGGGTGACGAGGAAGGCCTCGACCGTGACGATCAGGTTGAACACCGCGAACGGATAGGTGACGCCGCCGATCATCTGGGGACGCGTCAAGGCCGCGAAGACCGGATCGGAGGCCAGCCGGCTCATGGCTAGTGCAGTCCGCCGGCCAGCGAGCGGATGCCGGCGACGATCGACACCGCGCCGAAGATGACGAAGCAGCCGATGACCACCGTCAGGCCACGGCGCCAATCCAGGCGGCCGGTCAGCATCAGGAAGCCCACGGCCGCGACCGCGATGACCGCCGCCGTGGTGGCGAGGTT
>JBIOED010000229.1:0-1803 GCA_044445675.1 Caulobacterales bacterium | reverse complement strand
TGCGGGGATCAGGAACATGGCGATGAACACCGGCCCGACGGCGGTCAGCACGCCGATGGCCAAGGTCGCCCCGGCGATGACCCCGGCGGTGGTCATGAACAGCGCGCCGGAGGCCGCCGACAGCGCCTCGGCCGCCGAGGCCGCCGGGCTGGAGTAGGCCTTGGTGTTGGGCCCGGCCGTAGCGCCGAAGGCCACCGCGGAGCGGGTGAGCTGATCGTAGGCCGCCTGCAGGCCGTTCACCGGGTCCGACGCGAGGGAACCGCCGTTGGTCTGCAAGGGCGCCGCGACCGCGGCGGCGATCTCGCCGGGCGCCTTGGCGGCGATATCGAAGACCAGGGTCTGGAACGTGGCCCAGCTGGTCACCAGGGCCAGGATCGCCCCGATCTTCAGGGCGATGCCGGGCGCGTCGGAGAGCTTGGCGCCGCCCGAGGCGAACAGCATCCGGTAGCCGACCAGGGCGACATAGATCGTAAGCAGCGCCGTCAGCGCCACCTGGAACCCCGAGGACGCCGAGGTCAGGGACGAATAGCCGGCCTCCGCAAAGGCGCGCGTCTGGCAGTCGACGGCCCCCAGGACGCCGCGGATCACCCCTTCGCTGACCAGGTTGGAGCAGGCGGCGGTCATGCGGCGCTCCGGCCCTCCATGAACGGCGCCAGCCAGTCGCCGGGCGCGTCGCCCAGCTCGCCGCGCAGCGCCTCGAGCCGCCGGACGGCCCGCTCGGTGCCGGCCAGAACGGCGAGTTCACCGGAGAGGCCAGAGAGGTCCAGGCGGGCGACCACGCTGTGGTCACCGCGCTTGATGAGGAAACAGCGGGAAGTGTCGGGGAGCGAGCGGACCAGCTCGAACTCGTGTTCGGTCAGGCCGAAGCCCTCGATGTAGTCGGCGGCCCGGGCGCGGCTGTTGGGGAAGAAGATCTGCGTCGCCGCCTGCTCGATGATCGCCGAGGCGATGCGGCTCTCAAGGGCGTCGCTGGCGCTCTGGGTGCAGAAGCCAACCAGGCCGTTGCGCTTGCGGATGGTCTTTTCCCAATCCTTGATGCGGCGCAGGAACGCCGGGTCGTCCAGCGCCTTCCAGCCCTCGTCGACGACGATGATCGCCGGCGAACCGTCCAGCCGCTGCTCGAGGCGATGGAACAGGTACATCATCGCCGGCGTGCGCACGGTCGGCGCGTCGAGGATCTTGGTCATGTCGAAACCCAGGATCCGGGAATCGACGTCCAGCTGGTCGGCGGCGTTGTCGAACAGCCAGGCGTGCTCGCCCCCGTCGCACCAGGCGCCGAGCCGCGCGGCCAGGTCGCCGGCGTGCGGGCGCCGCGCCCCGCGGAACAGCTCGCGCAGGTAGCGCAGGCGACGGTGGCCGGGCGCCTGGGCATAGTTGGCGTCGACCGCCTCGGCGATCATCGCCCGATCCTCGGCGTCCAGCATCGCGCCTTCGGCGGAGAGCAGCTGGCCCAGCCAATCGGCGAGAAACGCCCGGTTGGCCGGGGTGTCGGCGAGCGCCAGGGGGTTGAAGCCGGTGGGTTCGCCTGGCGAAATCACGTCGTAGCGGCCGCCTATGGCGCGGATGAACGGTTCGGCGCCGCGGTCCTTGTCGAAATAGGCGATGCGCGGCTTCAGCCGCTCCGCCTGGGCCAGCAGGAAGGTCAGCAGCACTGTCTTGCCGGAGCCCGAGGGGCCGATGACCGTGAAGTTACCCAGGTCGGCGTTGTGGAAGTTGAAGTGGTAGGGCCCGAAGGAGGTGGTCTCCAGCACGGCGATCGCGGGACCCCAGTGGTTGCCCTGCGCCTGGCCGGCCGGATGGTTG
>JBIOED010000228.1:0-1821 GCA_044445675.1 Caulobacterales bacterium | reverse complement strand
TGATCCTGGATCTGCGCCGCAACCCGGGCGGCCTCCTCGACCAGGCGGTCAGCATCTCCGACCTGTTCCTGCAAGGCGGCGAGATCGTCAGCCAGCGCGGCCGCGATCCGCGCGACGTGGAACGCTACAACGCCCGGCCGGGCGACATCACCGGCGGCCTGCCGATGGTGGTGCTGATCGATCCCGGCACCGCGTCCGCCGCCGAGATCGTCGCCGGCGCCCTGCAGGACCGTAAGCGCGCCGCGATCGTCGGCCTGACCAGCTTCGGCAAGGGCTCGGTGCAGACCGTGATCCCGCTGCGCGGCGGCCTGGACGGCGCGCTCAAACTGACCACGGCGCGCTACTACACGCCCTCCGGCCGCTCGATCCAGAAGACCGGCATCGAGCCCGACCTGGAGGTCGCCGCCACCAAGGAAGAGGCCCAGGAGATCGCCAACCGCGCCTTCGGCTTCTCGGAAGCCTCCTTCAAGAACGCCCTGAATGCCGACGAGGGCAAGGTCCGCCGGGCGGCGCACGTCCCCGCAGAGGCTCCGCCGGCCGGCTTCGACCCCAAGAAGGACTTCCAGCTCGCCCGCGCCGAGGATGTGCTGAAGTACGGCTCCGTCGCGGCCACGCCGAAGATTCCGGCGCCGACGGCCCGGCTCGCGGGCATCCTGTCGAAGTCCAAGGTGGCCGAGGTGAAGGCGCCGACGCCGAAGTAGCCCCGCCATGGCGCCGAGGAGTGGATCGGCTTATGTAATACCTCCGATAGGACGGGTATTACGGAGAGCGTCATGGCCACGACGGTCACAAGCAAGGGTCAAGTCACGATTCCCAAGCCGGTGCGCGAGCGCCTCGGCATCCAGCCCGGCAACGCCGTCGATTTCGAATTGGCGGCGGACGGCAGGGTCGTTCTGGTCAAGGTCGATGGGAAGCGGAGACTGAGCCCGTTCGAGGCGCTGCGCGGGCGCGCGGGCGCGGGACTCAGCACTGACGAAATCATGGCCCTGACGCGCGGTGAAGGCTGAGCGTGACCCTGGTCGACACCAATGTCCTGCTGGATCTCGTCACGGACGATCCAACATGGGCGGATTGGTCGATCCGCCAGCTGGACGTCGCCGTCATCAAGGGCGGACTTGCCATCAACGACGCGGTCTACGCCGAACTGTCGGTGCGCTTCGATCACATCGAAACCCTGGACGCCGTCGTGAAAGACGCCGGCCTGATCCTGACCGGAACACCGCGCGCAGCGCTCTTCCTGGCTGGAAAGGCTTTCCAGCGCTACCGGGTCCTGGGCGGCCCCCGGACGGGCGTCTTGCCCGATTTCTTCATTGGCGCACACGCGGCCGTAACCGGCATGCCGCTCCTCACGCGTGATGCACGGCGCTATCGAACCTACTTTCCCAAGATCGACCTGATCACGCCGCAGGGCCTCTGACCGGCCACTCAGCTAATCATTCTCGCCTCTGCAGCCTCGAATTCCGAACGATTCCGGGCCCGGTGGGAAGCCCTCGTTAACCCTGTTTTGGCAAGCTTCGTTGCAGGAGCACCAAAGCCCGTGGCCACGATCGCCCTTCCCCGCCTCTCGCTGCCCCGCCTGTCGGTCCCCGCGTTCGACCGTGCGCGGTGGCGCGGCCTGCTCGCCAATCGCCACGCCGGCCTGGCCGCCTCGGGCCTGCTGCTGGTCGCCGCCGCCATCGGGTTGGTGAAGACGCTGGGCCCGGCGCACCACGACCCCAACGCCGTGCGCGTCTCGCTGGGCCCCGTGTTCGGCCGCGCGCCGCAAGGCTGGCGCGAGACGCTCAGCCCGTTGAGCGGCCCGGCGCGGGTCAGCCGGGACGT
>JBIOED010000227.1:0-1844 GCA_044445675.1 Caulobacterales bacterium | reverse complement strand
GCCTCGCGGCGCCTGAAAGTCACCTGATGAAGCCTCTCGCTTTCCTACCCCTGGCGTTCGTGCTGGTCGCCGCGCCGGCCGGCGCGGTCGAGCCGCATCCCGGCCCAGGTGATACGCGCCTCTATGAGGTGCTCTACGACCCGACCCAGGTTGTCGAGCTACACGGAGCGTTGGGCTTCCAGCTCTCGCTGGAGTTCGACCCCGCCGAGCATATCGAGAACGTCGCCATCGGCGATTCGCTCGGCTGGCAGGTGACGCCGAACCGCAAGGCGAACGTCCTGTTCATCAAGCCGATGGCCCTGCGTCCGGACACCAACATGACGGTGGTGACCAACCTGCGCCGCTACGATTTCGCGCTCAGCGTGAAGGCCCACACGCCCGCCAGGTCGATTCCGTTCAGCGTGCGCTTCATCTACCCGCCGCCAGTCTTCGCCTCGGTCGCGCCGCCTCCGCCGCCCCCGCCGCCGCTCGACCGCAACCATGCCTACAGCTACCAGGGCTCCAGCAAGATCCTGCCGACGCGGCTGTTCGACGACGGCCAGGCGACCTATTTCGCCTTCCGCGACCAGGAAGACCTGCCGGCGATCTTCGCGGTGGAGCCGGGCGGCGCGGAGTCGGTGGTCAATTCGCACGTGTCCGACGGCTATATCGTCGTCGACCGCCTCGCCCGAGGGTTCGTCCTGCGGCGCGGCGGCGAAGTCACCCGGGTGTTCAACGACGGATACCATACCCAAGCGGCCAGCGCGCTCAGCCCAAAGCGCAAACCCAAAGACCCCTGGTGGCGCCGATGATGCCGAAATCCGACCCCAGCCCTGGCCTGAGCCCGATCTTCGCCCGGAGCGAGGCCCTGCGCCCGCAGGTGCAGCAGCCGAACTCGCCTTGGACCCTGGTGGTCGGGCTGGGCGGTGTGGCGGTGCTTGGCCTGATCGCCTTTACGACGCTCAGCAACGGTCGCACGGCGCATGCCCAGGCCGCGCCGGTCCGCGTGGCGTCCGTCGCACAACGAAGACAGGCCTGGGACCCCGGGCTGCGCACGATGATCGCGCAAAACCAGACGCCGACGCCCGCCGCGCAGGCGGCCGCGCCTCCGACGCCCGCGGCCGCGGGCCCCGCGCCGGCCATCCCCGATCCGGCCGAGACGCACTGGCGCGCCCCGGCGGTGGTGGTCGACCTCAGCGAACCCGGCGGGCCGGCCGCAGCCAAGCTCGGCCAGCCGGCGGTCTCTGGCGCCGGACCGGCGGAAGACCCGCGCCTCAATCCCGAGGAACGCTTCGCCGCCCGCGTCTCCGGCTCGCTCGCCGAAAGCACCCGCGCCACCCAGATGCGCGACCTGGGCCGCGTTATCCCGCAGGGCTTCGTGATCCCCGCAGTCCTCGAAACCGCCATCGACTCCGACCTGCCCGGCTCGGTGCGCGCGGTGGTCAGCCGCGACGTCCGCGGTTTCGACGGCGCACAGGTGCTGATCCCGCGCGGCTCCAAGCTGATCGGCCAGTACCGCAGCGCCGCCGCCGTCGGCCAGACCCGCGCCTTCGTGGTCTGGTCGCGGATCATCACCCCGCAGGGCGTTTCGATCGATGTGGGCTCGCCGGCCACCGACCAGTTGGGCCGCGGCGGCCTGGCGGGCTCCGCCGACACCCACTTCTTCCAGCGTTTTGGCGCCTCCATCCTGCTGTCGGTGATCTCTGCCGGTGTCGACGCCGCGACGCGCAGCAGCGGCAACACCACCGCGCTGGTGATCGGCTCGTCGGGCCAGGCCAATCAGGTGGCCGCCATCGCCCTGCAGAAGCAGATCGACATCCCCACCACCATTCGCGTGGCGCAGGGCGCCCCTGTGCAGGTGTCTG
>JBIOED010000226.1:0-1853 GCA_044445675.1 Caulobacterales bacterium | reverse complement strand
GGCCTGCCGGTCACCGTGGCCGACGACCCGCTGTCCTGCGTCGCGCTGGGGTGCGGCAAGGTGCTCGAACATCCGAAATGGATGAAGGGCGTCCTCGAATCCACGCTAGCCTAGCCCTGCTGAGTCGGTGCGCAGCGGGGGCGGGCGCAACACCGCGCAAACGAGGCCTTGAGTGTCCTTAAGGGACAATTCGCTCGGTGAACTGAGGGTCCCCCTGACCTGGGCGGCGGCGATCGCGCTTGTCGTGGCGGTGGTCGCGGCGAGCGCCCTGCTGCTGTCCGACCGGCGCGAGACCTTCAAGGCCGAAGCCTATGGCGCGACACGCCGGGCCAGCGACACCTTCCTGGCGCCGGTGGGCGATGTCCTGGCCGCGCCGGGGCGCTGGACCGGCGCCGGGGTTGACGCCCTCCGCGACTATTTCGGCGCAGCCTCCGAGAACCGCGAGTTGAAGGCCCAGCTCAAGGACATGCGCCAGTGGCGCGACGTGGCGATCGCGCTCAGGGACGAGAACGCCCGCTACCGCACCTTGCTGGGCCTGAAGACCGATCCGCCGATCCCCATGGTCGCCGCGCGCATCGTCACCGACAGCCGAGGGCCTTTTGCGGACACCCGCCTGGCCAACGCTGGCAGCGAGCGCGGCGTGAAAGCCGGCAACCCGGTGATGAGCGAGAACGGCCTGGTAGGCCGCGTGATCGGGGTGACCGACGGCGCAAGCCGGGTGCTGCTGCTCACCGACATCGCCTCGCGTACGCCCGTGATGATCGATCGGACCAACGCGCGCGCCATCCTGACCGGCGACGGCGGCCCAAATCCGAGGCTCGACTACCTGCGCGGCCGCGACCCGATCCGCGAGGGCGATCGGCTGCTGACCTCCGGCGACGGCGGCGTCGTGCCCCGCGGCCTGCCGGTGGGAACCGCGGTCAAGGGCCTGGATGGCCGCTGGCGCGCGGTGTTGGCCTCGGACCGGGCGCCGATCGATTTCGTGCGGATCCTGCTGTTCAAGGATTTCACCCAGGTGGCGAACCAGAAGGAACTCGCCGCCACGCCGGTGCCGCCGCCAACCGGAGGGCCGGGCGTAACGCCGGTCAAGCCGCCGGCGGCCGAACCGCACGCGGCCGCGCCGCCCAAGGCCGCAGGTCAGGCGACCGCCGCTGTGGCGTCGCTGACGTCCGCGCTGCCCAAGGGCGCCCCCAAGACTGCCAAGGCGCCGGGAGTCGCCGCAGACGACGCCAAGCCCGCCGCCACGAAGCCCAAGATTCCCGGGGCCGCGACAAAGGCTAAGGCCGCCGGGGACATCGCCAAGCCGAAGACCACCGCCTCCAAGGCGCCCGTCGCGCCCAAGCTCAATGCCGACGGCTCGAAGCCGTCCGCCCCATCCACGCTGAAGGCCGGCGCCGCAAAGCCTCCGTCGACGCTTGCCGCCAAAGCCAAACCGAAACCCAGGCCGCCGAGCGACGGAGCTGGAAATTGAGCGGCGCTCGGCCGCTTGAGCCGTGGCGCTGGCTGGGCATGCCGATGCTGCAGGCGATGGCCGCCACGATCGTCTTCGGCATTCCGCTGCGGGTCTTCGGCCTGCAGTTGCCGGAGCCCGTCTTCCCGATGGCGCTGGCCTTCGCCTGGGCCGTGATCCGGCCTTCGATCCTGGCGCCGTTGGCCATCCTGGTCATGGGCCTGTTTCTGGATCTGTTCTGGGGCGGGCCGCTGGGGCTGTGGGCGCTCTGCCTGCTGATCGCTTATGGCGTCGCGCTGGCCGGGCGCAGCATGATGGCGGGCCAGAACCGGGTGATCCTCTGCATCTGGTATGGGCTCGCCACCGCCACCGCGCTGGTGGCGGGCTATCTGTTCGTCATGCT
>JBIOED010000225.1:0-1979 GCA_044445675.1 Caulobacterales bacterium | reverse complement strand
GCGGTGCGGACGCTGTCGAAGCTGTTCGAGTGGCCATAGAGCTCGGCAATCAAGGTCAAGCGGCCGGGCACCGCGTCGAACGCGCCCGCGCCGCCGTAGGTGAGCTGCTGCCCCGCCACGGTCGAGAAAAAGCTCGACGAGTGGGCGCGCCAGAGAAAGCCGGCGAACGCCGCGGCTCGCCACCGACCACCTTCCCATCCGAGGAGCAGGCGCGGCTCGCCGGCAAAACCGCTGAAATGTTTTTCGCCGCCGAACTCGGAGTCGTTGCCGAGCGGGATCGAGAGCCAGTGGCTGAGCGCGATCTGAAAGCCGCGCTCCTTTCCGTAGAGCCGCACCTTCAAGTGGATTCGAGGATCGCCGAGGGCGAACCCGCTCGGCGCGCCGACGTGCGCGCCCCGCCCCATCGAGGTGTCGTCGAAGTCGTCGCCCATTTGATAGAGCGTCATCGGCAGGGCGAGCGCGATTTGGAATCGGTTCCACAGCCCGACTGCGGCCCACAGATCGGCCGAGAGCGCGTTGGCGATCAGGTCCGCGCGCGCGCCCGTCGGCCGCATGGTGGTGGTGTCGAAGCCGGCGAGCTCGAGCTCGTTGCGCGCGTAGTTGAGAAAGAACCCGAAGCCCCACGACTTGTGGCCGAGCGGAACCGGCGACTCGACGTCGACGAACTCGCCGGGGCCGGGCGCCGGATGAAAAAGCTGCGGGCTGAAGGTGCGGTCCTGCGCGAAGGCCGACCGCCCGGGCAAGAGCGAAAGGGAGACGAAAAGGAGCGGTACGAGTAGGAGGCGAACGCAGGCTCTTTTCGGCATTCGGCGCATCATATCATCTGCTCTATTCATTCGTCATCGTGGTATTGTGAAGGGGCACTCCCAGCGCGGAGCCACGCGAGGTCGTCGTGAAGAGCACACGCATCATTCTCTCTGCCCTTCCTCTGCTTTTGGTGGCCGCCGCGGGCGGCGGATTCACCGGCTGTCATCTCGACGGCGAGGTGATCGTCCCCTCGCACTCCGGCGACATGGGCGTGACCGGCACCACCGAAGATCTGAGCGCGATTCCGATCGACCTCGGACCGGGCTGCGGTCTCAACACCTGTCAATCGATGGGCGCTACCTGCGGCCCGATCGGCGACGGCTGCGGCGGCACCCTCAACTGCGGCACCTGCCAGGGTCACGAGACCTGCGGCGGCGGCGGCACGCCCTATCAGTGCGGCGGCGCGGCCGGCTGCGTCCCGCTCACCTGCACCCAGCTCGCGCTCTCCTGCGGCCCGGCCGGCGACGGCTGCGGCGGCATGCTCGACTGCGGCGGCTGCCCGACGGGACAGAGCTGCGGCGGCGGCGGAATGAACGGCAAGTGCGGCACCCAGACCACGATGACGCTCCCCGACGCCGGCACGCTGTGCAAGCCGAAGGGCTGCGGCACCGACAACTGCGGTCAGATCGGCGACGGCTGCGGCAACCTCATCACCTGCGGCCCGCTCGCGGGCGGCTGCCCGGCGGGACAGACCTGCGGCGGCGGCGGCACTCCATTTCAGTGCGGCGCGCCGCCCTGCGTGCCGAAGACCTGCATGCAGCTCGGCGTCACCTGCGGCCCGGCCGGCGACGGCTGCGGCGGGCTCGCGCTCGACAGCAACGGCAACACGAATTGCGGCTCCTGCGTGCTGCCTCAGACCTGCGGCGGCGGCGGCGCCGGCAAGCCAGGCCAGTGCGGCTCGCCCGCGTGCACGCCGAAGACCTGCGCGCAGCTCGGCGACAACTGCGGCACCGCCGGCGACGGCTGCGGCGGCTTCGCCAAGGACAGCGCTGGCTACCCGGGCTGCGGCACCTGCGCGAGCGGCTCCTGCGGCGGCGGCGGCACCGCCAACCTCTGCGGCGGTCCGGTCTGCACGCCGAAGACCTGCGCCCAGCTCGGCTACAACTGCGGCGCGGCCGGCGACGGCTGCGGCGGTCTCATTGCGGGCGGCTGCGGCACCTGCACCAAGCCGG
>JBIOED010000224.1:0-2023 GCA_044445675.1 Caulobacterales bacterium | reverse complement strand
CGCGGCACCGACTTGCCAAGTTCCGCTCGGCAGGTCGAAAGGTCGTTGGTCAGGCCGGCGAGCACCACCTTGAAACCCTGTGTGGCCTCGCGGACGAACACATAGTTGCCGGCGATCGGCAGGTGCGAGGAGCCCTCGGTCCACAGACGAAAGCGATAGGTGGCGCCGGAGGCGCCTTGCAGGTCGATGAAGGCGTTCATAACCAGTCCAAATCAACATGGGCGCAATGGGAGATCAGACGCCGGCCAGCGTCTAGGTCGCTTCTGACGCGTTGTCTGCGGGTGAAATTGGGAATTGGTATGACCACATCGCTGGATCGCTTCCTGGGGCCTAATGCCGCGGTCGCCACGACGCAGTCGCTGGGCCGCATATTCAACGTCACACGCGAGACCTGGCTGCTGACCGATGACCCGAAGGCCAAGCCGCCGCAACTGGAGCTTATGGTCGCGGCCCGGACGGCGTCGGAGGCGGCCGACCTGGCGCGGGACGCGGCGGCGGAGTTCTCCCGGCACGGCTTCCACAAGCCCTCGGGGGCCTGGTGGGCGGCCGACAACAAGCGGTTTCACCGGTTCGTGGTGCACACCGGGCGCAGGCGCGGCGCCACTGGCCTGCCGCTCGCGGTCCTGGCCGTGGCCGGAGTCGCCGCCCTGGGCCTCGCTGGGCTGGGCCTGCGCCGGCGCAAGCCCGAGGCGAAGGCCTGACGCGCTCTTGGCGTGCTGGATCTGAAGTGCGCCGCCCTCAAGAGTGTTTCAGCGCGCCGCGGCCCGCGTAGACGGCCTGGTCGCCGAGTTCCTCCTCGATGCGCAGCAGCTGGTTGTATTTCGCCATCCGGTCGGAGCGGGAGAGCGAGCCGGTCTTGATCTGCCCGCAGTTGGTGGCGACGGCGAGGTCGGCGATGGTCGAGTCTTCCGTCTCGCCCGACCGGTGACTCATCACTGCGGTGTAGGCGTTGCGGTGCGCCAGGTCGACGGCGTCCAGCGTCTCCGACAGGGTGCCGATCTGGTTGACCTTCACCAGGATGGAATTGGCCAGGCCCTTGCCGATGCCCATGGCCAGCCGCTCGGGATTGGTCACGAACACGTCGTCGCCGACCAGCTGCAGCTTGCCGCCCAGCTTGTCGGTGAGCAGCTTCCAGCCCACCAGGTCGTCCTCGGCGCAGCCATCCTCGATGGTCACGATCGGGAACTTGGCCGCAAGGCCGGCGAGGTAGTCGACCATGCCGGCGGGGTCGAAGGTCTTGCCCTCCCCCGTCATCACGTACTTGCCGCCTTTGAAGAACTCGCTGGACGCCGCGTCGAGGCCGAGCGCGAAGTCGGTCCCGGCCTTGAAGCCCGCGCTCTCGCCGGCTTTCATGATGAAGGCCAAGGCCTCCTCGGCGCTGCCGATATCCGGCGCAAAGCCGCCCTCGTCGCCGACGTTGGTGTTCTGCCCGGCGGCCTTGAGCTGGGCCTTCAGGGCGTGGAAAATCTCGGCGCCCATGCGCAGCGCCTCGGCGAAGGTGGGCGCCCCGATCGGCAAGATCATGAATTCCTGGATGTCGATCGGATTGTCGGCATGCGCCCCGCCGTTAATGATGTTCATCATCGGCACCGGCAGCACGCGGGCCGAGACTCCGCCCACATATTTGTAGAGCGGCAGGGCCGCCGAGCTGGCCGCGGCCTTGGCGGCCGCCAGGCTGACGCCCAGGATGGCGTTGGCGCCCAGCCGGGACTTGTTCGGCGTGCCGTCGAGCTCGATCAGCATGCGGTCGAGGCGGCGCTGGTCCTCGGCGTCGGAGCCGGCCAGCGCATCGTAGATCTCGCCGTTCACCGCATCGACGGCCAGCAGCACGCCCTTGCCGCCGTAGCGCGCCTTGTCACCGTCGCGCTTCTCCACGGCCTCATGGGCGCCGGTGGAGGCGCCGGAGGGCACGGCTGCGCGGCCCATGGCGCCGTCCTCCAGGACCACATCCACCTCCACCGTGGGATTGCCGCGGCTGTCGAGGATCTCGCGGGCGGTGATATCGACGATCTCGGTCATGGGG
>JBIOED010000223.1:0-2052 GCA_044445675.1 Caulobacterales bacterium | reverse complement strand
GATCGCAGGCCACGCGCGACGCCCGCCTTAACGGCTCGTTTGGTGTTCCGGCCTTAGCTTCGTTTCCCGTACCTGGGCCTTCGCGATGGACGCGGCAGGCCTTGCTGGGAAGACTAGACCATGACCGTGGACGTCCAGACCGCGTTGCGCAGCCCAAAGTCCTATGAGCTGGCGCGCACGGCCCTGGAGGTCATGGAGGCCAATCACGTCTGGCCGACGGTTCGCAACTTCGAACTCTGGGTGCACTACGTCACCGAGAAGCAAAGCCCGCTCGCGGCGGAGATCGACCGCCTGCTGGCCGCCGGCGAGCCGATCACCGAGACGCTCGGCGAGGCGCTGGCCGCGCAGTTCCTGCCGGAGGCGAAGCTGAGCGGCGATATCCTGGACGCCGGCGACGTGCTGTCCAAGGAACTGCAGTCGGTCACCGCCGCCATCGAGAACGCCCAGCGGTCCAGCGAGGAATATGGCCAGGAGCTGGCGGTCGTTTCCGAACGGCTGGGTGGCGAGCACGCCGGCCCGATGAAAGCCGTGGTCCAGGGCCTGACCGCCGCCACGCGCAAGGTGCAGGGCGACGCCGCGGTGCTGGAAAGTCAACTCGCCGAGACCACGGCCGAACTCGGCCGCCTGCGCGAGAGCCTCGACCAGGTGCGCAAAGACGCCATGACGGACGGCCTCACCAACCTCGCCAACCGCAAGGCGTTCGACGAGCAGCTGGAAGCCGCCTGCGAACAGGCCGACGCGGAGGGCGACGGCATGACGCTGGCGATCATCGACATCGACCACTTCAAGGGATTCAACGACGCCTGGGGCCACCAGATCGGCGATCAGGTGCTGCGCTATGTGGCCAGCGTCATCGGCCGCATGGGCGCCAAACCCAGGCTGGCGGCCCGCTATGGCGGCGAGGAATTCGCGATCATCTTCCCGGCCGAAGGCAGCCGCACCGCCATGGCCGTGCTGGAAGAGATCCGCATCGAGGTTTCGTCCCGCGCTTTGAAGCGACGCTCGACCAACGAAGACCTGGGCGCGATCACCGTCTCGGCGGGCTTCGCCGAGCGTCTGGCGGGCGAAAGCCCCGTCAACCTGCTGGAGCGCGCCGACGCGGCGCTCTACGCCTCGAAGCATGCCGGCCGCAACCGCACCACCGCCGCCCCGTCCATGGCCGCCGTCGCCGCCGCCTGAACGCTTTCTGCTGGCGTGACGCCACGGTAGGGTCCTTTAGATCGAGCGAACGTCTCGAACGGGAGGAACGCCATGGACGGCGCCGCGACGCCTGCGAAGGTCAGGACCGAGGTCCGGGGCCGCATCGGGATCATCACCCTCAACGACCCGGCCACCCTCAACGCGGCCGGCATGGAGCTGATGGAGGGCCTGCATGCGGGCTTCGAGAGCTTCGTCGCCGATCCCGAAATCCGCGCGATCGTCATTACCGGCGAGGGGCGCGGTTTCTGCTCCGGCGCCAACCTGTCGGGCGGCGGCGGGCGGATCACCGACGCGCCGGGCGGGCCCAACCAGTCGCTGCTCAAGGTCTACAACCCGTTCGTCAGCGCGGTGCGCAAGTCGCCCAAGCCCCTGGTCGCGGCGGTCAATGGCGTGGCGGCCGGCGTCGGCGCCTCCCTCGCGCTGATCTGCGACCTCTGCGTCGCCGCCGAGAGCGCCTATTTCCTGCAGGCCTTCCGGCGCATCGGCCTGGTGCCGGACGGCGGCGCGACCTACCTCTTGCCCCGGCTGGTGGGCAAGGCGCGCGCCATGGAGCTGACCCTGCTGGGCGAGAAGCTGCCGGCCCGGACCGCGTTGGAATGGGGTATGATCAACCGCTGCGTGCCGGACGCCGAACTGATGCCGGCGGCCCTGGCCCTGGCCACGCAACTCGCCGACGGGCCGGCCTCCCTCGGCTATACGCGCAACCTGATCTGGGCCTCCCTCGATGCGGCCTGGCATGACCAGGTGGAGCAGGAAGCCTACCGCCAGGGCGACGCGGCCCGCACCGAGGACGCCCGCGAAGGCATCCTGGCCTTCGTCCAGAAACGCCCCGCGGAATTCAAGGGGCGCTAG
>JBIOED010000222.1:0-2292 GCA_044445675.1 Caulobacterales bacterium | reverse complement strand
CGGGGTCATGGCGAGCGCGGTGACGGGACGGCCCTTTTCGGCCTTCAGCGGAACGATCTTCTGGCCGGCGAGGTCGCACGCCCAAACGCGGCCGTCGTCGAGGCCGGCGGCGACCCAGTTCAGCGCCGGCGCGCCCGCCACGCGGACCACTGTGGCCGCTTCGTCGTAGCCCACCTCGGCGGCCTGCTTGCCCATCGGCCCGGCGGCGCCGGCGAACGGCCAGACCACCACGCCATTGGCGCCGGAGGTGGCCAGCAGGGCGCCCTTGTTGAGGAACGCCAAGCTTCTGGGCTTGGCTGGATAGCCCCCCATGCGCATGTTCTTCTCGTCGGCGACGCGCCAGCCGTGCAGCTGGTTCTCCTGCATGGCGCTGATCAGGAACTTGCCGTCCGGACTCCAGGCCGCGGCCACGTGGCTGCCGGCCCAGGCGAGCTTGCCGGGCTTCTGGGTCGCGATACGGGCGTACCACAGCCAGATCCCGCCGTAGGTCGCCGCCGCCAGCCGCCGTCCCTTGGGCTCGAAGACGAGGTCGGCAACTGACCTCTCGTGGGAGAAGGTGCGTGAAAATGCAGCATCGGCCAGGTCGCGCACATGGGCCTCGCGTCCCGACGCGAAGGCGACCAGGCCCGACGCCCCGCTCGCCGCCACCGCGTCGATCCATTTCCCGGGCAGGCTGGCGATCTCGACCGCCTCGGACGCCCGCGACCAGACCAGCCGTCCGTCGTCTCCGCCGGTGATCAGGCCTTCGCCGGAGGGGTGCGCCGCCGCGGCCAGCACCGCGCCGTCATGAGCCTGAATCACGCCGCCGCCTTCGAAGCGAACCGTCCCGTCGCCCAGCGCGAAAACCGCACGGCTGGCGGCGTCGAACGAGACCGCCGTTACGTAGGCGTCGTAGGGCGGCAAGGGGGCGTGGGTCATGTCTCCCCCTAGATCGCTGCTTCGGGCTTTACAACGCCGCGGCGGCTTGCCAATGGTCGGCGGACTCTTAACGACCGGGCGGCCATACCGCCCCAGGGAAGGAATTCAGCATGGGCGCCAAGCTTGGCGGCGGGGGCGGCGGACGCTTCGACCTTGGTCAGAACAGCGACATCAACGTCACGCCCTTCGTGGACGTGATGCTGGTGCTCCTCATTATCTTCATGGTGGCGATTCCCGCCGCGACGGTGTCGATCAAGCTCGACCTGCCGCCGGCGATTCCGCCGCCGCCCGGGACCAAGGTGAAGCAGCCGATCCTGATCAACCTGCAGCCCGGTGGCGGCGTGTTCATCGGCGACAAGGCCACCACCCTGGCCGGCCTGCCGGCGGATCTGTCGCGGACCCTGGCGGCCGACGACCCGACGCTGCCGCCGACCCAGCAGCGGGTCTATATCCGCGCCGACAAGCTGGTGCGCTACGGCGACTTCATGGCGGTGATGAACACCCTGCAGGGCAACGGCTTCTACCAGGTCGCCCTGATCAACGAAGAGATCTGATCCCTTCGGCCCGTTCGAACGAAGAGCCCGCCAGGGAGACCCGGCGGGCTTTTTCGTTCCCTGGCTTACCGCGGAGGGACAGGCTCAGGCGATGGTGGCTTCGAAGCCTTCGCGCAGCTGGGCTTCGTCCAGGTTGCGGCCGATGAAAACCAGCCGCGAGTAGCGGTCGGCGTCGTCGCGCCAGGGGCCCTGGAAGTCGCCCTCCAAGATCATGTGCACCGCCTGGAACACCAGGCGGCGATCCTCTCCGGCCACGTCGAGGATGCCCTTGGCCCGCAGGATGTCGGGACCCTGGGCCTGCAGCACCTCGTTCAGCCATGCGGTGACCCGGTTGGCGTTGAGCGGCCTGCGAGCGGTCAGCGAGACGCCGCGAATGCCGCTGGCCTCGATGTCATGGTCGTGGCCGTGATGGTCGTGGCCGCAGTCCTCGTCGTGCACGTGGCCGGGTTCGCCATGCGCCGGGTTCAGGAAATCAGGCTCGATCTCCTCGATGCGCGCCAGGTCGAAGGAGCCACGGCCCAGCACCTGGTCCAGCGGCACGTTGGAGCGCTGGGCGCGGTGGATCGGGGCCAGCGGATTGAGCCGGCGGATCAGGCGTTCGACCTCGACCAGCTCCGCCTCGGTGACCAGGTCGGTCTTGTTGAGGATAACCTGGTCGGCGAAGGCGATCTGCTCGGCCGCCTCCTTAGAGTCCGCAAGGCGCAGCGGCAGGTGCTTGGCGTCGACCACGGCGGTGACGCTGTCGAGCTGCGTCCTGGCCCGCACTTCCTCGTCGACGAAAAAGGTCTGGGCCACCGGGCCGGGGTCGGCCAGGCCGGTG
>JBIOED010000221.1:0-2319 GCA_044445675.1 Caulobacterales bacterium | reverse complement strand
TGGCGGCGCAGAGTCTCGCGGATGGCGACGTATTCCATTTCCGGAGTGATGATCCCGCGGCGCGCATACTCAAGCTGCGTGACGTTCGCGCCGGCCTTCGCCCGGTAGACGCGGCGGGGGGCGGTGAACTGCGGCGCCAGATGCTCGCCTTTCGCGAAGCCGTTGTCCTCGGGCTTCACCTCGCGGGGATCGGCGACGATCTCGATGTCGCCGCGGGAGACCGCCCAGGGCTCACGGGTCTTCGACAGGCCCTTCTCGATGTCGATGGCCACGGTGGGGTCGGTATAGGGGCCGGACGGATCGTAGAGGGTCAGGGCCGGCTCGTTGGCGGACGGATGGACGGCCACCTCGCGGAACGGCACGCGGATGTCGGGCCAGAGCACGCCGGGCTGGTAGACCTTCTTCGAACCGGGTCGTTCGCCGGTGGGGATTTGGGCCGGTTCGAGATTGCCGGTGGGCTTGTTCATGGCGTGCCTCTTCAGAGGGGCGCCGGCGGAGAGACTGCGGGCGTGGCCACGCATCCTTCCCTTCGCCGGCATGACCCGGATCAGGTTCGACGGGTCGCGGGATCACCCGCCTCTCAGCCGCCAGGCGCGGCCCCCCGAGGAGGCAAGGACACTAGGCCTGATGAGGAGCATGGACAACAGACGCCGTGGCGAGCGTCGATCAGAATCTTATCTTTGCCGCCCTCATGGTCGGGCTTGTCCCGACCCGGGCTCCGAAGGCGATGAGCAGAGCGCGCATCAGGCTGGCGCCAGGCGCACGCGGGTCCCCACGATGACGACCTCGCCGTTCGCGTCCAGGCGGCCGCGGGCCTTGGCGGCGGCGCGCACGGCCTCCGGGTCGCGCACCGCCACGTCGAAGCCGCCCAGCCCCTCGCCGCGGCCGTCGCGGGCGGCGACGAAGCGGAGTTCGCCCCCGTCGAGGCCGATGCGCCAGGCCTCGCCGTCTCGGGCCGGGACGCGGTCCAGCACCTCGCCCCAGCGCGCCGCCATGGCGGCTGGATCGTCGCCTTGCAGCTCGGCGCCCACGACGGCGGTGGAGGTGTCGGTGCGGACGTTCTCGCGCCAGACCGGGCCGCCCCACTCCCAGCGCTCCCACGGGTGCATGAAGTCCAGCGACAGGATGGCGCCGCCGATATCCTTGGGGTGGATGTGGCTCATGGCGACGGTCCCGCCCTGTAGGTCGGCCTGCTCGACCACGCGGGCCTTGGCCGCGGCGATGCGGGCGCGGGCCTCGGCGATGTCGCGGACCTGCAGGATCACCATGTAGCCGCCGTCGCCGCCGCGCTTGTCGAGCAGCCGGCCGGCGGTCGTGTCCGCCTGCCGGGGCGAGACCACCTCCAGGAAGGTCTCGCCGACCGGGAAGACCGCGTTCTTCAGGCCAAACTTGCCGACGCCGGGATCGTCATAGGCGTCGTCGAGCCCGAAGATGGCGCGGATGTCGGTCTCGGCGGCGGCCAGGTCGCGGGCCACGAGGGCGATCTGTCGAAGGCGCATCGGGGGTCTCCGCGATGAAAGTCTGCGAGCCTGGAAGACGGCGCACCCGCAAGGTCAAGCCGCGCGTGGCTTTCTGCCGTCAAGGCCCAGGGGGGCCGCGGACAGCAAAACGCCGCCGGCTTTTCGGCCGACGGCGCTCGCAAGTCAGTCCTGTCGAACCGTGGCTTAGGCGGTTTGCGCCACGCCAAGGCTGCGCCGACGGCGGAGCATGGCGCCCAGGCCGCCGAAGCCCACCAGCAGCATCGCCCAGGTCGCCGGTTCCGGAACCGCAACCGCGAGGTTGTCGACTTCGAAAGAGTTCTGCGACGAGGCGAAGTTGACGCCGGTGAAGGTTTCGCCCGCGTTGCCGCTGACCATGAACAGGCCATTGGTGCCGGGCGCCACCTGGTTGCCGTTGGCCGGCGTGTTGGTGAAGCTGGTGCCGGGAATGATCGTGGTGCCGCCGCCCGTCGAGGTGATGGTCAGCGTATTGTAGGTGTCGATCGAACCCCAGTCGAACTCGAAGGCGACGACCGGGCCGTTGAATGCATAGGTCGCGTTACCGCCGCCGAGCACCGACAGATACGGCGTGCCCGAAGGGCTGGAGTTGGCCGGCGGCGCGCCATTGGAATCCGCGGGCGGCGTCTTGATCTGGAAGTTCGCGCCGACCAGACCGGTAGTGTTGTCGAAGGTGTCGACGACCGTAAAGCCGGTGGTCGGCGAGTGCGCCGGGCCAGGCGTGAAGGTGAACACGATCGCGGCGCTAGCCGGCGCGGCGACGGCGATCGTCGAGGCGGCTAGAGCCGCGGCCAAAAGTGTCTTCTTCATGTCTCTGCACCCC
>JBIOED010000220.1:0-2435 GCA_044445675.1 Caulobacterales bacterium | reverse complement strand
TGGGTGGTGGGCGGCAAGGGCGACGACCTGGTGTTCGGCGACGACGGCGACGACATCGTGCTGGGCAACCTCGGCAACGACACCCTCGACGGCGGGAACGGCAACGACGTGGTGCGCGGCGGCCAGGGCGACGACGTGCTGTTTGGCGGGGCGGGGAACGACTTCATCTCCGGCGACCGCGGCAACGACACCGAGAGCGGCGGCCCGGGCGCCGACATCTTCCACAGCTCGCAGGACGCCGGCGTCGACAAGGTGCTGGACTTCCACGTGGCCGAGGGCGACCGGGTGATGCTCGATCCCGGCACGGCCTACACGGTCAGCCAGGTCGGGGCCGACACGGTCATCGACATGGGCGGCGGCAACCAGGTGATCCTGGCCGGCGTGCAGATGTCCACGCTGACGCCGGGCTGGATCTTCGAGGGCTGAGGACCATGAAGCGTGCGCGGCCCGACAAGCCGGTCAGGCGTCTGGCTACCGCTTCTCAAGCAGGTTGTAGCCGATGCCGAGGGTCTTCGCGTCGTTTTGGAATCGGCCGAAGGTCGCGTGGCGCGGCTGGGTGAGCCTGAAGGTCGCCCGCACCGGCGCGCCCTTGGCGGTGGCGAATTCACCAGGGCCTGTCCGCTGCAGGGTGAGGGTCTCGGCCACCGCCCGGCCAACCACCTTCGCCGGGACCGTAACGCGCAATGTCCCGGCGGACGGGCCGGGCGCCAGCATGTAGTCCCCGCTGGGATCGCTCTTGTCGGTCATCCAGGCGCCGTAGAGTCCGGCGTCGACGACCGGCGTGGCGGCATGCCCCGCGCGAGGCGCGACGGCCGCGCCCAGAATCAGGGTCGCGCCTGCACACCAACCGATCCAGGTTCGATCCGGCGATGGCGCGGCGATGGCCGTGGATTGACGCATGATGGAGGTCCTCCCGGCAGGACTATCCATTCTCGCCGTACGGCCGCGCAAGTTAACTTGGCTTCACGGACGGCGGCGGGAGCAGATGCGGGCCGGCCTGGGGCCGGCCCGCGACTCTATCCAGGCCTCAGAGCACTCCCAGCATCTCCGCGACCAGCGGGTGGCGAACGATGTCGCGGTCGGCCAGGCGGACGACGGCGATATTGCCGAGGGGCTCCAGCTTCTCGGCGACGGTCCTCAGGCCGGAGAACTCCGGCAGGAGGTCCGACTGGTCCGGATCGCCGGTGACCACCATGGTGGAGTGCCAACCCAGCCGGGTGAGCAGCATCTTGAGCTGCACATAGGTGCAGTTCTGCGCCTCGTCGATCACCACGAAGGCGTTGTTCAGCGTGCGACCGCGCATGAAACCCACCGGGGCGATCTCGATGGCGCCTTCGGCCATCAGGGCGCGCACCCGCTTCATGGAAAGCCGGTCGGAGAGCGCGTCGTAGAGCGGGCGCAGGTAAGGGGCCAGCTTCTCCTCCGCATCGCCCGGCAGGTAGCCGATGCTCTCGCCGGCCTCGACCGCGGGGCGCGACAGGACGATGCGCCCGACGCTGCCGCTTTCCAGCGCTTCCACCGCCTTGGCGATGGCGAGGTAGGTTTTGCCGGTGCCGGCCGGCCCCAGGGCCATGACCAGGTTCTTGGCGTCGATGGCCTTGATCAGCTCCTCCTGGCCCGGCGACTTGGCCTTGATGGTCTTCAGGTAGCCCTGGTCGCGCTCCTCGTTGGAATTGTGATGCGCCAGCGGCGACCAGCCCCGGTCTCTATCGAGCGGAAGCCGACGGATCTTATCGTCACCGGCAAACTGGCCGGCGTCGAACGCGCCTTCGCGCAGCTGTCGCTTCAGGGCTCGCTTGGTCATCAAAAGCCTCCGGTTGCGCCCAGGATTGGGGGGCAAGAAAAAAGGGCGTCTCCGTAATGGAGCGCCCTTGGGTGGTCGGGTGTGAAGCGAAGCAGGCGGCGTGCGCGAGCCCATGACGTTCCGGGCGGATCTTCCCGGGATGCCGGTCCGGATCCGAAGATCCGGGGAGACAACACGCTCAGCGCCATCAACTCCGTCCAGCGCAGGATAGGAGCCGAAGGCTCGGCCCCCAGCGGACTTCAAGAAGGCTTTCACCCGCTCGAATCGCCCGACTAGAATGATCCTAGCTCGGTTTCGTAAGTGTTAAATGGACGGATTGTCGCAAGAAACAGGATCTGCAGATGAGTGTCTACAACTTAGGCAATGTGACACCTGAATTGCCAAACGATGACGAATACTGGATTGCGCCGAGCGCTTCGGTCATCGGCCGGGTGATTCTCAAGAAAAATGCCTCGGTCTGGTGGGGCGCGACCCTGCGCGGCGACAACGATCCGATCGTCGTGGGCGAGAACTCCAACGTCCAGGACGGCTCGGTCCTGCACACCGACACCGGCTCGCCGCTGACGATCGGGGCCAACGTGACGGTGGGGCACCTCGTCATGCTGCACGGCTGCACGATCGGCGACAACAC
>JBIOED010000219.1:0-2679 GCA_044445675.1 Caulobacterales bacterium | reverse complement strand
GGTCCGGTCGTATTCGATCGACGGGTCGAGGATCAGATGCCCCTTGGGCGTCAGCACGCCCAGTTGCGGCGGGACCGCCGCGAGGGCTTCGCGCTGCTGCTGTTGCTGCTGCGCCACCGGCCGTTCGCCCACCGGGGCGGCCGGGGCGACCGCCACCGGCGGCGCCTCGCTCACGGAGTTGGGGACCTGCTGGAGTAGCGCGACCTGGGTCCCGGATTGTGTGGCGGATCCGATGGAACCGGCGCGGATCGCGGCCAGCGTCTCGTCGCGCTGCGCCCGAAGTTCGTCGATCTCCTGCTGCTGTGTGGCGATGACCTTCGCCTGCCGCTGCAGTTCGGCCTGCACCTTGGCGAAGGTGTCGAGGCTGGGGCCGGCGTCCTGGGCGTGCGCCGAGCCCGCCGCCGCGAAGCCCGCGATCAGCGAGCCCGTCAGCGCTAGGCGCCTGGAATGACCTACTAGCCTGCACGACATCGGTTCTCTCCAGAACATCGGGCAAGTTCTAGTAGACACGAAGCAAGCTCGGCCGTCTCGCGTTTTGTGAGATGACGCCACGACGTGGCGGCGCGCCGTCAATGGCCGGATCCGCCGCCCGGCAGCGACAGGGCCAGGACGCCCTGCAGGTTCGAGGCGATCCGGCTGGCCGCAAATCCGTGCTGCAGCGCCTGCAGCTGGGGAATCGTCAGGGTGATGTCGGTGTCCTGGCGGATGTTGCGGTCGCTCGCCGAGTTGACGATCACGCTGGCGATGCGCTGGTTGGAAAGGTCCTGCAGGATCTGGGTGGAGCCGCCGGAGAGGCCCGGGAGCAGGGCCGACAAGCCGCCCGGCAGGCCGGCGACCGGGGCGGCCGCCAATGCGCCCGTGGTTCCGGTGACGGGGCCCTGATCGGTCCAGGTCAGCGTCGTTTCCAGGGCCAGCTGCCCGTCGACAAAGGTCCGCACGTTGGCCGCGAAGCCGATGTCGATCCCGATGGGAGTCATGATGCCGCCCCGCTGGTCGGCGAGGTCCGCGTCGCTCATGGGTGTCGGCGTGCCGGCAGCCGGGGCGGCAGCTAGCCACAGGAGGCCGACCACGCCGGCGATCGGGGCCAGCCGGATCATGGCTGGTTCCTCGCGGTGATCTGGTACATCGGCGGAAGGCCGCGCGTGAACTGCGCGAGGCTTTCCTCGTCCAGCGCGTCGGTCGAGGCGTGCGGGAAGCTGCCCCACTCGTCGGCCCGATTGAACGCCGGCGAATCCGCTTTCGCGTGGACCACGAAGATCACGCCGTTCCAGACTTTCATGAAATCGTCGAGCCGATAGCTCTTCAGGCCCAGCGCGGGATCGCCCACCAGCACCGCGCCGGGCCGCACGCCCTTGACGACCACGAAATGGCGATAGGCGCCGACACTGATCACGGCGATCGCCGGAGCGTCGCTCTGGGCCAGGTCCTCCGCGGTTTCGCGATAGCCGTCGGCGGCCAGGCCGACCGATTCCAGGTAACGCTTCATGTCGAGCAGCGAGAAGCCCACCTGCCGGATCTTGGCCTGGTCGCCGACCAGGTACATCGCCTGGAAGACTTGGGCCTCGTTCACGCTGCGGCCGTAGTGGTAACGAAGCAGGGTGGCGAGCGCGGCCGATCCGCAGCTGTAGTCGTACTGCTGGCGCACCACCGTGCGGAACGGCATGTCCCTCAGGCTGGTGACCTCCGCGCGGAACATGAAGCCGCCGGCATTGAAAACCGCCTGAGCGTGCCCAGTCGTCGCCGGCGCACAGAGCGCGATGGCCGCCGCCATGGCCATCATGCGGCCCCCAGCGCGCCTCATGGCGACGGCGCGGTCACGATGCTGATGTTGATCGCACCTTGCAGGGTGTTGTTCGCCCCGGTGTTGATCACGAAATTGCCGACGCCGCTGAAGCCTTTCAGGGCGTCTGGCGAGAAGGCGACGTCGCCCGACGACAGCACGTCGGCGGTCACCGTGTTGCCTGTGGTCGTCCCGGTCAGTTGCTGCCGGGTCAGGACCGAGACCTTGCTGTCCACCCCCGCATGGATTGCCGACATCTCGTCGAGGCCCAGCGGCGCGCGCGCGGTTTCGGTTCGCGCAGCGGGAGCGCTGCGGCTGGGGAGGGCTGTGATCGCCGGACGCGCCGCGCCAGCGCCGGACGCCGACGCCTCGACCGGCGCGCCGATCGCGGCGCCGGTGGAGAGCCCAAGGCTGAGGCAGACGATCACGGATGCGAAGCGGATCATGGGGCCTCTCCAGCGTAGTCTTCGGAAGGGAAAGATCACGCCGGGCAGCACCGCTGCCCGGCGTGAGAGCTAAAGCGCCTAGGGATTCGTCGTCGTGCCGCCGGTGCCGCCGAAGCTGATGTTGGCGTTGGCCGCCATCGACGTACCTGCCTGGTTGAGCGAGCCGAGGCCGGTGTTGAAGCTCGCGGACTGAACGCCCGCGAAGTTGGCGAAGGAACCGCCGGCGATGGAGATGGCGCCGGTGGTGAACGTGCCTTGGTTGGCCGTGCCGCCCGCGCCGCCCGCCGCGCCGGCGCCGCCGACACCGCCGGTGCCGGGAACGTCCGTCGAGCTGGAGCCCGAACCGCCGGTTCCGCCCTTGCCGCCCCGCGCGCCGGAAGCGTCGGCGGCGCCGAAGGTGACGCGGATATCGCTCACCTCACCCTTCAACTCCTGGTCCGACAGGGTGTGGGT
>JBIOED010000218.1:0-2797 GCA_044445675.1 Caulobacterales bacterium | reverse complement strand
GCCGAGGACCACAATCGGGCCCTGGTCGAAAACCTGATGGTGGAACTGACCGTCATCCCCGCCGAGCGGCCGAAGACCGACACCGCGGTGGCCGGCAAGACCATCGTCTTCACCGGCGCCTTGGAAAAGATGACCCGCGACGAGGCCAAGGCCCAGGCCGAGGCCCTGGGCGCCAAGGTCTCGGGCTCGGTGTCGAAGAAGACCGACCTGGTGGTGGCCGGCCCCGGCGCCGGCTCGAAGCTGGCGGAAGCGGCCCGGCTCGGCGTCGAGGTGATCACCGAGGACGAATGGCTGGCGCTGGTGGGGGGCTACGACAGTGGCGAAGCTGGCGCGAAACCTTCACAGTGGCGCACCGACGCCTGATGGAGTGACCGATGATCGCCGCCCTGCTCGCCGTCGCCGCCGTCGCGTTGCCGCCTGCCTGCGACGTGGAGCGGCCGTCCGGCCAGGCCGGCTGCACGCGCGCGGCGGTCGACCGCCTGAGGATGAACCAGCTGCAGACCATGGGCAGCCACAACAGCTACAAGATGGCCATCGCGCCGCTGGAGATGGCCAACGTGCGGGCCGCCAACCCCAAGGCCGCCCAGACCCTCGACTACGCCCACGAACCCTTGACGGCCCAGTTGGACGACGGCGCGCGCCAGCTCGAGCTCGACTTCGTCTACGACCCCCAGGGCGGGCGCTATATGGCGCCGCTCGGCCGCAAGATGGCGCCCAAGACCACGCCCTATGACCTCTCCCCGCTGGAAAAGCCGGGAATGAAGGTGATGCACGTCCCCGACATCGACTACCGCTCGGTCTGTCCGCTGCTGGTCGACTGCTTCAAGGAGATCCGCACCTGGTCCAACGCGCACCCGGACCATGTGCCGATCCTGGTCATCTTCAACCTGAAACAGGACAATCTGAAGATCCCCGGCGCGGTGACCCTGCTGCCGTTCGACGCCGCGGCGATGGACGCGGTGGACGCCGAAATCCGTGCGGTGTTCAAGCCCGGTGAGATCCTTACGCCCGACATGGTGCAGGGTAAGCACAGGACCCTTCGCGAAGCGGTGCTGGCCGGGGCGTGGCCGACGCTGAAGCAGGCCCGCGGCAAGATCATGCTGGCGATGGACGAGTCGCCGGAGGTGGTGGCGGTCTACCGCGGCGCGCGCCAGAGCCTGGAGGGCCGGATGATGTTCGTGAACATCGACGAAAGCTCCCCGGCGGCTGGCTACATCACCCTCAACGAGCCGATCAAGGAGCACGCCCGCATCGAGGCCGCCGTGAGGTCCGGCATCATCGTGCGCACCCGCGCCGACGCCGACACCTGGGAAGCCCGCAGGAACGACACCGCCCCGCGCGAGGCGGCCTTCACCTCGGGCGCCAACTACATCTCCACCGACTATCGCCACCCCGACGTCCGCTTCAGCCCCTACGAGGCGCGGCTGCCGCACGGCGTGGTCGCGCGGGAAAACCCCGTCGACGCCAAACCCTGATCAGGAGGGCGGCCGGGGCCGCCAGGGGGACGCCAAGCTCGCGGCGATCACTCTACGCATCGACATAATTCCTGGGCCGGACCGGCCGAGGCACGTCAACGCGCCGTCGGGCGCACAGGTTCTGGTCGCGCTTGCATCGCCCTGGCGCCCCTCGCCGGACTCGCGCGATGCTGCGGCGTGGCGGGAGCATTCGATGGCGGACACGGGGATCAAGGGCTGGCGGCGATGGCTTGGGCCGCTCGGCCCCAGGCCGCGCCTGACGGCCTCCATCGCGGTGGGCCTGGCGGTGGGCGTCGCCTGCGCCCTGTTCGCCAAGGAGATGCGCGGAACGACGACCCTGATCCTCGGCTGGGACGCGCTGTCGTTCACCTTCCTGGGCTCGATGTTCTTCACCTGGTTCCAGCACGAGCCGCAGGATATCCGCGGGCAGGCCGCCGTCGATGATGAAGGCCGCGGGACCATCTCCACCCTCGTGGTGGTGGCCGCTGCGGCCAGCGTCTGGGCGGTGGGCGCGGAACTGTCGCTGGCCAAGGACGCGCACGGGATCATGAAGGCGGCCCATGTCGTCCTGGCCTTCGTCACCGTCATCGCTTCGTGGCTGATGGTGCAGCTGATTTTCGCCCTGCACTACGCGCACGAATATTACGGGATCGACGCGGACGACGGCGCGCGCGACGCCGAGGGGATCGAGTTTCCGGGCAAGGAGGCGCCCGACTACTGGGATTTCCTCTACTTCTCGGTGGTCATCGGCGTGGCCTGCGCCACGGCGGACGCCAACATCACCTCAAAGGGCCTGCGCCGGCTGGCCACCCTGCATTGCCTGGTGGCCTTCGCCTTCAACACGATCATCGTCGCCCTCACCATCAACCTGACGGCGGGGCTGTTCTAGTGTCCCGATTCCGAAGTTCGCAAGCACTTGCGGCAGGTTCTGGCGAACTTCGGAATTGAGGAGGACACTAGCAAGTCCATGTTTCTAGTGTGCTTCTTGGATCTGAAGTTCGCTCGGCGCGTGGCCCGTGGAGCAGGCGAACTTCAGATCCAGCACACTAGAGAGGTCCTCCCTCGCCGCGAAGACGACGGGGGAGGAGCCTAAATCCCTAGTCGTTGACCTTCAGGTTGGTCGCCGAGGTCTTACCGCTGCGGCGGTCGGCCTCGAGGTCGTAGGCGACCTGCTGGCCTTCGTTCAGGCCGCGCAGGCCGGCCTGCTCGACCGCCGAGATGTGCACGAACACGTCCTGGCCGCCGTCGTCGGGCTGGATGAAGCCGAAGCCCTTGGTCGGGTTGAACCACTTCACCGTGCCTGCGCCCGCGCCGGCCGGGTC
>JBIOED010000217.1:0-2811 GCA_044445675.1 Caulobacterales bacterium | reverse complement strand
TGAGCACCCAGCCGCCGCGCTATGAGATCTGGGTCCCGGCCTTGGGATGAGCGGGATGTTCACCCTGGCTAGAACTCGTCGTCGATCATCGCGCGGAACTGCTCGAAGATTTCCTTGGCGTTCTCCTCGGGCGGCGGCTCCAGCACAGGCGGCGACGGCGCGGGCTCGACCACCGCGCCGGTGAGGCGGCCGACCACCGCGCCGTTTTTCACCAGCAGCACCTCCTCGCCCGCTTGCGCGCCGGCCAGGAGGGCGGCGAGCTTGGGCGGCAGGTCGTCGAGGTCGATGCGCTTCATGCGGCCATCCTAGCCCCGGCAAGCGTGACAGGGGAGCCCTCTGCCCCTAGTGGAGTTGGCATGGCCTACAAGTCGATGCGGGAGTTCATGGGGAAGCTGGAGGCGGCGGGCGAGCTGGTCCGCGTGTCCGAGCCGGTCTCCACGGTGCTGGAGATGACCGAGATCCACCGGCGTTTGCTGGCCCAGGGCGGCCCGGCGGTGCTGTTCGAGAACGTCGTCCGCGCCGACGGCGAGCGCTCGCCGATGCCCTGCCTGGTCAACCTGTTCGGCACCGTCAAGCGGGTGGCGATGGGCGTGACGCTGGAGGGCCGCGAGCGCGCCACGGCCGGCGACCTGCGCGAGGTGGGCGAACTGCTGGCCTTCCTGCGCGCGCCCGAGCCGCCGCGCGGCCTGAAGGACGCCTGGGAGATGCTGCCGCTCGCCAAGACGGTGATGTCCATGCGGCCGGCGACCGTGAAAAAGGCCGCCGTCCAGGAGGTGGTCTGGACGGGCGCCGACATCGACCTCGCCAAGCTGCCGATCCAGACCTGCTGGCCGGGCGAGCCCGCGCCACTGATCACCTGGCCGCTGGTGGTGACCCGCGGACCTTCGCAGGATCGCGAGGACGACTACAACCTCGGCATCTACCGCATGCAGGTGCTGGGGCCGGACCGGACGATCATGCGCTGGCTGGCGCACCGCGGCGGCGCCCAGCACCACCGTCGCTGGAAAGCGCAGGGCAAGCGCGAGCCGCTGCCCGCCTGCGCGGTGATCGGGGCCGATCCCGGCACCATTCTCGCCGCCGTGACGCCGGTGCCGGACACCCTTTCGGAGTACCAGTTTGCCGGCCTGCTGCGCGGCGCCAAGGTCGAGCTGGTGGCCGCCAAGACCGTCCCCCTGATGGTGCCGGCCAACGCGGAGATCGTCATCGAGGGGCACGTTCTGCTCGACGACTACGCCGACGAAGGCCCCTACGGCGACCACACCGGCTTCTACAACTCGGTCGAGAAGTTCCCGGTGTTCCAGGTCAGCGCCATCACCATGCGCCGCGACCCGATCTACCTGACCACCTTCACCGGCCGGCCGCCGGACGAGCCCAGCGTGCTGGGCGAAGCGTTGAACGAGGTGTTCATCCCGCTGCTGCGCCAGCAGTTCCCGGAGATCGTCGACTTCTGGCTGCCGCCGGAGGGCTGCTCCTACCGCATCGCCGTCGTCTCGATGAAGAAGGCCTACGCCGGCCACGCCAAGCGGGTGATGATGGGCGTCTGGAGCTACCTGCGGCAGTTCATGTACACCAAGTGGGTGATCGTCGTGGACGACGACATAGACGCGCGGAACTGGAAGGACGTCATGTGGGCGATCTCCACCCGCATGGATCCGGCCCGCGACATCACGGTCGTGGAGAACACGCCCATCGACTACCTCGACTTCGCCTCGCCGCAGAGCGGGCTGGGTTCGAAGATCGGCCTCGACGCCACCGACAAGTGGCCGCCGGAGACCCATCGCGAGTGGGGCCGCAAGCTGGCCATGGACGACGCCACCGTCGAGGCGGTCACCCAGATGTGGGCGCGGCTCGGCCTGCCCGGCGACGGCAGGCCGCTCGGTTAGTCTTCCCCCGTTTCGGAGAGGACAGGCGGCTTGCCTCTCCACGCGAAGCGCGGCCAACTGCGCCACTGAGGGCGGACGGGGGAAAACGATGGATGCAACGCCTTCCGCCCACGCGGCCGCGCTCTGGGTCGGGCTCTGCCTTATCCTGCTGCTGGTGCTGTCGGTGCTGGTGGTCCGCCAGCGGCGCAAGCACCAGGTCGTGCTGGGGGACGCGGACATCCCCGAGCTCGCGCGGGCCGTCCGCGCCTTCGGCAACGCCACGGAATATGTGCCCGGCGGGTTGATCGCCATCGCGGTGCTGGCCATGGCGGGCGCGCCGCCGATGGTGGTGCACGCCACCGGCCTGACCCTGTTCGTCGGACGGGTGGCGCACGCGGTGGGGCTGTCGCGCAGCGGCGGATCGTCAGTCCTGCGCTCGGCCGGCGTGATCGCCACCTGGCTGGCCTATATCCTGGGCGGCGTGGCGCTGCTGTTCTACGCCATACCCTAGCTTGTCCTGAACGGTGCGCTCGGCCATATGGCCCGCATGGACGAAAACCTGCTGAACGACGTCGTGACCGCCGCCCTGGCCGCCGGCGCGGACGCCGCCGAGGCCGTGGGCGCCGAACGCCGGGCGCTCTCGATCACCGTGCGCAATGGCGACCTGGAGGAAGTGGAACGCGAGGAATCGCGCGACCTCGGCCTTCGCGTGTTCATCGGCCGCCGCCAGGCCAGCGTCTCCGGATCCGACATCAGCGCCGAGGCCCGCGGCAAGCTGGTGGCGCGCTGCGTGGCCATGGCCAGGCTAGCGCCGGAGGACCCTTACGCCGGCCTGGCCGACGTCGCGCGACTCGCGCGCGGGCCGTTGCCCGACCTCGACCTCTACGACGCCGCCGAGCCGGACCCGGAAGCGCTTGAGGCCCAGGCGCGCACCGCCGAGGCGGCCGCC
>JBIOED010000216.1:0-2843 GCA_044445675.1 Caulobacterales bacterium | reverse complement strand
CGGCCCGGTGTTCGACTTCGAGCCTGCGCGGCGCATAGCGGGGGTCGCGGAACGGGGCGGTCGTGAGGGTCAGGTCGGCGTCCATGGCCTGAGCCTTATTCCAAGCGCCGAGGCGAATGGGAAGGCTCAGCGCGTCAACGCCGCCCGTCTGCGTTCCAGGAACCGCCGCTCGGCGGGCGCCGGGCCAAGGGCGAGGGCGGCGTCCAGCGGCTCGGCGGCCTCGCATCTGTGGCCGGCCCAGGGGGGCGAGCCACTCAATCGTCGTCCATCAGGCTCGTGACGTTGGTGTTGCGCAGCCGCGCCGCGGCGACAGCGCCGCACAGCATGACGACGGCCACATAGACGTAGAAGCCGCTTTCGGCTTTCGCCCGCTTCAACCACTCGGCGACATACTCCGCGGTGCCGCCGAACAGGGCGTTGGCCAGAGCGTAGGGCAGCGCGACGCCCAGCGCCCGCACCTGGGCGGGGAATAGCTCGGCCTTCACGACTGCGTTCACCGCCGAATAGCCGGAGTGGCAGAGCGCCAGGATCATCACCAGGCCGAACGCCGCCAGCGCCGAGGTGGACTGCGAGATCGCGGTCATCACCGGATAGGTGGCCAGGGCGCCCAGCCCGAGGCCCACCGCCATTGTGGTCCTGCGCCCGACGATGTCGGAGAGCCAGCCGATCGCCGGCTGGATCAGCATGTAGACCACCAGGACGGCGGCCATGATCGCCGTGCCGGTGTCCTTGGAGAAGCCGGCGGTATTGACCAGGAACTTCTGCATGTAGGTCGTGTAGGCATAGAAGGCCAAGGAGCCCGCCGCGGTCAGGACCAGCACGATGGCGAACTCCCGCGGGTGCCGGCGGATCAGCGTCAGGGTCCGTCCACGCTCCGACGGCGCCGAGGCTTCGTCCAGAAACGCCCGGGTCTCGTCGAGGCCGGTGCGGATCCAGAACACCACGATCGCCAACAGGCCGCCGATGGCGAAGGGGATGCGCCAGCCCCACGCCGCCAGGTCAGCCTTCGACAGCACGTGCTGCAGGATCACCAGCACGACGAGCGCCGCCAGCTGGCCGGCGATCAGGCTGGTGTACTGGAAGGACGACCAGAAGCCGCGGCGCGCCTTGCCCGCCATCTCCGACATGTAGGTGGCGCTGGCCCCATACTCGCCGCCCAGCGACAGGCCCTGGACCAGGCGCGCGGCCAGCAGGCCCAGTTGCGCCAGAACGCCGATCTGGGCGAAGGTCGGCAAGACCGCGATCGCGAAGGAGCCCAGGCTCATCAGCGCCACCGACAGGGTGAGCGCTGCGCGCCGTCCTGCCCGGTCGGCGTAGACGCCCATCAGCCAGGCCCCGACGGGCCGGGCGATGAACCCCGCGGCGAAGATGGCGGCGGTCTGCAGTTGCTGGGCGGTGGCGTCGCCCTTGGGGAAGAAGTGCGCCGCGAAATAGAGGCTGGTCGATGAATAGGCGAACCAGTCGTACCATTCGACCAAGTTGCCCGCCGAGCCGCCCAGGATCGCCTTGATCCGGGCGAGGGCGGACAGGGCGCCCGCCGGATGTTGGAGTCTCACGCCGCCCGCCGCCATGCATCCCCCCGATCGCGCGGGAGGATGCTAGGCGAGTTTGCGGCCGACGTCAGGGGCCGCCGCTAGATCACGTGCAACAGCACCAGCACGATGATGATGACCAGGATCAGGCCAAGGCCGCCGCTCGGAAAGTAACCCCAGCTGCGCGAGTGGCCCCAGGTCGGCAGGGCGCCGACCAGCAGCAGCACCAGGATGATGATCAGGATTAAGCCCACGCGTCTCTCCTCCGTGTGATGTCCACTGCGCAGGCAACGGGCGGTTACGGTAGAGGTTCCGGCGGAGGGCTTAGTCGGCGGCGTCGGCGGTGTGCATGTGGGCGTCGGTGTCCTTGACGCCCAGCGAATACATCAGGCCGACCCAGCCGCCCTTGACGCGCGGCAGCACCGCGAGCGTCAGCGCCGCCAGCGGGATCAGGATGATCGGCAGGGAATAGGCCGGGTTCGAACGCCAGACGATGGGCAGGAACAGCAGCGGCGCCACCACTAGGTGGCCCACCAGCAGGATCGTCAGATAGGCCGGCCCGTCGTCGGCGGGATAACGCGCCAGGTCGGTGTCGCAGGCCTCGCAACGGCCGTTCACCTTCAGGTATTTCCAGAACAGCTTGCCATGGCCGCAGGCCGGGCAATGCCCGGTGAGCCCTCGGAAGACCGACCGCCGCAACGGATGGACAATCTCAGCCATGGCCGGGATATGGGCCTGAAGCCGCGGGAATGAAAGACGGTTGAGCGCATCGGCCGCAGGCCTATTTCCGGCTCCGCGCCCGCGAGCCTTTCACGCCGCGGAATTTATCGTCTGACGTCGTCCGCGGTCCTGCTGACCGCGTGGCCGGCGGCCGAGACGTCCTTGCCGACGCCGGCGACGGTGTTGCAGCTGGCCACCAGCAGGGCGGACGCCGCCGCGGCGAGCACGATCAGTTTACGCATGGAAAATTTCCCCTTCGCCCTCGCGGGGCGATGTCCACGATGCGGCGTGCACAGTCAAGCTCCGCGCGCCGGCAGGAGCTTGGCGGGAGGCGCGAAGGGCGTGAGGATCGCGCATGAACCCCGCCGCCGGCGCGCGTATCGCCCAGATCGTCCTGACGGCCCACCTCGCGGTGATCGCCTTCAACGCCCTGGGCCTGATCGCCATCCCGGTGGGCGCGGCGCGGGGCTGGCGCTGGGTGCGGATCCGCTGGTGGCGGCGGCTGCACATCGCTTCCTGGGCGGTGGTGGCGCTGCAGGCGGCGCTCGGCCGGGCTTGTTTCCTCACCCTCTGGCAAGACCGACTGACCGG
>JBIOED010000215.1:0-2932 GCA_044445675.1 Caulobacterales bacterium | reverse complement strand
GAACTACGGAATCGATAAAGGCACTAGCAAGTGTATGTTTCTAGTGTGCTTCTTGGATCTGAAGTTCGCCCGGCGCGTAGCTCGTGAGTGCGGCGAACGTCAGATCCAGCACACCAGGCTGGGTGTCCCCCAGAAAGCTCAGGGCTTCGATCGCGCTAGGGTTTTGATCGAGCGACCTTCTCCCGATCGAACGAAATCATATGATCGGAAAGGGCTCGGGGCCCGGTCCAGCGGGTCAGCATGGCGCGCAGGGCGTCAGGCGACATGGGCTTGACCAGGAAGTCGTTCATGCCGGCGGCAAGGCAGGCGTGCCGGTCGTCCTCAAAGGCGTTGGCGGTCAGCGCGACGATCGGGGTCGCGATGCCGAGGCCGCGCAGGACGCGGGCCGTCTCGACGCCGGAAAGGCCCGGCATCCGCATGTCCATCAGGATCAGGTCGTAGGCCCCGACCTTGACCGCGGCGATGGCCTCGTCACCGCCGCCGGCATGGTCGATCTCGCAGCCCTCGCGGGTGAGCAGGGCGCGGGCCAGGAGCGCGTTGATCGGATTGTCCTCGACCAGCAGCACCCGCTTGCCGGGCGCGGCCGCTGTCGCAATGCGCTCGTCTTCGGCGGCCGCGGCGCTGGACTGCCCAGCGCCGGCGGCGATCAGCACGCGTTCGGCCAGGGAGGCTGGGCGCAGCGGCTTGATCAGGTAGCCCGCGAACCCCGAGCGGCGGTAACGGCCGATCAGGGCGCGGTCTTCCGGCGCCAGCAGGATGATGGCCCGCCGCTCCGGAGGCCGGCGGATCAGCCGCGAGCCCGTGGCCAGCGCATGGTCCACCAGGATCACCTCACCGAACTGGGTGGCGGCGATCAGCGCCTCCAGGTCGGCGGCGGGGATGGGCTTGCCGTCACAGCCCTCGATCTGCTGGACGGCCGCGTCGCGGACGATGGCGTTGGGGGAGGCGATGCCGATCGTCCGGCCGGCCAGGGACGCGGCCGGGGTCGACCCCGGCACAGCGCGGAAGGCAGCCTCGAACCAGAAGCGCGCGCCACCCTCTGGGCGTGACTCCACGCCGACCTCGCCGTCCATGGCCAGCGCCAGGCGCCGTGCGATGGCCAGGCCCAAACCGGCGCCGCCCAGGTGGGCGTGGGCAGGATCGGCCTGGGCGAAGGCTTCGAAGATTCGCTCGCGTTGGGCGGCGGAAACACCGGGGCCGGTATCGTCGACGGTGAACCGCAGGCGCCCGCGCGCCGACGTGGCGACGCTGAGCAGCACGCCGCCGGTCTCGGTGAACTTGACGGCGTTGCCGGCGAAGTTCAGCAGGATCTGGCGTAGGCGCCCCTCGTCGGCGCGTATCGCGCCCACGTCCTTCGGCGCGGCCCAGGCGATCTCGACGCCCTTTTCCCGCGCCCGAGGCGACAACAGTTCGCTGACGCCGCGCAACAGCCCGGCGACTTCGACCTGACCGGCATGAAGCTCGACCTTGCCGGCCCCGAGCTTGGCGAAATCCAGCACGTCGTTGACCAGGGTCAGCAGGTGCTCGCCGGAATCGCGGATCGCGGCGGCGTAGGCGCGCTGCTCGGCGGTCAGCCGGGTGCTCTCCAGCAGGCGCGACATCCCGAGCACGCCGTTCAGAGGGGTGCGGAACTCATGGCTGAGCGAGGCCAGCTGCTCGGCGCTGATCTGCGCGCGGCGGGGCCTGCGTTCGGCGAGCGGGCGAGCCGGTCTCATGGGCGGTCTGCGCATGGCGCCTGCGATAACGCCAAACGCCTTAACGGTCGGTCAAACCGGGCCGGCCGCCATTTCGCGGGCAAGGGCCAGCAGCGCCGCGCGGGTCCGCACGTCCGGGATCGCGTTGAAGGCCTGCAGTATTTCCAGCGCGCCAGGCCGCGCCAACGCCCGGAAAACGTCCTCGTCATCCTCGCGGCCGGACACTTCCTCGCCCACCAGCCAGGAAACGCCGGTCCCCAGCGCCTGGGCCGCCATGAGCAGGGTGGAGGCCGCCACCCGGTTGGCGCCGCGCTCGTACTTCTGCACCTGCTGGAAGGAGACGCCGAGCCGCTCGGCGAGATCGCTCTGCGAAAGGCCGAGCTGGCGGCGGCGCGTCCGCATCCGGGCGCCGATCATCAATTCGAGCTGCGCGGTGCGGCCGGGATCCTTCGTCTCCATCGCGGGCGCCTCCTTATGCGGCAGTGTAGCCGATCTCAGCCCACGCTTCGCGTCAAAGTAGACGCCGGCGGCAACTCGTCGTTTACTGCCCGCGCCATGAGCGCCCGCGACATCATTGCCCAAGACACCGTCGGGCTGCTCACGCCGCGCGAACGCGAATGCCTGCGGCTGGTCGATCAGCACCTGTCCTCGAAGCAGATCGCCCGTCAGCTCGGCATGTCCAAGACCTCGGTGGACACCTACTGCGACCGCGCCCGCCGCAAGCTCGGCGTCGAGGACCGCTACGCCGCCGCCCGCCTGGCGCGGAAACTGGACGTTAACCATGTCCTCATCGCGTCAGGACAGGACGCGATCAGGACAGACGAGACCGTCAACCTCTGGCCGGATGGGTCGGCAACAGGGGAACAGGTCCATGGGCGACTGGCAGAATTTCGACAATCGGGCGGTGATCGGCAGGGCCTTGCGGCTGCGCCGGGAGATCGACGACTTCGAGGCCCGCTGGCCGACGCCGGCGGCCCGCGAGGAAACCCTGCCGAGCTTCACCTGGGCGCAACTGGAGCGACAGCTCGTCGATCTGGCGGCGACCCCGGCGCAGGCCAGCATGGCCCGCCACCTGGTGTCGGGTACGCGCAAGCTGGCGGCGTTCAAGCCTTCGGAGATGGTCTTGCGGGAAATCCTCTGCATGACCTGGGTCTTGCTCGACGAGAACTTCAAGGCCGAGTCCGAAGAAGGGCCGGCCGAAATGACCTGAGCCCCCTCGCCCGCCTGGGCGCGATCGT
>JBIOED010000214.1:0-3017 GCA_044445675.1 Caulobacterales bacterium | reverse complement strand
GCAGGTCGGGCACTGGCTTTCGCAGGCGAGGTAGGTCCGCACGCTGAACTCCGTCCCGCAGGCGCCGCAGAGGACGGCGGACTCGTCCCACTCGGCCTTGGGCCACACCTGCGCCGGATGGTCAGCGAGCGCGTCGTGGCAGTTGCGGCAGGCGTAGTAGGTCCGGCAGCAGCGCATCTTCAGCGCGATGATGTCGAGCGCGCTGTGCCAATGCGCGCAGCGGGTTTGCGGATCGAGGTCGAGACCGTGGACGGGCGGGCGCAAGGTGGCTCCAGGGAGACGGCGGGACAGGGCGCCCGGGCCTCCGCTTAGGCCCTGCGCCCCCGATGCGGAAGCTCGTCCGTTCCGGCCTCGCCGACGTCGCGGCGGGTCTGGCTCCATGCTAGCACCTTGCCGATCAGCTGGGCCATGTCGACCGGCTTGGCGATGCAGTCGTCCATGCCGGCGGCGCTGTATTCCAGGAGCTGGTCGGCCAAGGTGTTGGCAGTGAGCGCGAGGATCGGCGCGGTCGCCGCGCGGCCCGGCAGGGCGCGGATCGCGCGGGTGGCCTCCAGGCCGTTCATCACCGGCATCTGGATATCCATCAGGATCACGTCCCAGTCGCCGCTCCGGGCCGCTTCGACCCCCTGACGGCCGTCCTCGGCGGTCTCGCATTCCACGCCTTGGGTCGCCAGGATGGCGGTCACCAGCGCCCGGTTGCTGTCGTTGTCCTCCACGTAGAGTACCCGCGTCACGCCGTTGGGCGCCGGCGGTTTGGTCTGAGCCGCACGTTCGGCCCGCGGCTCGGGCGGCGCGCTCGCGAGCCGCCGTTCGCCGGTCCAGCCGTCCAACTCGGATAGGTGGATCATTTCGTTCACGACGGCCAGCAGGTGCTTGCCTGACTCGTGGATGCGGCGCGCCTGCTGCGCCTCCTCCGGCGCGAGCCGGCCATCCTTCAGCAATTCGGAGAAACCCAGGACGGCGTTCAGCGGGGTCCTCAACTCGTGGGACATCTCGGTAAGGAACCGCTGCCGGGCCTCGGCCATGGCCGCCTTCTGCTCCGCCGCCGCCCGGGCAAGGTCGGCTTCGACCCGCCGCGTCACATCACGCTCGTTGAGGAGGACGCCGGCCGCCCCCGTGACGGGGTCAAGCACGGGCCGCGCGTCCAGGTGGTGCCAGCGGGGCCCCTTGACCGTCATGGTCTCCCACACCTCAGCGACGGTTTCCCCGGCCAGCGCCTGCGCCAGCATAGGCCGACCTCGCACCGGATCGACGAACCGCGCCTCGAACGGGTGCTCGGTCGAACCGTAGGCCGAATAGGCTGCCGGATTGGCGAAGATTGCGCGCCCCTCCTGGTCGAAAAGGGTGATCAGCGTGGAGGTGTGCCGAAGCGCTTCCACGGCCCGCCGTTCCCCGGGATCGACCTCTGTCGGCGCGGCCTCGAACAGCAACACCGGCCGGCCGTCGTCGAGGTGATAGGTGGAGATCGTCGCCTGAACCGTGACGGGCTCCCCATTGGGGTAGAAGGTCCACCGCTCGGCGACCTCGCCCCCGTTGGCGGTGGCCTGGGCGAGCCGCTCGGTGCGGGCGCGCGCGGCCGGCGAAAGCTCCGAGAAGTCGCGCGAAAGCAGCTCTTCGTCGCTGGCGGCGCCCCAAAGCCGCAGCGCCGCGGCGTTGGCGTAGACGCCGCGCAAACGATGCGGGTCAAAAAGCCAGATCGGCCGACGCAAGGCACCCCAGGCCTGCACTTCGGCCGACAGCTGGGGCGGGGCAGGTTCGGGGGGCACAGGCCAATGTAGGGCCGGAGCCCTGAAACAAAGCTGAACACGACGCCGGTTCCGACCCGACCTTCGCAGGGGCTAGACCAGTCCCAGCCCGCCCCACATCGCCATCGCCAGTTCGAAGGCGCGCATGTCGCCCGTGGTGGTGCCGGCCATCTTGTTCATGACGTAGGCGATGGTGGTGCGGGCCTTCATGTCGATGAGGATCAGCGAGCCGCCGTAGCCGCCCCAGTACAGGCTGTCGGCGGGGTTGGGCAGCGGGACCACGCCGCCGCCGAGGCCAAAGCCCATGCCGAACCGCGCAGGGCCGGCGAGGACGAGGTCCGGGCCTTCGATCTGCAGCTCCAGGGCCTTGCGGCAGCCGGCTTCCGAGAGGAAGCGCCTGCCCTTGGCGACACCGCCGTTGGCGAGGATGGTGTGGATCTGCGCCACCGAGCGGGCGTTGCCGGTCCCGCCGGCGGCGGGAATCTCCGCACCGCGCCAGGCGCGGGTGCGGGTCGCCGAGACGTCGATGACAGGGTTGTTGAAGGTGACCGCCTGGACCGGCGTCTGCTCGCCGTCGCCGGCGGCGGCGCCCTTCGGCGGCGGGATCAGCTCGGCGACCCGGGGGTCCTCCGACGCCGGCAGGCCGATATGGAAGTCGGCGCCCAGCGGTTCGGCGACCACCTCGCGAAAGAAGGTCCCCAGCGACTTTCCGGTGATCCGCCGCACCACCTCGCCCACCAGATAGCCCTGGGTGATGGCGTGGTAGCCCGACGCGGTCCCGGGCTCCCACAGGGGCGCCTGGGCGGCCAGCAGGGCGGTGACTTTGCTCCAGTCGTAGAGGTCCTCGGTGGTGACGGGTTCCGTCCAGCCGGAGAGGCCCGCGGCGTGGCTCATCAGGTGCCTGACCTTGACCCCCGCCTTGCCGTTGGCGGCGAATTCCGGCCAGTAGCGCGCGACCGGCGCGTCGAAATCGAGTTCGCCGCGGTCGGCAAGGATCAGGGCGCACAGCGCCGTCATGGTCTTGGTCGTCGAGTAGACGTTGACGATGGTCTCCTTCTCCCAGGGCCGCGTCTGCGCGGCGTCGGCGAAGCCGCCCCACAGGTCGACCACCGTCTCGCCCTCCAGCGTCGCGCAGAACGCGGCGCCCAGGTCCGCGCCGCTGGCGAGGTTGGCCTCGAACGCCGCGCGGACCGGCGCAAATCGCTGGTCGGTGAATCCTTGCACTGAACCGTCGGCCATGTGTCCCGCCCCCGTTGCTGAAGCACACCTTAG
>JBIOED010000213.1:0-3048 GCA_044445675.1 Caulobacterales bacterium | reverse complement strand
GGGGACATCGCCAAGCCGAAGACCACCGCCTCCAAGGCGCCCGTCGCGCCCAAGCTCAATGCCGACGGCTCGAAGCCGTCCGCCCTATCCACGCTGAAGGCCGGCGCCGCAAGGCCTCCGTCGACGCTTCCCGCCAAAGCCAAACCGAAACCCAGGACGCCGAGCGACGGAGCTGAAAATTGAGCGGCGCTCGGCCGCTTGAGCCGTGGCGCTGGCTGGGCATGCCGATGTTGCAGGCGATGGCCGCCACGATCGTCTTCGGCATTCCGCTGCGGGTCTTCGGCCTGCAGTTGCCGGAGCCGGTCTTCCCGATGGCGCTGGCCTTCGCCTGGGCCGTAATCCGGCCTTCGATCCTGGCGCCGTTGGCCATCCTGGTCATGGGCCTGTTTCTGGACCTGGTCTGGGGCGGGCCGCTGGGGTTGTGGGCGCTCTGCCTGCTGATCGCCTATGGCGTCGCGCTGGCCGGGCGCAGCATGATGGCGGGCCAGAACCGGGTGATCCTCTGCATCTGGTATGGGCTCGCCACCGCCACCGCGCTGGTGGCGGGCTATCTGTTCGTCATGCTGGATTCCCGCTCGAGTCCCGGGCTGATCCCGATAGCGTGGCAATTCCTCGCCACAATCGTCCTGTATCCCTTTGCGCAGCGGCTCATCGACCTCTTCGAGGACGCCGACGTGAGATTCCGGTAGGGGCGCCAGCGTGCTGGATTTGAACATAGCCTCGTTCTGGGCCGCGCGCGGCGCGAACGTCAGATCCAGGAAGCACGCTAGAAATATCGATTCTCTGGTGTCCCCGTCGGGTTCGAAGATCGCCCAAGCGGGCCCAAGCGGTTGCGAACCTCGAAACCCGGACGCTAGGCATGGCTGAACCGTCCATCTTCTTCGCGGAAGTCAACGAACGGCAGGGGGTTTTCCACCGTCGGGCCTTCCTGCTGGGCGGGTTCGCGGGCGCGGGCCTGCTGGCGCTGGGCGGACGCCTGGCGCACCTGCAACTCATCGAGACCCAGCACTACGAAAAGCTGTCGGCCTCCAACCAGTTCAACTTCAAGATGACCCCGCCGCCGCGCGGGCTGATCGTCGACCGCAATGGGGTGGTGCTGGCCTCCAACCGCCCGAACTTCCGGCTGATGGTGGCCAAGGACAAGGGGTCCAACCCCGCGGCGACCCTGAAGACCCTGGCTGAATTCGTGCCTCTGGACGACGGCCGCCAGGCCCGCTTGTTGCGGGAAATCGCCAATGCGCCGCGCAAGTCTCCCGTGCAGATCATGGAGGACATGAGCTGGGAGCAGTTCAGCGCCATCAACATCCGCGCCCCGGAACTGCCCGGCGTCACCGCCGACATGGGCGAGGTTCGTGTCTATCCCTATGGCGGCGCGTTCGCCCACGTGATCGGCTATGTGGCCAAGGTCAACAAGTCCGACCTGACGACCACCGGCCCGAACGCCGACCCGATCCTGCTCAATCCGGGCTTTCGCATCGGCCGGCAGGGCGTCGAGCAGGCCTTCGACCTCGATCTGCGCGGCAAGCCCGGCGCCCAGAAGGTCGAGGTCGACGCCAACGGCCACGAAATTTCCACGGATCCGGCCGGCGACATCAAGGCGATCCCCGGCAAGGAGATCGTGCTCACCCTCGATGCCGACGTCCAGAACCGCGCCATGGAGGTGTTCGGCGCGGAAAGCGGCGCGGCGGTGATGATGGACTGCCGCAACGGCGACATCCTGTGCATGTACTCAGGTCCCAGTTTCGACGCGAACAAGTTCGTGCGTGGCCTGACCCGGGCGGAGTACCGGGCGCTGGCGACCTACGACCACAAGCCGCTATTCAACAAGGCGCTGACCGCCACCTATCCGCCGGGCTCGACCTTCAAGACCATGGTGGCGCTGGCGGCGCTGGAGAACGGTTACGACCCCAGGACTATCCACGTCTGCAACAAGGTCTGGTTCTGGGGCGGCCGGCCCTGGCACTGTGACGAGGCGCACGGCGCGCAGGACCTGAAGGGCGCGATCGCCACCTCCTGCGACATCTACTTCTACCAGTGCGCGCTGGCCATCGGCCCCGACAAGATCGCCAAGGTCGCCCGGGCGTTCGGCTTGGGGCAAATCTTCGACATCGGCATTCCCGGCCAGAAGGCCGGATTAGTGCCGGATACGGCCTATAAGCGGCGCACCTTCCCCAAAGACCCGGTCTGGCATCCTGGCGAGACGCCCAGCATGGGCATCGGGCAGAGCTACCTTCACCTCAATCCGCTGCAGCTCTGCGTGCAGGCCGCGCGCCTAGCCAACGGCCGCAAGGCGCTGCATCCGCGCCTTGTCCAGTCCATCGGCGGTGTCGTACAACCTTCCGGCGCGGCGTTCGGGGAGCTGCCGTTCGCCAACGAGCACATCGATTTCGTCCGCAACGCCATGGTGGCCGTCACCACGACAGGCACGGGCCGTGCGTTCGGCGACATCGGCCTGGGCGATGTCCGGATGGCCGGCACGACCGGCACCGCCCAGGGCCCCAGCTATCACGGCGGGACCGGCGTGCACGACCGGAACGGCGCATGGGCGCTGCGCGACCACTCGTGGTTCATCGCGTTCGCGCCCACCGACGTGCCCCGCTACGCCATGAGCGTGCTGGTGGAGCATGGCGGATTCGGGGCGACCTCCGCGGCGCCGCGGGCGCGCGAGATCATGCGCGTCGCGCTGCTCAAGGATCCGGAAATCCGCGCACGGGTCGAGAAGCCCATGCCGATGCCGGAGATCCCCGCCGGCCCCGGCAGCGGCGACGTGGTGCCCGACCTGCCGCCCCAGCCGGTCGATCCCAATTCCACCGTCGGGACCGGAACCCCCACATGACCGTCTCGGCCCTGACCCGTCCGGGCGAGCGGGATCGCCTGATCAACAAATTCGGCGAGATCGACTGGATTTTCTGCCTGACGATCTGCCTGATCGTCGGCGCCGGGGCGGTGATGCAGTTTTCCATCGCCGGCTCCTCCTGGACGCCTTGGGCCGCGCCGCATCTGATCCGCTTTGCGCTGTTCTTCGGCATCATGATCGTGCTGAGCCTG
>JBIOED010000212.1:0-3058 GCA_044445675.1 Caulobacterales bacterium | reverse complement strand
GGCTTCTCCGCCTCGATCAACCCCTACCGTGGTTGCGAGCACGGCTGCATCTACTGCTACGCGAGGCCCGCCCACGCCTACATGGGGCTTTCGCCCGGCCTCGACTTCGAATCCAAGCTGTTCTTCAAGCCCGAGGCGGCGCGCCTGCTGGAGCGGGAGCTTTCCAGCCCGCGCTACGTCCCCGAAGTGATCCACATCGGCGGCAACACCGATCCCTACCAGCCGCAGGAACGCCGCCTGCGGGTGACCCGGGACGTGATCGCTGTGCTATCGCGGTTCAACCACCCGTTCTCGGTGATCTCGAAGTCCGGCCTGATCCTGCGCGACCTCGACCTGCTCGCCCCGTTGGCGCAGCGCAACCTGGTGCGCGTGGCGATCTCGATCACCACGCTCGACCGCAAGCTCGCCCGCTCCATGGAACCGCGCGCCGCCACGCCGGAAAAGCGCCTCGACGCCGTGAAGCGCCTCACCGACGCGGGCGTGCCGACGGTGGTGATGTTCGCCCCCTGCATCCCCGGCCTCAACGACCACGAGCTGGAGGCGGTGCTGGAACGCTCGGCTGCCGCCGGCGCGCGCAGCGCGGGCTATGTAGCGCTGCGCCTGCCGCGGGAGATCGCCGACCTCTTCCAGGAATGGCTGGCCACCGACCAGCCGGACCGCGCCAGCCGGGTGATGTCGCTGGTCCGCCAGATGCGCGGCGGCAAGGCCTACGACAGCCAGTGGGGCAAGCGCATGAAGGGCGAAGGCCCCATCGCGGCCCTGATGTCCCGGCGCTTCGCCACCGCCAGAAAGCGCTACGGCATCGATGCCCGCCTGCCGCCCCTGGACCTGACGCAGTTCGGCGTTCCGCCCAAGGCCGGCGACCAGATCGACCTGTTCGGGTGAGCCTTCGCGAAATCAGATCGGAGGCTCGGTTCCTCGCCGCTTGCCGGCGTGAGGACCTTAGCGGTTGAACACCCCCACCAGCTCGATGTGCGGGGACCAGAGGAACTGGTCGACGGGCAGGACACGGTCCAGCGCAAAGCCCGCGTCGATCAGGGTGCGCGCGTCGCGGGCGAAGGTGGCGGGACTGCAGGAGACGCCGATGACCCGGGCCACGGACGAGCGGGCCAGTTCGGCGGTCTGTTCAACGGCGCCGGCGCGGGGCGGGTCGAAGACCGCGACATCGGTTTTCTTCAGCTCCTCGGCCAGGACCGGGCGGCGGGCCAGGTCGCGGGCTTCGGCGGTGACGCCATGCAGGCCGGGCGCGGCGGCCAGGGCGCCGGCAAGCGCGCGGATAGCCTCCGGTTCGGCGTCGGCGGCATAGACCTGGGCGACCTCCGCCAGCCGGAAGGTGAAGGTTCCCACGCCGCAGAAGAGGTCGGCGATCCGCGCCGCGCCCGCCGCCTGCCGGGCCACGAAGGCGGCCATGGCGGCCTCGGCCTGGGGCGTGGCCTGCAGGAAGGCGCCCGGCGGCAGGGCGACCACCGCCGGCCCCAACCGCACCTGGGGCGCGCGCGCCTGGTAGGCGACTTCCCCGTCGAGGGTCACGCGCGCGAAGTCGGCCTGCGCCGCCCGCTCGGCGATCTGCACCCGCGCGTCGGCGGAGAGGCCGCCGGACTTGCGCTCGACGCCGGAGATGTCGATGTCGAGGCCGCTGGCGGTCAGGGTCACGTGCAGGGTCGGCGCCGACTTCGGATGCTCGAACAGCGGGGCGGCCAGCCGCTTCAGCGCCGGGATCGCCGCCTGGATGGCGGGGTCGGAGATCGGGCAGACGGCGATGTCCACCAGATCCCAGGACTTGCGCGCCTTGTAGCCCAGCCGCGCCGCCTCGCGCCCGCCGCGCCGGGCATGCAGCGCCACCCGCCGCCGGGCGCCCAGGGCCGCGGCAAAGGGCGGCAGGATCTCGGTCTCGATCTGCTGCCGGGCCAGGGTGGTCGCCAGCCGCTCCACCTTCCAGGCCAGGTAGGGCGCGTGCGCCCAATGCTGCAGGGCGCAGCCGCCGCAGATCCCGAAATGCGGGCACGGCGGCGCGACCCGCTCCGCGCTGGGCTCCAGCACCTCGACCAGCTCGCGCCGCTCGCCGCCGCCCGCCGCCAGCACCCGCTCGCCCGGCAGGGTGAAGGGCACGAAGGCAGGCCCGGGCGCCATGCCGTCGCCTTCCCCGCCGAGCTGTTCGATCCGCAGTTCGACGGGCGGCCCCGGGGAGCGGGCCGGCCGGGTTTGCGGGCGATGATGACGTCGCGCGGGCTTCATGGCGGCAACGGTATCCTTGCGCGAAAGGCGGCAGGCCACGTGAACGAAGATGAACGGCGCGCTCAAAATCCGTTCAGCTAAGCTCGACCATAAGGATCGCCGAGGCCGCCCAAGAGCGGCTCGACGAATTCGAGAGAGGGCTACCCATGACCACATCTTCGACCTTCGCCAAGAGCGCGCTGGCCGCAGCGGCCGGGCTGCTCGCGCTGGGCGCAGCGACGGCGGCCGCCGCACAAGCCTATGAAGGCCCCGGCTACGGCAACTACGACCCGTGCCGGCGCGAGGCGAGCAACCGCGGCGTCACCGGCGGCCTGTTGGGCGCGGCCGGCGGCGCGGTCCTGGGTTCGCAGTTCGCCGCCAGGGGTCACCGCACCGACGGCTCGCTGCTGGGCGGCGTGGTCGGGGCCATAGCCGGCGCGGCCATCGGCCACTCCTGCGCCGCCTGCAACACCGCGCCCCCGGCGCCGTCCTATGACGAGGCGCCGCCGCCCCCGCCGCCGCCTGCGCCCTCGGCCTATTATCAGCCCGAGCCGGAACCCTATGGCGCGGCCGAGTACGACTCCCCGCCGCCGCCCTATGCGCAACACGACGCGGTCTGGGCGTACGGCCGCCACGGCATGCGCTTCCGGGTCATCGAGGACCGCGCCGGCCCGGACGGCTGCACCGTCGCGGAGAGCCCGGTCTACAGGCCCGACGGGCGCATCGACCGCCGCTTCGTCCACGTCTGCCCGGACGATCGCGGCCGCTATCACGTGGTCGACTGATCCGATCTGCGGCGAGCTTCCCTGGCCGTCCGCCTGGCTGCGGACGGCCAGGCCTTTCC
>JBIOED010000211.1:0-3088 GCA_044445675.1 Caulobacterales bacterium | reverse complement strand
GTTCGGATTCATGGGCATTCAGCTCGCTCAGCCCCGGCATAGTCCGGTACGCCGCCGACCAATCCACAAGCCTCTCCGCCCCCATGAACTTGCCGATGTCCGAGGAGACGACGGCCTTCCACGCCTCACTGTCCCAACTCCTGAACGGCGGCACATAGGATGCGGTCCACTTGCGCAGCTGGTCGGCCGGCGCGCCGAAGGCGCCGTCATGGATCTGGGCGATCCGATCGTCGAAGCAGCGCGTAATCAGCACGCGCGCATAGGCTTGCTGCCCGTCGTCTTGGCCGAGCTCCAGCCGCATGGCGCGTTCCGCCAGCCTTGCTTCCTCGCTTCGGTGAAGCTGTTCCACCACCTGCTCGCCGGCCAGCGCCGTCAGCACGCCGACGACGATGATGACGTACTCCTTCAGGAACTCGCGGACGCCGCGCCAGGGCTTGGGTTTGTGGATGTCCATGCCGGCTGGTCCTACCTCGGCGGCGCGCAGAGGTCGCGAGGGCCGCGTCCGGGCGGGAAGTTGTCGACACCGGGCTTCACCGCCAACTGGGCTATGCCCGCCTCGATCTTGGGCGTGTTGAGCCGGCGTCCGGCGGAATTCGCCCGGATCAGGCCGATGTCCTCCCGCAGTTCCCGCGCCTCCTCGGCGTCCAGCGCGCCCTTGCCGGCATAGCGGCCGAGCTGGATCCACGCGCCGCGCTCGCCCTGAATGATGGTCATCTGGTTGGCGATCTGATCGTAGACGATCGCGTAGGCCAGCCGGTCCTTGACCGACATATGCGAGGCCACGGCGCCGGTCTTGGCGATGTCCCAGGCCGAGGCGCGAAGGCTGCCGTTGAGCGGGCGGTTATCGATCGAGGCCAGGTTCTCGCTGTCGATGTGCGCTTTTCCGGCCGCCCAGTCCTCAAGCAGCTTTAGTCGCACCTCCGCGCATTCGTCCTGGCTGGCGGTCGAAGCCAGCCGAGCGGCGTCCGAGGCAAGCTCCGCGTCCATCGCTTCGCGCGCCTCCCCGACCTCGCGGCGCGAATGGCTCCAGTCGACGACCTGTTCGAGCCCCAGCGCGATCAGGATGCCGCAGATGATGGTCCCGATCTCGACGGCGAACTCGCGCAGGCTGTGCGCGGCCTTCGGCTTGTGGATGTCCATGCCGCCCCCAGCAGTTCACTGGGGGCGACTCTAAGCGGACTCGCCGCATGTCCGCTATGGGTCCGCGAACTGTCCTTGGCTCCGCGCCGGGAACGCGACGTTCAGGCTCGTGGCCGAGAAGCGGACGCTGGCAACGTAGGTTGGGGGGAAACCGTCCTCCGCAACGTAAATTTTATCTCTGAGAATTGGCCCTCCGGCCCCTCGACGACCGACCGAATCGGGCTCCAGATCACAGCGTCTCTCCGGTCACCCCAGCCCGAGTTCGCCCGTGGAAACGACCGTCTTCCGCGCGCCCGCGCCCCGCCTGCCGGGCCTCGACCTCGTCCGCGCCGCCGCCATCTCCTGGGTGATGCTGACCCATAGTGAGATGTTCGGCCTGACATCGAACGACCACTGGCTGGTCCGCTATGGCTGGTTTGGCGTCGACCTGTTCTTCGTCCTGTCGGGCTTTCTGATCGCCGGCCGGCTTCTGCGGCCCTTCGCGCGCGGCGAGCAGCCCAACTATTCGCGGTTCTTCGGCCGCCGGCTGCTGCGTACCCTGCCCGCCTATCTGGTCGTCGTTGTCGCCTATTTTGCCATCCCCGGCGTGCGCGATCACCCCGACATCGCGCCGCTATGGCAATTCCTGACCTTCACCGAAAACGTGCCGCCCTTGCCGACGCCTGGCCTGGCCTTCTCCCATGTCTGGTCGCTGTGCGTGGAAGAGCAGTTCTACTTGGTCTTCCCGGCCATCGTGGCCCTGATCGCGCTCAAGCCGAGCCCGTCAAAGGTGACGCTTGCTATAGTCTTGGTCCTGATAGTGGGCATGGTCCTGCGTGGTTATCTGTGGTTGCGCTTCGTCGCGGAAACGCCCTTCGACACGGCCGCCGACCCGCACGGCCCCTTCATGCAACTGATCTACTATCCGACGGACACCCGCCTAGACGGCCTGCTGATGGGCATCGCAGCCGCGGCGATCCAGGCCTTCCGCCCCCAAGCCTGGGCCAGGCTCACCGCGCGTCCGAACCTGCTGCTGGTCGCAGGGCTCGCCGGCGTCGTGACCTCGACCTTCGTCTTCAACCACGGCCAAAACGCGCGGTTCTGGGCCACGGTCCTCGGCTATCCCTTCCTGTCCTTCAGTGTTGTGCTGATCGTCATGGCCGCCGCCACGCCGAGCTCCCTGATCGGGCGCCGTCGGGTTCCTGGCGCGGGTGCGCTCGCCGCCGGGGCCTATAGCCTATACCTGAGCCACAAGATCGTCTTCCACTGGGTGCAACTGGCCAGGCCACACCTGCCGGAATGGCTCCAGCCGTTCGCGTTCGCGCCCGCCCTGCTCGGCGCGTTCGCCCTCGGCGCGGTGCTTTATTGGGTGGTCGAGCGGCCCTTCTTGCGCTTGCGAGATCGGCTGGAGGGTCCCTCGCGCAGTTCGCTCGCCGTCGAGGCCACGGTTGGAGGCGCGCTAGATCGATAAGGTCCGCTCAGGATCCGAACGCGGACACCAGCTCGATACTCAATAGCGGACGTCGATGGGGCGCCCGACAGGTCAGTGCCCAAAACGCGGCTCAACAGGCCGGCGTCACTATCCCTTTGGCTGCGGGCGGCGACAAGGCGACGGCCGGATGAGGCACGCTTTTTCGCGCCGGATGTTCAGGTGTCCCCCGATCGGCGCAAGGCTGGGCCGCCCAGCGTGACGGGCGGCGGTTGAGCGGCCGCCATCGGCCCCTCGAGTCCAGGGTCCGCCGCGGGCGGCCGATACGCGTCCGGCGGTCGGTCGCTCGCCGCCTTGGGCCAGGCGGCCGGCGGATCGGGATCGGTGAGGGCGGCCAGGTGCATGCGGGCCCGCCGGACCCGCTGTTTCATGGCGTTCACGCCGCAGGCGCAGATGTCGGCGGCGTCCTCGTAGGAATGGCCGGCCGCCACCACCAGCAGGAGGGCTTCGCGGTGTTCGTGGGATAGGCGCGGCAGGGCG
>JBIOED010000210.1:0-3114 GCA_044445675.1 Caulobacterales bacterium | reverse complement strand
TGCTGGCCGAGCTGCACCGCGCCGGCGTGCCCAGGGACACGCCGCCGCTGGTCGATCCCTGGCGGGCGCGCGCCGGCGCCGTGGCCCTGCAAGGCGGGCTGGCGATGGCCGCGCCGGTCTTGGTCGGCGCGCTGGTCTGGGTCTACGGCGTGCCCGCCGGCGCCTTGGCCACGCCGGCGTACGCCCGGGCGCTGGAGCCGATGGTGCGCGCCTCCTTCTCCACCATCGCCCCCGGCGCGGAGCCGCCCGGTGCGGCGACCGCCGCCCCGCCCGCGCCGACCTGCGCCCGGCCGCCCCAGGACGGCGAGCTGATCGAGGGCCGGCTCGACCCGGTGAAGTTCGGCCATCATGTGGAGGTCAACAACGGCGCCGACGGCCCCACCATCATCAAGCTGCGCGACGCCGACACCGGCCGCCTGCGGCTGGCCTTTTTCGTCAGCAAGGGCGGCCACGCCAAGGTGGGCCCACTGCCGGACGGCGCCTATCGCATCCAGTACGCGGTCGGCTCGGCGCTGGCCCAGGACTGCAAATCCTTCACCAGCCTCGCCGCCGCCTCGGAGTTCCCCGACACCGAGACCTTCAAGCAGCAGTTGGGCGCCGAGGGCGTGGTCACCCAGACCCTGACCTACACCCTGCGCTCCGCCCCCGTCGGCGCCCAGCGCGCCCAGTCCATCGACCCGGCGAAGTTCCTTTCGGACTAGGCTCGGGCGGGCCTGCGCCTGCGGCGCGGTCTCTCCACCGCCAGGTCGATCAGGCAGCTAAACCGCACCGCGCGCTGGCGGCGCGCCTCGATAAGCGTTGCGGACGCGCGGTCGCCCATCCGCTGCAGGATCAGCCGCCCCATCGCCCAGTTGAACGCCGACGGCTTGCACTCCGCCGCATGGTCCATCGGCGGGATCGGCCAGTGCCTGGCGAACGGCGGAAGCGGCGGCGACATGGCGGCAGGATATCACGCGCCAGCTATAGAACAAAGAAAGAACATTCTGGGAAGGCCAAGCCCTCCCAGGTCATGGACTCCGCTTTAGGTCGCCGTTCCCGCCTCGGCCTCGGCCGCCGCCTTCAGCTTCTCTTCCGTCCACTTGGTCAGGCTCTTCCCGGCGAGCTGGGCGGCCAGAGCGGCCCGGGCATGAACCTCGGGGGCGACCCTGACCATGATCTGGCCGGAGTAGGGCTTCTGCGGCGTCTTTCCGATCTTGGCACAGGTCGCGATGTAGTCCTCGACGGCCTCGCGGAAAGCCGCGCGCAGCCCTTCGACCGTGTCGGCATGAAAGCCGACGCCGTCGCGGATGCCGGCGATCTGTCCGAAGAAGATGCCGTCGTCGTCGTCGAAATCGACGCGCGCGGCATAGCCCTTGTGGGTCATGGCGTTCATGGCTTCACTCCAATCCTGGTCAGGAAGGCGCGGGCGGCGCGCACCTGATAGCGCTTCGCCTCCTTGGCCGGATGCGGACGATGAAAGGTTTCCAGCTCGCCCTTGTAGACAAACCGCACCCGCGAGCCAGAACCTTCCACGACCGCACACCCGGCGCCGACCAGCAGGCTTTCGATATCCGCCCAGGCCAGTGTCCCGGACACCGGGTCGGAGAACACCGCCCTTAGGGTCCGGGCCTGCCGGCTGTTCATGCTTGCATAATGTGCAATCTCGAGTGGGCGCGCAAGCAAAAAATGCTAGCGCTTAGCGGGTGGCCCCGCCCCGGGCTCGGGGGCTGAACGCGCGCCCCCTTGACCTGCCGCCCTGGCGGGCGCATTTGCCTGGCGCCGCTCACGCAGGGCGGCCTTTCGGAAACCCAATCGATGCCCAGTCACAGTCGCAGGACCGTGCCGTCCCAGGCGAAGCGCTGATCGACTAGGTCCGCTCCCGCCTGACGGCCGCACGGTCGAAAAGGTAGGTGAGCCATGAAGAGTGAAGTCCGCTTCCTCGCCCAGCATCTGTTGCACGCCGGCCTGGCCCCGCTCGACGAGCGCGACCGCCGCCTCATCCAGCGCGTCGCCAAGCGCGTCCACACCGCGCGCAACCTCAACCAGGAGTTCGACGGGCGGCTGAAGCTCGGCGACCGGCTGTCCGACCGCGTCGCCGCCATCGGCGGCTCATGGACCTTCATCATCGGCTTTGGGGTGTTCCTGGCCCTCTGGGCGGGCCTCAACACCCTGGTGCTGGTCCGCCACGCCTTCGATCCCTACCCCTTCATCTTCCTGAACCTCTTGCTCTCCATGCTGGCTGCCCTGCAGGCCCCGGTGATTATGATGAGCCAGAACCGCCAGGCCGCAAAAGATCGTCTGGCCGCGGCCCTCGACTACGAGGTCAACGTCAAGTCCGAGACCGCCATCGCCGAGCTCCACGAAAAGCTCGACCTGGTGAACGCCAAGCTGGACCGGATCGGCATGCGTTCGCCCTTCGCTGGAGAAGGTGTCGGCATAGCCGACGGATAGGGGGCGCACGCCGCCCCCCCGTGCGGCTCAGCGCCTCAATACCCCTGGATCCGCGCGTATCGGTCCCGGTGATACGCCTGGTTCCCGAACGCTGCTTCCGCCGCCCGCGCGCGCTTCAGGTAGAACCCGGCGTCGTGGGCGTCGGTCATGCCGATGCCGCCGTGCATCTGGACCATCTCGTTGGAGACCAGGTGGAAGGTGTCGCCCATCTTCGCCTTGGCCAAGGACACCAGCTCCGGCACGTCGGGGCTGTCGGCGTCGATGGCGGCCAGGGCGGCCTCGACGGCCGAGCGCGACAGCTCCAGGTCGGTGAACATCTTGGCCGCGCGGTGCTGCAGGGCCTGGAAGGAGCCAATCACCTGGCCGAACTGCACGCGCACCTTCAGGTAGTCGAGCGTGGTCTCGAAGGCCTGCAGCGCGCTGCCCAGCATCTCGGCGGCGACGCCGGCGCGGGCGCGGTCGAGCACCTTTTCCAGGAGCTCCGCGCCGCCGCTCAGCGGCTCGGCCGGGGCCTGGTCGAAGTCGATGTTGGCCGCGCCGCGGCTGTCGGCCAGCGCCAGGCGGTGGCGGGTCACCCCGGGGCCGTCGGCCTTGACCAGGTAGAGGCCGATCCCGTCGGGGCCCTTGGCCGAGACCACCAGCAGGTTGGCCGCCATGCCTTCCAGCACGAAGGTCTTCTTGCCG
>JBIOED010000209.1:0-3174 GCA_044445675.1 Caulobacterales bacterium | reverse complement strand
GTGGTGGGCGGCGATGGCAAGTCCAAGTCGATCGCCGCGGCCTCGATCCTGGCCAAGGTGGCCCGCGACCGGCTGATGGTCGAGATGGATCGGCTCTACCCCGGCTACGGCTTCGCCGGCCACAAGGGCTATCGCGCCCAGGCCCACGCCGACGGCCTGCTGACCCTCGGCCCCTGCGAGATCCACCGCCTGGGCTGGGGGCCGGTGAAGCTGGCGCTGATGGGCCGCAACCCCATGCAGGTCTTCGCCGACATCGCGCCGGACGACTGACAAGCGGAGGAGAACCGACTGCGCCCTCCCTTTCCCTTCCCAAGCATGGGAAGGGGGGACCGCCGGCCGACCCCGGCGAAGGCCGGGGGAAGAGCCGAGGGTGGGAAGGGCAAGCCGGGAGCGCGGCGCTCGGTTCATCTGCCCGATGATTCAGAGCTTGAGGCTCGCCCTCTCCACCGCTCTCCCGCTGCGCGGGAGAGGAAGCCGTCCCCTCCCCCAAAGCTTACCTTAACCCGCCGTCCCTATGGTGTCCGCGCCCGCAGAACGCCGGGAGGGGCGCCTTGTCATCGAACCACTACGACCTGATCGTCATCGGCTCCGGCCCGGCGGGCCGCCGGGGCGCGATCCAGGCGGCCAAGCTGAACAAGCGCGTGCTCGTCATCGAACGCGGCAAGCGGGTCGGCGGCGTCTCGGTCCACACCGGCACCATCCCGTCCAAAACCCTGCGCGAGACGGTGCTCAACCTCACCGGCTGGCGCGAGCGCGGCTTCTATGGCCGCGCCTATCGGGCCAAGCCGCACATCGGCGCTGAGGACCTGCGCCGGCGGCTCGACATCACCCTCGACCACGAGGTCGACGTGCTGGAGCACCAGTTCGCCCGCAACGGCGTCGACACCGCCCAAGGCGTCGCGCGGTTCACCAGCCCGCAGGGCGTGGCGGTGCAGGGCGTCGGCGGCATCGCCGACTACACGGCCGACCGCTTCCTGATCGCCGTGGGCACGCGGCCCTATCGGCCGGGCCACATCGGCTTCGACGGCCGCGACATCCTCGACAGCGACGAGATCCTGGAGATCGACCGCATCCCGCGCCAGCTGGTGGTGGTCGGCGCCAGCGTCATCGGCGTGGAGTACGCCTCGATCTTCTCGGCGCTCGACGTCAAGGTGACCCTGGTCGAGCCGAACGCCGGCCTGATGCCGTTCCTGGACCGCGAGCTCGCCGACGAGTTCGTGCACGACCTGCGCGATCGCGGGGTGATCATCCGCTTCGGCGCCAAGGTGGTCTCCGCCGAGGTCGAGGGCCCGCAGACCTGTCGCCTGAAACTCTCCGACGAGCGCGAGCTGCGCGCCGACATGGTGCTGTTCTCCGCCGGCCGCGAAGGCGCCACCGATGGGCTCGACCTCGCCGCCGCCGGCCTGCAGCCCGACGAGCGCGGACGGCTCGCCGTGGACAAGGCGACGTTCCAGACGATCCAGCCGCACATCTACGCGGCCGGCGACATCATCGGCTTCCCGAGCCTCGCCTCGACCTCCATGGAGCAGGGCCGCATCGCCGCCTGCCACGCCTTCGACGCGCCCAGCCAGGCGCCGCCGGAATTCTTTCCCTACGGCATCTATTCGGTGCCGGAAATCTCGACCATCGGCATGACCGAGGAGCAGGCGCGCGAGCGCGGCATCGCCTACGAATGCGGCGTCGCCCGGTTCCGCGAGACCAGCCGTGGCCACATCATGGGCATCTCGTCGGGCTTCATGAAGATGCTGTTCGCCCTGGAGACCCGCCGGCTGCTGGGCGTCCACATCGTCGGCGAAGGGGCCACCGAGCTGATCCACATCGGCCAGGCGGTGCTCAACCTCGAGGGCACGCTCGACTATTTCGTGGAGAACACCTTCAACTATCCGACGCTGGCCGAAGCCTACAAGGTCGCCGCGCTGGACGCCTGGAACCGCATGCCCAGGCAGCAGCCGAGCCGCGAAGCGACCGTTCAGGCCCTGGGAAAAGCGCGCAAGGCGGTCGTGGGTTAGATCGGTGTCCTCCTCCCCTTGTGGGAGGAGGTGGCCTGCGGAGCAGGTCGGAGGTGGGGTTTCTCAGAGTTCGCAGCCTGGTCGGAAGTTCCTCTCGCGCGGAAGGCGGAGCGCGACCCCAGCTGCTGTTCGGCGCCGTGCGCCCTTAACCCCTCGTTCACCACGTTCGCGAACCTCTCCTTCACCATGTAGGGCCAGGATTCTGACTCCGGGTTTTCCAAGGGTCAGACATGAGCGTTGCGGCCGACACCATCATCCTGGGCGATTGCCTTGACGAATTGCGCAAGCTGCCGGACCGCTCGGTGGACCTGGTGTTCGCCGACCCGCCCTACAACCTGCAGCTGGGGGGCGACCTGCTGCGGCCGGACAATTCCAAAGTCGATGCGGTCGACGACGACTGGGACCGGTTTGAAAGCTTCGCGACCTACGACGCCTTCACCAAGGCCTGGCTCTCCGAGTGCCAGCGCGTCCTGAAGGACGACGGGGCGCTATGGGTGATCGGCAGCTACCACAACATCTTCCGGGTGGGCGCCACCCTGCAGGACCTGGGGTTCTGGATCCTCAACGACATCGTCTGGCGCAAGTCGAACCCGATGCCGAACTTCAAGGGCACGCGCTTCACCAACGCCCACGAGACCCTGATCTGGGCCACCAAGTCGCGCGGCGGCAAGCGCTACACCTTCAACTACGACGCCATGAAGATGGCCAACGACGAGCTGCAGATGCGCTCTGACTGGAGCCTGCCGCTGTGCACCGGCGAGGAGCGCCTAAAGGACGCGGCGGGCGTCAAGGCGCATCCGACCCAGAAGCCGGAAGCCCTGCTTTGCCGCCTGATCCTGGCCTCGACCCGGCCCGGCGACGTCATCCTCGACCCGTTCTTCGGAACCGGCACCACGGGCGCGGCGGCCCGCCGCCTGGGCCGCCACTACATCGGCATCGAGCGCGAGGCGGCCTACGCCGAACTCGCCAAGGCCCGCATCGCCCGGGTGATCCCCGCCACGGCGGCGGAGATGGTGGTCACCGGCTCCAAGAAATCCGAACCGCGCATCCCCTTCGGCCAGATCGTCGAGGCGGGCCTGCTGCGCGCCGGCGACGTGCTCTACGACGACAAGGGCCGCCACGCCGCCCGCGTGCGCGCCGACGGCAGCCTGGTGGTGGGCGACCT
>JBIOED010000208.1:0-3217 GCA_044445675.1 Caulobacterales bacterium | reverse complement strand
GACGAGGGCTGGCAGGCGCTGCGGACCATGGACGTCCGATAGCCCGAACGGCGTTCGCCGGCAAGGCGCCGCTTCCCACCCTTTGCCCGCGCGCCGCGAAGGGATTACATCCCCGCCCATGCGCCAGACCTTCGACGAAGCTACCGACCGTTCCTTCGGGCCCAAGCACGTGCCCCTGATCCGCAAGGCCATGGCCGAGCAGAACCTCGACGGCTTCGTCGTGCCGCATGAGGACGAGCATCAGAACGAGTACCTACCCGCCGCCAACGACCGGCTGGCCTGGGCCACCGGCTTCACCGGCTCGGCCGGCGCGGCGGTGATCCTCAAGGACAAGGCCGCGATCTTCGTGGACGGGCGCTACACCCTGCAGGTCCGCGACCAGGTGGACCAGGAGGCCTTCGAGATCCGCGACCTGGTGGAGGGCGGCGTGCCCGCCTACATCGAGGCCGCCACCGCCCGCGGCCAGGTGATCGGCTACGACCCGCGCCTGCACAGCCCCGAGGCGCTGGATCGCCTGAAGGCGGCGGCGGCCAAGGCCGGCGTGCAACTTCGCCCGGTGACGCCCAACCCGCTGGACACCGCCTGGGGCCACGCCCGCCCGCCGCAGCCGGCGGCGCCGGTCGTCCCGCACCCGCTACAGTATTCCGGCGAGGACTCGGCGTCCAAGCGCCACCGGCTGGGCGAGGGCCTCGCGGCCCGCGGGGCGCAGGCCGCGGTGATCACCGCGCCGTCCTCCATCGCCTGGCTGTTCAACGTGCGCGGCGGCGACGTCATCCGCTCGCCGCTACCGATCGGCCAGGCGATCCTGAACGCCGACGGCTCGGCGCGGCTGTTCCTGGATCCCGCCAAGGTGACGCCGGACCTCCGGACGTGGCTTGGCAACGAGGTGCGGCTCGAAAGCCCTTCCGACCTGCCCCAGGCGCTCGCCGAACTGCGCGGCCAGGCCGTCGTGCTCGATCCGGGGCAATCCTCGTCCTGGTACTTCGAGGCGCTGGCCGGGGCCGGCGCCGAGGTGCAGCGCGGCGAGGACCCCTGCGTGATGCCGCGCGCCTGCAAGAACGCCGTGGAGATCGAGGGAACCAAGCGCGCCCACGCCCGCGATGGCGCCGCCCTCACCCGCTTCCTCCATTGGGTGGCCACGGAAGGCCAGGCCAACCCGCCGGACGAGATCGAGGCGGTGTCCAAGCTGGAAGGCTTCCGCGAGGAAACCGGCGCCCTGAAGGACCTCTCCTTCGACACTATCGCCGGCGCCGCCTCCAACGGGGCCATCGTCCACTACCGCCCCAGCCAGCGGCTCAACAAACGCGCCGAGAAGGGGTCGTTGCTGCTGGTCGATTCGGGCGCCCAGTACCTGGACGGCACCACCGACGTCACCCGCACCGTGGCGATCGGCGAGCCCTCGGCGGAGATGTGCGAGCGCTTCACCCTGGTGCTGAAGGGCCACCTGGCGCTGGCCCGGGTGCGCTTCCCGGCCGGAACCACGGGCTCGGCGCTGGACGCGCTGGCCCGCGTGGCGCTGTGGGCCCACGGGCTCGACTACGATCACGGCACCGGCCATGGCGTCGGATCCTACCTGGGCGTGCACGAAGGCCCGCACCGGATCGCCAAGGCGCCGAACATGGTCGCCCTGCGCCCCGGGATGATCGTCTCCAACGAGCCTGGCTATTACAAGGAAGGCGCCTACGGAATCCGCATCGAGACCCTGCAGTTCGTCACCGAGCCGGCGATGATCCCCGGCGGCGAGCGGCCGATGCTGGGGTTCGAAACCCTGACGCTCGCGCCGATCGACCGGCGCCTGGCGGTCAAGGCGATCATGACGCCGGAAGAAATCGCTCAGCTCGACGCCTACCACGCTCGCGTCCTGGCTGTGGTCGGCCCTCAGGTCCCCGCCGACGTGCGGACCTGGCTCGAGGCCGCCTGCGCGCCGCTTTAGCATCCGCTTTCGCTGAGGCGTGATTGGCTGATTCCAATTCCGCCGGGGAGTTCCCTCACGTCGTCATCCTCGGGACAAGCCCCACGGATGCACACATCTCGATAAACTATATTTTATCAAAGACTTAGAAGGATGCATCTCGCTCGTCCTTCTCCCCTTGTGGGAGAAGGTGGCCCCGAAGGGGTCGGATGAGGGGTCGACGGACCCTCTCCGACGACGCCATTGAGTTTAATCGGCAATATCGGAGAAACCCCTCATCCGACCTGCTTCGCAGGCCACCTTCTCCCACAAGAGGGAGAAGGATATCGGTGGCGGCCGCGAATATGTGTGGATGCCGTAGGGACGAGCCCGAGGATGACGAAAATTGGGGGATTTGGAGCCGACTGGCCGCCCCGCCGCAGGTTTGACACACAAGCGTCCGGAAATCCGGCGGCGCTCGGGCCGGCCCCGGCTCGACTCGCCAAGTGCCGCTGCCGCGAAACTCTGCGGAACCTCCTCCGAAATCGGCCGTTCCAACAATCGACATCATAAACTTGCCGATCCCGCCACGCGATCTACTGAATTATATTGTCATTATATTCTTGCTTATTCGAATATACGACAAGCATCGGCAAGTTTAGGTTACGGCTGTAACCCGTCGCCCCGGAGCATCCTGGATGTTTCCGGCGGGTGGCGTTCGTCGCGACAACTTCCGCAACCCATCGTGGCCACCGGCATGTTCTCGGTTTTCCCCGCCGAACGCCAGCCGCCTATGTGGCTAATATGCGACATATTGGCGTGCGGATCGTGAACGACTTCGCATCGCCGTTGACCCCAAAGTGCAGTCGAAGCTAACTCCGCGGTAACCGGGGCTGTTTTTGGCCTTGGGCTGGCAATTGTTTGGGGAGCGGACCCCGCCGTCACTGGCCGACCCGCTGGAGGATGTAGACCTTGAAAATCCAAAACACCCGGGAGCGCCTGCTGGCCTCCTCGATGATCTGCGGAGCGGCCTTCCTCGGCCTGTCCGCGACTCAAGCGGCCGCCGCGGCGGCCGACGCCGCGACCGGCGAAGTCGCCGAAATCGTCGTCACCGGGACGCGCATCCCGTCGCCGAACCTGACCAGCATCGCGCCGGTCACCACCGTGGGCGCCGCCGACATCAAGGCGCAGGGCGTCACCCGCATCGAAGACATCACCAACAGCCTGCCGCAGGTGTTCGCCGGCCAGGGCTCGATGCTCTCGAACGGGTCCACCGGGACCGCCACGGTCGACCTGCGGGGCCTCGGCTCGAACCGCACGCTCGTG
>JBIOED010000207.1:0-3284 GCA_044445675.1 Caulobacterales bacterium | reverse complement strand
GCGCTGAACACCCAGGATCCGCTCGACGTCCTGGCCTATCAGTACGACATCGTCTGCAACGGCTATGAGCTGTGCTCCGGCGCGATCCGCAACCACTTGCCGCAGATCATGCTCAAGGCCTTCGAGATCGCCGGCTATGGCGCAGATGTCGTCGAGGAGCAGTTCGGTGGCATGCTGAACGCCTTCCGCCACGGCGCCCCGCCGCACGGGGGACTCGCGCCCGGCATCGACCGCATCGTCATGCTGCTGGCGGGCGAGACGGCGATCCGTGAAGTCATCGCCTTCCCGCTGAACCAGCAGGGGCAGGACCTGATGATGAACGCGCCCTCGGAAGCCACCGACAAGCAGCTGAAAGAACTCAATATCCGACTCGCGCCGCCCCTCAAGGCCTGAGGCGGCTCAGCGCGGCGTCACGGCGCCGAGGGTGTGACCGCCACGAGGTAGCGCGGGCTCGGCGCGGCCGGCGGCGCGGGCGGCGCCGGCGGCGCTGGTGGCGGGGGATAAGCCTGGATCGTCACGTGGACGTGCGGGATGCTGACGTGTCCGGAGCAGGTTTTGGCGACGAGGCCGCTGGGGACCCGCGTGCGGCTGTCGCCGCAGGCGTCGTCGAGCTGCTCCTGGGTCAGCCCGCGGGCATGCGACAGGTCTGCGCCGGCGACCGAGGTGTGCTTCAGGCTCGCGTCCTTGAAATCCGCCCCGTCGAAATTCGCGCCGTAGAGGGTGGCGACGTCGAGCACCGCGTCGCGGAAGTTGGCCTTTTCGAAGCGCCCGTAGGTCAGCGCGGCGGCGCGCAAGCTGGCGTCGCGGAAGTCCGCGCCGCGGGCGATCACCCGATTGAGGTTGGCCCCGGTCAATTCCGTCGAGCGGAAAAGCGTACCGACCAGTTGCGCCTGGTTGAAGTTCGCGCCCTGGGCGGAGGCGTCGCTGAAGTCCGCGCCGGACAGGTTGGCGTCGGCAAAGATGCTCCCGACCGCCTGGGTGTCCCGCAGCTTGGCGTGGGACATCACCGCGCCCGTAAAGTTCACGCTGATGATCTGGGAGTCCGACAGGTCCGCCTTGGTCAGGTCGGCGCCGACGAAGTTCGAGGCGATGAAGTGCGCCTCGCGCAGGTCGGAGCCCACCAGGGACGCGCCGGAGAAGTTCGCGTTCATGAAGTGCGCGCCGTGCATCCGGCGGCCGGAAAGCTCGCACCTGGCGCAGTCGCCGCCGAACGTGTTTGACCTTGGGACTTCCTTTTCGCCGCCCCCGCCGTTGGCCGCTCTCGCCGCAACCGGCGCGGCGAGCGTGAGGACCGCCAGTGCGATCAGAAGGGAGAAGGTTTTGGTCGCCACGCGGCAGATTTCCTTGAACTTGCAGGTTCCATCTGACTGCCGCCAAGCCAGGACGCCACTTAATTCGCGGTAATTTTTAAGGGCTTAGCCGCGAACGGCTGCAATCTAGACGCCTAGGTCCTCGCCGGTACGGCCGGCCCGCGCGCCACAGGTCTCGCAGATCCGCGAGGCGCCCTTGCGCACCACGGCCACGTCGCCACAGTCTGCGCAGACATCGGCAGCTTCCAGGTTGGACGGCCCGTTTGCGCGATTGGCGCTGGGCAGGAAGATCAGGTTGTCGGGCGCCGCGCCGCGCGAAAAGCCCCGGGAGATGAACCGCGACGCCGGTTGCGGCGCGCCGACTTCCGCACTGTCGGCCTTGCCGTCGCCCAGGCCATCGGCGTTCAGCTCGCCCGGATCGACGTTCGCCAGGTCCTTGCGCCCCAGGTAGGAGACCCCGAGCTCGCGGAAGATGTAGTCGAGGATCGATGTCGCCGACTTCACCGTATCGTTGCCGGTCACCGCGCCCGCCGGCTCGAAGCGGGTGAACACGAAGGCGTCGACGAACTCGTCCAGCGGTACGCCGTATTGCAAACCGATGGAGATGGCGACCGCGAAGTTGTTCATCATCGATCGGAAGGCGGCGCCTTCCTTGTGCATGTCGAGGAACACCTCGCCCAACTCGCCGTCCTCGTACTCGCCGGTGTGGAGATAGACCTTGTGGCCGCCCACCGCGGCCTTCTGGATGTAGCCCTTGCGGCGGTCCGGCAGCTTGCGGCGCGTTCGCTGGCGCTCCACCACCCGCTCGACGATGCGCTCTTCCGGCTCCGGCGCGCGGGTCGGGCGCGCTTCGCCGAGGCGGGGAAGATCGAGCGTGAGGTCGGCGGGGGCCGCGGCGCGGCGGACGCGGATCGCGCCGGGGGCCTGAATGAGCGTCGCGAGCACTTCGGCCGGCGTGACGTTCCAGGGCAGTTCCCGCTCGACGATCGATGGGGCCGTGACGGCGGCCTCCAACGCCCGGGCCATTGCGTGGCGCGGCGCCTCGCCCAGCATCTCGGCGGTCCGGAAGATATCGCGAGCGACCGGCGTCAGGAACGCGGCTTGCGCCAGGCCATCCGCACCCAGAGCATGGGCTTCCGCCGCAGCGACGTCGGCCCGGGTGAAGCCCATCAGGGCCAGGGCGTCGAACTGCGGATCGGCCAGCTGTTCGGAGCTGGCCCCCATCACGTCACGCAGGAAGCCTTCCCCGATCACCGAGGGCGCGAAGGCGTCGGGGAGCCGGGCGACCAGGGGCAGGGCGGCTTCGACGGCGGCGATCTCGTGATCTGTGAAGCCGCGGGCCAGAAGGGCTGCGTGGTTGACGCCGGGCGCCTCGGCGAGGTCGGCGCGGCCCAGCAGCTCGGCGTGCGCTTCGGCCGCCTCGACGCCGGCCAGGGCCAGCCCGCGGACGGCGGCCTCGCTCAGCACGCGCACGGGCTCGCCGTCGGCGCTTTCAGCCAAGGCGATCGGCCCGGCCCACGGCTCTCCGGAGAGGCGGCCGCCGCCCAGGCGCAGCTCCAGGCCGGCATCACGGAACAAGCCGAGGGCGCCGTTGGCGCCGGCCATGGCGCGACCTGCCGCCAGGTAGAGCTCCCGGGCCGTCTCGCGGGCGCCGTCACTGTCGTAGTCGAGCCCGTTGGCGACGAGCCATTCGCCAAGTCCGGACAGGCCGATCAGGCCCCCGCGGTCGCTGCCCGCGGCCAGCGCGCCGGCCAGCAGGGCCACGGCGGCCTCAAAGGCGTCGATATCGAAGCCGTCGTTCGACCAGAAGCCCATCAGGTTGACGCCGCCGCGCGAGGAGCCTTGGGCGGCGGCGATCCGCTCGCCTGTGGTTCGATCCGGCGCCAGCACCACGGCGCCAGTCGCCCAGACCGCGTTCGCGGTGGCCTCGTCCGGTGGCCCGGCGACCACCAGCCGGAGTCCCACCTTGGCCGG
>JBIOED010000206.1:0-3302 GCA_044445675.1 Caulobacterales bacterium | reverse complement strand
GGCCGTGGCGCCGGGGCCGCCGGACCTCCGCGGAGAGGCCGCGCCGCCGCCCGGGACACTGGAGCTCGCGCCACGGGTCCCGGAGGCCGTCACGACCGCCGAGCCCGCCGAGCCCGCCACGGTCGGCGCCTGCGAGGCCGCGCCGACCCCTGCGGACCGCGAGATCTGCGGCGACGCGCAACTTCGGCGGCTACAAGGCGAGCTGCGGCGGGCCTACGCCGAGGCCCTCGACGCCCACCAGGATCGCGCGCTGCTGCGCCAGCGCCAGCTCGCTTGGCGCGACGCGCGCAACCCCGTCTCCGACCCCGCCCGCCTGGCGCAGCTCTACCGAGAGCGCATCCGCAAGCTGAACGCCGCCACCGCCGCGGCGCGCCAGCAGCGGTAGAGGGACGCCGAACATCCAAATAATTGCTGTTTTATCAGATACTTATGAAAAACCGCCTCGCTCATCCTTCTCCCCCTGTGGGAGAAGGTGGCCTGTGAAGCAGGTCGGATGAGGGGTCGCGCCGAGACTGCCGATTTAGGTCACCGGCGTAGGCGGAGAGGTTCCATCGACCCCTCATCCGCCCCCTTCGGGGCCACCTTCTCCCACAAGGGGAGAAGGAAATTCGGAAGCCGGGAGCGCCGGCGTTCGCCTCGGCTACCGAAGCTCGGAGCCGGACTCCCGCCTCATTTTCCACGGCCCCGCTTGTTGTTGCGCAAAACTACACAATCTCTCTCCCAGGATCGTCGCCTCGGGAGTGATGGACATGAGCCTGGTTCTGTATGTGGCGCTGGTGAGCGGCTCGGCCTCGGCCGGCTACCGGGCGCAGTTCCCCGACCTTCCGGGCTGCGAGGCCGAGGGCCGCGATATGGGCGAGTTGCTGGTCCATGCGCGCGGCGCCCTGACCCGAGGCCTGGAAGCCCTGGCCGGCGCAGGCGAGGCCTGGCCGGCGCCGACCCCGCTGGAGGCGGTCGCCGCCCCGCCCGGCGTCCTCGCGATCCCCGTCGACGTCGCGGTGGACGACCCGCCGATCCGGGTGAACGTGTCGCTGGGCGAACGGCTGGTGCAGCGGCTCGACGCCGCGGCGGAGGCCCGCGGCATGACCCGTTCCGGGTTCATCGCCCAGGCCGTGCGGGTGAGCCTTGGCGAACGCGGCCCGGCGGCCGGCGAGTTCGACGCCGCCAACCGCCGTCTGCAGGAAGAACTCAGCGCGCTCGGCCGCAAGATCACCGAGAGCATTGGGCCGGAATCCCCCTTCAGCCGCCGGATGGCCGACCTGGACGACCGGGTCTACGAAGGCGTCCGCAAAGCGGCCGACAGCGTGTCGGCGGCCATGACCCGCCGGCGCGAGACCTACCGCGCCGCCGCCGCGCACGCCGAGGCCCCCGCCTCAGAACACCCCGACCTCTAGCTAGACCGCCGCCGCCTCAAGGAGACGACCATGAAAAACCAGACGGAACTGCGCGCCATCCGCGACAGCGTGGCGTTCGTCGGCCGCCTGTCCGACAGCCTCGTACGCCTGGGCCCGTTCAGCCTGGGGATCGACGGCGTGCTGAGCTGGATCCCGGGCGTCGGCGAGCTCTACTCGACCGGGGCCGGCGCCTTCCTCATCGTGCAGGGCCTGCGCGCCGGCGCGCCGCCCACCGTGCTGGCCGCCGCCGCGGCGCTGATCTTCCTGCGCACCACGGTGAGCGCCGTGCCGATCGCCGGCGCCTTGGCCGCCGACGCCTTCACGGCCCACAAATGGGCCGCAGCAATGATCGTACGCGCCATCGACCGCCGGCTCGGTGAGGCGCCCGCGACCCCTGCCGCGCCGACCAGGGCGCCCCGCGCGTCGGCCGGGCTCGCTCAGGCCTCGTAGGCGAGGATCGCGCCGAGCCACCGCTCGGTCGTCTTCACGTCCCACCCTTGCGCCGCGGATATCCTCCACCGATCAGCCTCGCTCTAAATCACGTCGACGTTGACGAGAACAAAACCGCAACTACTATAACATCCAACCCGCCGCCAACATTTCGTCAAGTCCGCCCCATGTCGCCTGCGCCCAGATCTCCCGATATGGCCGACCGCTACTGGCGGACCTATCTGCGTAAATTGGGCGAAGACCTCAATCTGGCCGGCAAGGCGCTGGCGGCTGCCGCGGTAGCTGCAATGCTGGCGCCGCTGGCGTCCAAGGGCGTGATGGTCTTCCCCAGCCGGGCCATCGGCGCTATTTTGGCGTTTGGACTGGCGGTCGTGATGATCGGCATCCATCTGCAGGCGCAGGCGAAACCCGATGAATGACATCGCCTATCAGTTCGTGACGTTCGCCGCGATCTACTGCGGCGTGCTGACGGCGGTGGGCTTCTACGCCAGCCACCAGCACCGGAAATACGCCGCCATGGCCGAGGCCGAGCGCGAGGCCGCGCGTCAGGCGGGCTCGTAGTTGAGGATCGACCCCAGCCACCGCTCTACCTCCGCGACGCTCATCCCCTTGCGCCGCGCATAGTCCTCCACCTGATCCTTCTCGATGCGGCCGACCCCGAAGTAGTGGCTTTCCGGGTGGGCGAAGTAGAGGCCGGAGACCGCCGCCGTGGGGTACATGGCGAAGCTCTCGGTCAGCGTCAGGCCGGTGGCCGCCTCGCCGTCCAGCAGCCGGAACAGCGTCGCCTTCTCGGTGTGGTCGGGCTGGGCGGGATAGCCCGGCGCCGGGCGGATGCCGCGGTACTGCTCGGCAATGAGCGCCTCCACATCAAACGGCTCGTCCGGCGCATAGCCCCACAGCTCGGTGCGGACCTTGCGGTGCAGGGCCTCGGCAAACGCCTCGGCCAGGCGGTCGGCCAGCGCCGAGGCCATGATCGCCGAATAGTCGTCGCCGGCCGCCTTGAACGCCTTGGCGATCTCGGCCTCGCCGTGGCCGGCGGTGACCGCAAAGCCGCCCACCCAGTCGGGGCGCGCGCCCACCGGGGCCACGAAGTCGGCCAGCGCCACATTGGCCCGGCCGCCCTGCGCCTGCGTCCTATCCTTGGCCATCTGCTGGCGAAGGCTGTGCAGGCGGGCGAGTTCGACCCTGCGGGTTTCGTCCGTGTAGAGAACGATGTCGTCGCCGTCGGCGTTGGCCGGCCAGAAGCCCACCACGCCGCGCGCTTCGAACCAGCGCTCCTCGACGATCCGCTTGAGCATGGCCTGGGCGTCCTTGAACAGGTCGCGGGCCGCGGCGCCCACTACGTCGTCCTCCAGGATCTGCGGGTAGCGGCCGATCAGCTCCCAGCTGGCGAAGAACGGCGACCAGTCGATGTGGCGGGCCAGCTCGGCCAGGTCGTAGGCGCTGAACGTCCGTGTG
>JBIOED010000205.1:0-3385 GCA_044445675.1 Caulobacterales bacterium | reverse complement strand
GTCGGGCTGCGGGTCGCGCCCTGCAGCAAGAGCGCGCAGGTGTTGGCCGTGTCGTTGTTGGAGTGCAGCGAGGCGAGGTCCTTGTGCTCCCAGGTGTAGCGCAGGCCGCCGATCAGCGAGAGCTGGTCGGTGATCTTGAAGTCTTCCTGGGTGTAGATCGCTTCGGAGTGCTCGCGCTGGTGATAGGCGTCGAGCGCGCCTTCCCCGGCCGGATAGCCGCCCGCCGGCAAGAGGCCGGCGCTCAGCACATTGAGATAGGGCCCCAGCGCCGCGCCGTTCTGCAGGAAGGCCTGGGTGTCCAGCAGTTCGTGCGAATAGAAGAAGCCCACCTGCCAGTTCAGCCGCGCGGTGGAGCCGCGGTACTGCAGTTCTTCCGAGAACTGCCGGAAGCGGGTGAAGTTGAACGCCGGGTCCGAATTCAGGATGTCGGCCAAGGTGGTGTCGGTGTCGCCGCCGACGTTCTCCTTGCTGTCGCGATAGGCGGTGATCGAGGTCAGCACCGCGTTGCCCAGCCACGGCGTCGTCCAGTGCGCCTCGGCCGAGACGCCCTGGTCGGTGATCAGGTCCTGGTTCGACCGGTTGAGATAGGCGGTCCCGTTGTGCGGGCTCACCGGATTGGGCACCGTGCCGGGGAACACCGTGTCCTGCACAGCCGCGGGCGAGCCGTTCAGGTAGTCGAGGGCGATGCAGCAGTGGTCGCGCCGCTGGCTGTAGTCGGCGATGAAATTGACGTCGAAATTGTCGGTGAAGTTGACCAGCAACTGGTCGCGGGTGGTGAAGACGTGCTCGTCGTTCTGGTTTGGGATGTGGCTGCCGGGCGCCTGGACCACCGGAACGAAGCCATCGCGCTGGCGGTCGGCCACGTAGAGCCGGATCGCCACCTTGTCGCCGGCGATCGGCCCCGTCACCGAGATCGAGCCGCCATAGCCGTTGTAGTTCTGCACCGTCGCCTCGGCCTGGGCGCCGAAGGTGAACGACGGCCGCTTGGTGGTGATCTGGATCACCCCGGCGATGGTGTTCTTGCCGAACAGGGTGCCTTGCGGGCCCTTGAGGATCTCGATGTCGTTGAGCTCGCCGAGGTCGTTGAACGAGACCCCGTTGCGCGGCCGGTAGACGCCGTCGATGTAGAGGCCGACGGCGTCCTCCAGGCCTGGATTGTCGGCGACGTTGCCGACGCCGCGGATGCGGGCGATGGTCGTGCCCTCGGTGCCGTTGGTGGTCGAGGTGAGGCCGGGCGTCAGGGTCACCAGGTCGGCCACGGAGTTGACGTTGTTGGCGGCCAGCTTCGCGCCGGTCAGCACGGTCACCACCACGGGCACGTCCTGCAGCCGCTGCTCGCGCTTCTGGGCGGTGACCACCAGTTCGCTCAGCGTGGCGGCGTCCGCGGCGGGCGGCGTGCCGGGCGCGCCCTGGCCCGGCGCCTGGGCCCAGGCGGAGCCGCCGGCGCAGATCATGGCCAGCGCCGAGGCGCAGCCGAAAACAGTCTTGGTACGCGACATGAGAAACCAGTCTCCCTCTATCCGAACGGGGCCGCTCTGACGGCGGCTTCCGACGGCGCGACAGGCGATCCGGCCGGAGACCCCGCGACTTGGAAGGGTAGGGCCGGCCCCCGCCAGAACCCCCCTTGCAATGCCTGATTGTGGCGACGGTCTGGCCGATCGGCGTCTCGCCTGAAATCTGACGGCGTTCGGTAAAGCTTGCGGCAGAGATGCCACAGCCACCGTCCGCTAGCGGACGTAGCTCGCGCCGTTGATGTCGAGCACCGCGCCGGTCATCGAAGGCGGCGCCTCCAGGGCGAGGTAGGCGACGGCGCCCGCCACCTCCTGCGGCGCGGCGACCCGGCCCAGCGGGATGTCGGCCAGCAGCTTGTCGCCGCCACGGCTCGCCAGGTAATCGTCGGCCATGCCGGTCATGGTGAAGCCTGGGCAGACGGCGAAGGCCAGGATCGCCTCGCTCGCATAGCCGCGGGCGATGGATTTAGTCATCGCCACCAGGCCGGCCTTCGACGCCGCATAGTGCCAGTGCGCGGGCGAATCCCCGCGGTAGGCGGCCCGGCTGGCCACGTTGACGATCCGGCCCCCCATGGGCGCGCCGGCCGCGTCGCGCTCGCGCCAATGCAGCACCGCGCGGCGGCAAAGGTCCGCCGAGGCTTGCAGGTTGATCTGCAGGGTGCGCGCCCAGGCGGCCTGCCATTCCTCCAGCGGCGCGTCGACCGCGATCGGCTCGAACACGCCGGCGTTGTTCACCACCACATCGATCCGCCCACCGAGCTGCGCCAGGGCGCGATCCCACAGCGCGTCCGCCGCGCCCGGCGCGGCCAGGTCCGCGCCCAGCACGCCATCCGCGTCGGCGCGTCCGTGACCGACGATTCGCGCCCCGCGGCCGATGAGCTGCTCGGCGACTGCCGCGCCAATGCCGCGGGTGGAGCCGGTGACGAGGATGCGGGGCGTGTCGATCATGGCGCCTTCCTTAGGCGCCGCGACGTCCTCGCGCCAGCCCGTGGCTCCCCGATCCGCGTCAGAACCGGTAGGGCGCTCTGAACACGATCTGCAGGTCGGGCGCGTCCGACGTGACGCCGAACTCGAAGGAGTTGTTGAGGGTGAGCCGATCCGACAGGCGGAAAGACCAGCCCATCAGCAGGCTTCCCGCCTGCAGGGGCTGTGACTTCGACCTGATCTCGACGGCGCCCGGGCTGCCCTCATGCGCGGTGGTCGCGAAGATGTAGTTGTGGCTGTAGCCGAACGACACCGAGAACCGCGGGTTCAGCGACAGCCCGAAACCCAGGGTCGCGCCGATGGAATCGCCCGGGTCCACCTCGCCCACGTGCAGCGCGCTACCGGCCTGGCCAAACGTCTTGTCGATGTTGCGGCTGAAGTTGTGCAGATAGGTGAGGGACGCGAAGATGATCGCCGGATCGGTGGGATAGAGCATGGTCACCCCGCCTTCCACGCCCCAGAAGCCGGAGCCGGTGGGAAGCTGCAGGGCGACCGCATTGGCGTCGTAGGCCACGTCGTAAGGCCCCTTGCCGGTGGGCGGCTTCACGCGCCCGGTGGCCACGAAGATCGGCCAGCCGTCGCGGCCGTAGTTCAGCTGGTAGCGGGCGGCGAATTCGACATCGCCGATGTCGTGCCCGTAGAGCGAGGAATTCTGCTCGAAGTTGTTGGTCTGGGTCGCGACCGTCGTCACCTGGTCGTTGCGGTAGACGTAGGGCACGCGCGCCTCGACCTCCAGGCGGTTGGTGACGCCGAACCGCGCCGCGAGGGTGGCGACCGCGGTGTCCCGGCCCGCGCGGTTGGCCTCGACCAGGCCCAGGTTGATCCCCGGCACGATCTCCACGCCGCGGAACACCAGGCGATCGTTGCTGGTCCGGTCGTATTCGATCGAC
>JBIOED010000204.1:0-3389 GCA_044445675.1 Caulobacterales bacterium | reverse complement strand
TGCCGGACGGCCGGGTCTGCGCCACCAAGAAGAAGGACGGCCCCTGCCTGCTGGTCTTCACCAAGGAGCAGGGCGTCTGGAAGCTGACCAGCTTCGAGGGCGATTCATCGATGCTCCGCCTGAAGCTCTGAACAGCCTAAAGTCGCCGCGACGGACGGGGACGACCATGGCCTACGACGCAGCGCTGGCGGGCTACCGGAAATTCGACTTCACCGACGGGCCCTACACGCGGCCGGTCTACCGCAGGGGCTCGGGCCCGGCGGTGATCGTCATCCACGAGATCCCCGGCCTGCACCCGCTGGTGCTGCGCTTCGCCGATCATGTGGCGGCCGCCGGCATGACGGTCTTTTGCCCCAGCCTCTTCGGCACGCCCGGCAAGCCGGTCAGCCGCGGCTACGCCGTGGCTTCGATCCTGGGCGCGATCTGCATCCGCCGCGAGTTCCATGTCTGGTCGACGCAGAGTTCCAGCCCCATCGTCGCATGGCTGCGGGCGCTGGCCAGGGACGCCCACGCCGAGTGCGGCGGAACGGGCGTCGGCGCGGTGGGCATGTGCTTCACCGGCGGCTTTGCGCTGGCCATGATGACCGAGCCCTCGGTGGTGGCGCCGGTGCTGTCGCAGCCCTCCCTGCCGATCGCCGCCGGGTCGATGCGGCGGGCCGCCGGCCTCGACGCTTCGCCCAGCGAGATCGCCTGCGCCAAGCAGCGGTTCCAGGACGAGGACCTGACCATGATCGGCCTGCGCTACCGGAGCGACGCCCTGACGCCGGACGCCCGCTTCGATACCCTGAAGCGCGAATTCGGCGACCGGTTCGAGGCCATCGAATTGAGCGACGAGGACGCGGCGCCGGCGAATATCCCGCCGCACTCGGTGCTCACCTTGCACCTCAGGGCCGATGGCCCCTCGAAGGCCGCCGAAGAGCGGGTAATCCAGTTCTTCAGGGACCGGACCGGCGCCTAGGCCGTCCGCCAGGCTGTCGCCGGGGCCTCGCTTGGGTTGACTGGACTTCCGGCCCTCACGCGCCTAGACACCCGCCCTTCCCCTGGGTCGGCGCGTCCGATCCGCGCCCCAGGCCTGAGCGAGCTTTGCGATGAAACGCCCCATCACTTCCGGCCGCCAGGCCCCGCGCGGTCCGTCTCAGCGCCAGCTTCGTGCGGGCGAGCTGGTGCGCCACGCGCTGGTGGAGATCCTGCGCGCCCAGGAGATCACCGATCCGGACATCGCCGGCGTCTCGATCACCCTGACGGAGGTGCGGATGAGCCCGGACCTGCGCCACGCCACCGTGTTCGTGGAACCCCTGGGCGGCGGCGAACAGGCGGTCGTCGTGGTCAAGGCGCTGAACCGCCACCACAAGTTCCTGCGCGGCCGCCTGGGCCACGCCATCGACATGAAGTTCACGCCCGCCCTGAAATTCCTGCACGACGAGACCTTCGACGAGGCCGCGCGCATGACCCGGCTGTTCCAGGACCCGCGGGTGGCGCAGGACCTGACGCCGCACGCGCCCTCCGACGTCTGGAAAGACGCCGATTCCCTGGACCAGGGGGACTAGTGGGCCGCCGCCGCAAGGGCGACGCGGTCTCCGGCTGGATCTGCCTCGACAAACCCTACGACCTGACCTCGACCCACGCGGTCTCCCGCGTGCGCCGCTGTTTCAACGCCCAGAAGGCGGGCCATGCCGGCACGCTCGACCCGCTGGCCACCGGCATCCTGCCGATCGCGCTGGGCGAGGCGACCAAGACCGTCCCGTTCCTGGTGGACGCCGACAAGGCCTACCGCTTCACGATCGCCTGGGGCGCCACCACGGCGACCTACGACCGCGAGGGCGAAGTCACCGCGCAGTCCGACGTGCGGCCGAGCGTCGCCGAAGTCGAGGCCGCCCTGCCGCGCTTCGTGGGCGAGATCAGCCAGGTCCCGCCGGCCTATTCGGCGATCAAGGTCGACGGCGAACGCGCCTACGACCTGGCCCGGGCCGGCCAGATCGTGGAGCTCGCGCCCCGCATCGTCATCATCCATTCGGCGCGCGTCGCCGAGGCGACCGACCCCGGCCACGTCACCCTCGAAATCGAATGCGGCAAGGGAACCTACGTGCGCGCCATCGCCCGCGACCTGGCCGAAATGCTGGGCGCCTGCGGGCATGTCAGCGACCTGCGCAGGACCCGCGTCGGCGGCTTCACCGAACAATCTGCGGTGACGCTGGAATTCCTTGAGGATTTGGGGCATAAGGCCCGCCAGTCGGAGCTATTGCTTCCGGTCGAGACCGCCCTGGACGACATCCCGGAGCTGGCCGTGACCGCCGAAGACGCTTTCCGACTGAAGCAGGGACGCGCGATCGTTCTCGTTCCCCGACAGGTGGAATCGGTCAAGGCCAGGCTCAAGCCCGGCTCTCGCACCGTTTCAGCCATGGCGGGCGGGTCCGTGGTCGCAATCTGCGAGATGCGCGCGGGTCGGCTCGAACCCTCGCGGGTCTTTCATCTGGAAAAGAGCGGAGACTGACCCGATGTCGATTACGGCCGAACGCAAGGCTGAAGTGATCAAGACCCATGCCCGCGGCGACGCGGACACGGGCAGCGCCGAAGTCCAGGTGGCGATCATGTCCGAACGGATTTCGAACCTCACCGAACACTTCAAGACCCACAAGAAGGACAACCACTCGCGCCGCGGGCTGCTCAAGCTCGTGTCCGCGCGCCGGTCGCTCCTGGACCATCTGAAGACGTCCGACGCGGACCGCTATCAGAAGCTGATCGAGACCCTCGGCCTGCGCCGCTAGGGTCCTGACCTAAGGGCCGGCGAGGCCGGCCATCGGCCGGCCACCGGTTCGGACGACTGTCATTCGCCGCTCCTCCGCAACAGGCCGGGGGACTCCAATGCGGCACTGGCGACCCCCTGTCAGTTCAGGGCCGCCGCACACGCCGAGGGCTCACCGTAAGTCCTCATCGCCTGTTCATTTGGAGAGGATTTCGGAAGCCCGATCCCTGTCCGCCCCCGCCGGGAATGCGCCCGCCGGGATAGAAAGAAGCGACAAATGTTCGATATCAAACGCAAGACCTTCGAGTGGGGCGGCAAGACGCTGACGCTCGAAACCGGCCGCATGGCCCGTCAGGCTGACGGTGCGGTGCTGGCCACCTACGGCGAGACCATGGTGCTGGCCACCGCGGTCTTCGCCAAGAGCGCGAAGCCCGGCCAGGACTTCTTCCCGCTGACCGTGAACTATCAGGAGAAGTTCTACGCTGCGGGCAAGATCCCGGGCTCTTTCCCCCGCCGCGAGGGCGCGCCGTCGCAAAAGGAGACCCTGACCAGCCGCCTGATCGACCGTCCGATCCGCCCGCTGTTCGTCAAGGGCTTCAAGAACGAAGTGCAGGTCGTCTGCACGGTTCTGGCCCACGACCTGGAG
>JBIOED010000203.1:0-3581 GCA_044445675.1 Caulobacterales bacterium | reverse complement strand
GGCATCGAGCGCGGCTACATGACCACGATCCATTCCTACACCGGCGACCAGCCGACGCTGGACACGCTGCACAAGGACCTCTACCGCGCCCGCGCCGCGGCCATGTCGATGATCCCGACCTCGACCGGCGCCGCCAAGGCCCTGGGCCTGGTGATCCCGGAGCTGAAGGGCAAGCTCGACGGCTCCTCGATCCGCGTGCCGACCCCCAACGTCTCGGTGGTCGACCTCACCTTCGTGCCCGGCAAGGCGGTGAGCGTCGAGGCGATCAACGCAGCCTTCGAAGCGGCCGCGGCCTCCGGTCCCCTGAAGGGCATCCTGGCGGTGACCCGCGACCCACTGGTTTCCATCGACTTCAACCACGTCGACGCCTCCTCGACGGTCGCCCTGCCGCAAACCCAGATGATCGATGGCGGCCTCGGCCGCGTGCTGTCCTGGTACGACAACGAGTGGGGCTTCTCGACGCGGATGAGCGACACCGCCGTCGCCATGGGCAAGCTGCTCTAGCCCGCCCCGATGGCCGCCTTCCAGACGCTCGACCAGGCCGACCTCCAAGGCAAGCGGGTCCTGGTCCGGGTCGACTTCAACGTCCCCATGGAGGACGGCAAGGTCACCGACGACACCCGCCTGCGCGCCGCGCTGCCGACCATCGAGAAACTGCGCAAGGGGGGCGCCAAGGTCATCTTGTTGGCCCACTTCGACCGGCCGAAGGGCAAGGTGGCGCCGAGCATGAGCCTTCGGCTCATCGTCGAGCCGCTGGCCAAGGTGCTCGGCCATCCGGTGGCCTTCGCCGACGACTGTATCGGCCCGCACGCCCGCGCCGCGGTCGCCGCGATGAACCCCGGCGACGTGCTGCTGCTGGAGAACGTCCGCTTCCATGCCGGCGAGGAAGCCAACGACCGCAAGTTCGCCGACGCTCTGGCCGCCAACGGCGACCTCTACGTCAACGACGCCTTCTCCGCCGCCCATCGCGCCCACGCCTCGACCGAGGCGCTGGCCCATCGGCTGCCGGCCTATGCGGGCGAGCAGATGCGGCTGGAGCTCACCGCTCTCGACCGCGCGCTCGGCCATCCGGAACGGCCGGTGCTGGGCATCGTTGGCGGCTCGAAGGTTTCCACCAAGCTCGACCTGCTGCGCCACCTGGTCACCAAGCTCGACAAGCTGGCGATCGGCGGCGGCATGGCCAACACCTTCCTCTACGCGCAGGGCCACGACGTCGGCGCCTCCTATTGCGAGAAGGAACTGGCCGAGACCGCGCGCGAGGTGATCCGCCTGGCCGGCCAGAACAACTGCAAGCTGTTCCTGCCGCTGGACGTGGTCGTGGCCGAGAAGATGGCCCCCGGCGCGCCAGCGCGGGTCCGCGATCCCGGCTCCATCGACGACGACGAACGCATTCTCGACGCCGGCCCGGAGACGGTCGAGCGCCTGTGCCGCGCCATGGCCAACTCCAAGACCCTGATCTGGAACGGCCCGCTCGGCGTGTTCGAGATGAAACCCTTCGACAAGGGAACCGTTGAAGCGGCGCAATGCGCTGCGAAACTCGCGCGCGAGGGCAAGCTGGTGGCCGTTGCGGGCGGTGGTGATACGGTGGCCGCCCTGAACGCGGCGGGCGTCGTGGATGATTTCACCTTCGTCTCCACGGCGGGCGGCGCGTTTCTTGAATGGATGGAGGGCAAGACGCTGCCCGGCGTGGCGGCTCTCCTGAACTGATACAGACAAGGCCCGTTAGAGAGCGATACGACCATGGCCCGCATCACCCTGAGACAGCTTCTCGATCACGCGGCCGAGCACAGCTATGGCGTGCCGGCCTTCAACATCAACAATATGGAGCAGGGTCTGGCGATCCTGGAGGCGGCCGACGCGGTCGATGCTCCGGTGATCATCCAGGCGAGCCGCGGGGCCCGGGCCTACGCCAACGACATCGTGCTGAAGCACCTGATCGATGCGCTGGCCGAGATGTACCCTCACATCCCGATCTGCATGCACCAGGACCACGGGAACAACGAGGCGACCTGCGCCACCGCCATCCAGTTCGGCTTCACCAGCGTGATGATGGACGGTTCGCTGAAAGCCGACGGCAAGACCCCCGCCGACTATGACTACAACGCCGGCGTCACCAAGGCCGTGGTCGACATGGCCCATTGGGTGGGCGCCTCCGTCGAGGGCGAGCTGGGCATCCTGGGCAGCCTCGAGACCGGCGAGGGCGAAAAGGAAGATGGGCACGGCTTCGAGGGCAAACTCGACCACAGCCAGCTGCTGACCGATCCCGACCAGGCCGTGGAATTCGTGAAAACCACGGGCGTCGATGCGCTGGCTATCGCCATGGGCACCAGCCACGGGGCCTACAAGTTCACGCGGCGGCCGGACGGCGACGTCCTGGCCATGAACGTGATCGAGGAAATCCATCAGCGCCTGCCGAACACCCACCTGGTGATGCATGGCTCCTCGTCAGTCCCGCAGGACCTGCAGGACGTCATCAACCGCTATGGCGGCGAGATGCCCCAGACCTGGGGCGTGCCGGTGGAGGAGATCCAGCGCGGCATCAAGCACGGCGTGCGCAAGATCAACATCGACACCGACAACCGGATGGCCATGACCGGGGCCATCCGCAAAGTCTTCGCCGAAAATCCCGGCGAGTTCGACCCGCGCAAATACCTGAAGCCCGCCATGGACGCGATGCGCGCGGTGGTGCGCCAGCGCTTCGAGGAGTTCGGCACGGCCGGCTGGGCCAGCAAGATCACGCCGCTGCCGATGACCGCCATGGCCAAACGCTATGCCTCGGGCGAACTCGCGCCGAAGATCGGCATCACCCGCCACGCGGCGGAATAGGCGCGCGCCGCACGGCGCCTGAGGGAACATTCCCAAGGCTCAGGGGCTTGCCTCGGCATGCGCAAGCATGGCCTGGACATCGGGCTGGCCTTCCTCGGCCTGGCGGCGTTCGCGGGGGTCGCGGGATGGGCCGCCTACGCCCTTTCGCAGATGAGCGGCGGCTGGCGAAGCCTTGGCCCCATCTGGCCCTATGTGGCGCTCGCAGCCGTCCTTATCGGGACGACCGCCGGCGTATTGGTGTGGCTCGCCGTCTATTCCGCCCGTCACGGCTACGACGACCGCATCGATCTGGACGGACCCTGACGGCGGTTGGACGGTCCATCCCTGAGTGTGGGGCGCCCAGTTTGGCTTGATGGCGCACACCGGGATGAACCATCTCGCCGCGGAGGGCGATTGGCCGCTCGTGTCCGAAAGCCGCGGGCGCCGACTGGCCCTAATCCTGGAAGGGATCGCGCACGAGGATCATGTCCTCGCGCTCCGGGCTGGTGCCGAGCAGGGCCACCGGCGCGCCGATCAGCTCTTCGATGCGGCGCACGTACTTTACGGCGTTGGCCGGCAGGTCACGCCAGCTACGCGCCCCTTGCGTCGTCTCACGCCACCCGTCCATCTCCTCATAGACCGGCGTCAGCGCGCTCTGCGCCTTCAGCCCCGCCGGCAGGTAGCTGAATTCCCGGTCGCCGGCCCGGTAGCCGGTGCAGATCTTCAAGGACGGCAGGCCGTCCAGCACATCGAGCTTGGTAAGCGCGATGCCACTG
>JBIOED010000202.1:0-3630 GCA_044445675.1 Caulobacterales bacterium | reverse complement strand
GTGCTGGCGCTGGGCTATGCCACGCCGTTCGTCGCCACCGCCCGGGACGCCGCGCGCCGGGTGGTCGGGGCCATGCCCGCCCAGCAGGGCGTGGAGATCTGGCCGGCCGGCGAACGCAACCTCACGACGCTGGTGGGCGAGGACGCCCTGCCGTTCGCCAACGCCCTGTTCGACCGCATCCTGGTGGCGCACGGCATCGAGGAGAGCCCCGACCCGCTGGCCCTGCTGCGCGAGGTCTGGCGGGTGCTGGCCCCCTCGGGCCGGGTGGTGGTGGCGGTGGCGGCGCGCAATGGCCTGTGGGCCAACAGCGAGAAGACCCCCTTTGGCCATGGCCGGCCCTACAGCCGCGGCCAGCTCGCCGAGCTGCTGCGCGAGGCCGAACTCGAGCCGTCCGGCTGGACGCGGGCGCTCTATGTGCCGCCGGTGAGCTGGATGGCCGGCTGGGCGGAGGGTTTCGAGCAGACCGGCTCGCGCCTGTGGCCGGGGTTTGCCGGCCTGCTGCTGATGGAGGCCGTCAAGCAGACCTTCGCGGTGAAACCCCGCGGCCACGCCGCGCGCGTGCGCCGCGCGCGGCCGCTGCTGGCGCCGGCGCCGGTTTCTCAGGCGCAGGGCGCGGCGCGGCGGCGCGACCCCTTGGAGGCGGAGGGCGAAGGCCTTAGCGTCCCCAGTCTTCGAGTGCCCAGTCTTCGAGTGCCCGGCAGATCCAACGGAAGGCCTTTCCTATGAAGATGATCGTCGCGGTCATCAAACCGAGCCGCCTCGACGCGGTGCTCGACGCGGTCACCGAGGCCGGCGCCTCAGGGATGACCGTCACCGAGGTGCGCGGCTATGGCCGACAACGCGGCAAGACCGAGGTCTACCGGGGCGCGGAGTACGAGGTGAAGCTGCTGCCGAAGGTCAAGCTGGAGATCGCCGTCCCGACGGATATCGTCGAGGCCGTGGTCGAGGCGGTGGCTCGCACCGCCAACACCGGCAAGATCGGCGACGGCAAGGTCTTTGTGATGGACCTGGAGCAGGCGCTGCGCATCCGCACCGGCGACCGCGACGCCGCGGCCATCGCGGGCTAGGCGGATGGGCCACTCCGCCAAGTCTACGGCATGACGGACGGTCAGGCCGCCGACGGCCGGTACGTCTTCCTGGACTACCTGCGGGCGCTGGCCGCCTGGCTCGTGGTCTGGGATCACCTGGCCAACAACTTTCCGAACGGCCAGGGCCTGGTCTTCCGCCCGGCTGAGCTGGTTCGCAACAACATCGCCGCGCCGCTCGGGATCATCCAGGATTTCGGCTGGTTCGGGGTCACGGTCTTCTTCCTGATCAGCGGCTTCATCATCAGCGACCGCGCGCGCGTCGAGGGCTTCTCCAAGTTCGTGGTCAAGCGGGTGCTGCGCATCTACCCGATGCTGGCGATCGCGGTGGCGCTGGCCTGCGCTTTCATGGTCCCGAAGGCGCAGGTCACCCTCCAGAACGTCGCCCTGAACCTGACTCTGGCGAACTATGTGATGGTGCCGCAGGTCGTGCTGGTCGGGGTGGCCTGGACCCTAGTCATCGAGATGGTGTTCTACATCCTGACGGCGGCGACCCAATTCGCCCGCGAATCGCCGCATCGCATCGCCTTCAACCTCGCGGTGGTCGCCCTGGTGATCTGGAAGGCCAGGGCGTTCGGCCCGCAGTTCTTCCTGTTCGCCGCCTCCACGTCCTACCTGCCGATCCTGATCGCAGGCCAGGTGGTCTATTGGTGGCTGGCCAAGCGGCGCCTGTCGGCGGCCTGGGGCTTCGCCTATCTGCTCGTCGCCTACGGCCTGTTCCTGTGGGGCCTGCGCTCGATGCAACCCAACTTCCTGCCGATGACCAATTCCTACCTGGTCTCGGTGGCCTATGCCCTGCTGCTGTTCGTAGCTCTGCTGCATATCCGGCTGCCGGAGCAAAGGGTGGTGCGGTTCCTGTCGGACACCAGCTACTCGATGTACCTGCTGCACGGCATCGTCGGCTGGGGCGTGATGCTGGCGCTGATGCGGCGCGCGCCGCTGTCGGTGGCGATCACGGCCGCCGCCGCCGCGTCCCTCGCCGCGTCCTATGTGACCTACCGGCTTGTCGAGCAGCCCTCGCAACGGCTGGCGCGGCGGCTGACCCGCGCCCGACGACCGGCTGCTGCGACGCCCGTGGCCAGCGAAACCTAGGCCTTCGCGCGTCGCTGCGGCTTCGGCGTCTGCGGCTTCGGCAGGTCCACGTCGCCGAACAGGTTCCGCGGTACGGCCTCGGACCGGTCTTCGGCGCGGCGGCTGAGCAGGAAGAGGGCGGTTTCGGAGCGCCAGTTCTCCAGCGGACCGTCCGGCCGGATGGCGCGCGCGGGCTTGCCGCCGGAGAGCGCCACGCAGGCGTCCACCCGCAGGTCGAGCTCGCGGCAGAGGTCGGTGAAGTCGCGCAGGGTGCACAGGTGGATGTTCGGCGTCGACCACCAGGGGTCGGGCAGCGCGCGGGTCTCCGGCATGCGGCCGCGCGCCATCAGCGAGACCCGCATCCGCCAGTGCCCGAAGTTCGGCACCGAGACGATGGCCTGGTCGGCGATGCGCAGCAGCTCGGACAGCACGTGCCGCGGCTCGCGCATCTGCTGCAGGGTCTTGGACAGGATCGCGTAGTCAAAGGCCTGGGTCGGGAAATGGTCGAGGTCGCGGTCGCCGTCGCCCTGCACTACCGCCAGGCCGCGGGCCAGGCAGGCCGAAACTCCGGCCGGGCTGATCTCCAGGCCCTGGCCGTCGATGCGCTTCTCCTGGGTCAGGAGTTCGAGGAGTTCGCCGTCCTCGCAGCCGACGTCCAGCACCCGCGCGCCGGGCCGCACGAGCCGCAGGATCTCGGCGAAGTCCTCGCGGACGGCGGTCAAAGTCAGCGCCCCATTCCTAGAGGCCCCGCGCCTGGGCGGTGGCGGCGAAGAAGCCACGCAGGGTGGCGTCGAGCTGCGGCTCGTCGAGGAAGAAGGCGTCGTGGCCCTTGTCGGTCTCGATCTCGGCGAAGCTGGCGCGGCAGCCGGCGGCGTTCAGCGCGCGCACGATGTCGCGGCTTTCGGCGGTCGGGTAGAGCCAGTCGGAGGAGAAGGACAGCACGCAGAAGCGCACGCGTCGGGCCTTGGCGAACGCCCCGGCCAGGACGCCGCCTGCCTGGGCGGCCAGGTCGAAGTAGTCGAGCGCGCGGGTGATGTAGAGGTAGGAATTGGCGTCGAAGCGGTCGACGAAGCTGGCGCCCTGGTGACGCAGGTAGCTCTCCACCTGGAAATCGGCGTCGAAGCCCCAAGACAGGCCGTCGCGCTGCAGCTCGCGGCCGAACTTTCGCTGCAGGGCGGGCTCCGAGAGGTAGGTGATGTGCGCGGCCATGCGGGCCACCGCCAGGCCCTTCTCCGGCCGGACGCCGGCGGCCTGGTAGGCCCCACCGCGCCAGTCGGGGTCGGCCATGATCGCCTGGCGGCCGACCTCGTGGAAGGCGATGTTCTGCGCCGAGTGGCGCGGCGCGGCGCCGATGCAGACGGCGCTGAACAGCTTCTCCGGGAAGTCCGCCGCCCATTGCAGCACCTGCATGCCGCCCATCGAGCCGCCGACCACCGCCAACAGGGTCTCGATTCCCAGGGCCTCGATCAGCATG
>JBIOED010000201.1:0-3787 GCA_044445675.1 Caulobacterales bacterium | reverse complement strand
GTCGGGCGGCCACGCCAGAAGCAGCACGGCTGCGCCGAAGCCAGACGCCCCAGCGATCCCTTGACGCGCCTCGGCTCGATCCGGTTCCGATACCGTGTCGAGAGCTATGGCTGGTCGGCGTAGATTTTCACCAGCTTGTAGAGGAAATCGCGGCCCTCGTAGAGCGAGGTGACCCCGATGCGTTCGTTGAGGCCGTGGATGTGGCCGAGGTCGGGCTCATAGAAGATGCCCTGAACGCCATAGGTGGGGATGCCGCCCGCGGTCAGCGCCCTGCCGTCGGTGGCGCCGGCCTGGAGGATGGGCACCACCGGGATGCCCGGCCACATCTCGGCGGAGACCCTCTCGATGGGGCCCAGGACCCGCGGGGTCAGCGGCGGGGCCGGCGCTTCCCGCTCGCCCCGCGAGCCGTCCACCTTGGAGACCGCCACCTGCGGGTCGGCGATGAGTTCGATCAGCTTGTCGCGCACGGCCTCGCGGCTGACGCCCGGGAAGATCCGGCAGTTGATGTTGGCGGTCGCCCGCTGGGGGAGCGCGTTCTGCGCGTGGCCGGCGTTGAGCATGGTCGCCACGCATGTGGTGCGCAGCATGGTGTGCAGGCCCGGGTCCCTGGAGAGGATCGCGTCGGCGTGCGCGTCCCTGGGATTGGCGACGAGGGCCGCCATGGCCGCGCCCTGCTCGCCGCCGACGACCTTGGACATCTTCGTGAGGTAGCCGCCGTTGGCGTCGTTGATCATCACTGGGAATTCGTAGGCGCGGATCTTCTCGATGGCGTCGGCCAGGCGGTAGATGGCGTTGTCCGGGACAGGCCGTGAGGAGTGGCCGCCGGGATTGGTCACCTCGAGCTGGAAACTCTGCGAGGTCTTCTCGCCGGCCTCGATGGTGTGGGCGATGCGTTTGCCGTGGTCGTCCAGCTGGCCGCCGGCGCCTTCGTTGAGCGCAAATTCCGCGTCGATGAGGTCGCGGCGGTTGTTGACCAGCCAGGAGGCGCCGTTGAACGGCGAGCCGCCCTCCTCACCGCAGGTGAGGGCCATCTTGATGGTGCGCCTGGGGTGGAAGCCCTCGGCCTTGTAGCGGATCAGGCTGTCGACCCAGATCGAGGCCTGGGCCTTGTCGTCCGAGGCGCCGCGACCGTAGAAATAGCCACCCTCCTCGACGAGCGTGAAGGGATCACGGGTCCAGTCCTCGCGCTTGGCCTCGACGACGTCGATGTGGGCGAGCAGCAGGATCGCCTTGGCCTTCGGATCCTTGCCCGGATAGATCGCCACCAGGCCGCCGTTCTTGGGATATTCCGGCGTGGAGAACAGCGTCAGGTCGCGGTCGGGGAAGCCGGCCGCCTTCAGGTGCGCGGCCATCTTCTGGGCGGCCAGGGTGCAGTCGCCCACCGAGGCGGTGGTGTTGGTCTCCACCAACTCCTTGTAGAGCGCGCGGAAGGCGACCTGGTCGGGCCTCGTCTGGGCCTGCGCCTGACCAGTGAGCAACAGCGTAGCCGCGACGAACGCGGTGGCGAGCTTGAACATCCGTGACCCCCGAAACCTGTAGCCCGCGACTATTTCAGCCGAGGGCGAGGGCGGCAAGACGCTTGCGCGCTGAGTTGGTGGAGCGCCGCGCGAAGGGATTTGCCCTGGCGGCCCAGCCGGTCGAAAATAGGAGACCAGTGGCTGGGAGCAGGTTTTTGCGGGACGGCATCGAACAAACCTATCCGGAGCATCCGCGTCCGAAGCTCGCTTATCCGTTCGAGGCGGGGCCCAAGACCGGCGAGGCCGTGGATATCGCGCCAGGGGTCAAGTGGCTGCGAATGCCGCTGGGCGGGGCGCTCGCTTTCATCAACGTCTGGGCGATCGAGGACGGCGTCCCTGACGGCAAAGTTGGCTGGGCCATCGTCGACACCGGCATGGGCGGGGCGGCGACGCGCGACGGCTGGCGCGCGGCCTTCGCGGGACCGCTGGCCGGCAAGGCCGTGAGCCGGGTGTTCGTCACCCACATGCACCCCGACCACATCGGCATGTCGGGCTACCTGACGCGCAAGTTCGACGCCAAGCTGTGGATCACCCGGCTGGAGTTCATGACCTGCCGCTCGCTGGCCGCCGACACCGGACGCGAGGCGCCGGAGGACGCCATCCGGTTCTTCCGCGCCGCGGGTTGGGACGAGGACGCGGTGGAGGACTATAAGGCGCGCTTCTGCGGCTTCGGGCGCGCGCTGCACGCCCTGCCGGACAGCTTCCATCGGCTGAACGACGGCGACGAGATCGAGATCGGCCGCCGCATGTGGCGCGTGGTGGTCGGTTCCGGCCACAGCCCCGAGCACGCCTGCCTGCATTGCCCGGAGCTGAAGCTGATGATCTCCGGCGACCAGGTGCTGCCGAGGATTTCCTCGAACGTCTCGGTGTTCCCGACCGAGCCGGACGGCGACCCGCTCACCGACTGGCTGACCTCGCTGGCGCGGATCAAGACCAAGATCCCGGACGACGTGCTGGTGCTGCCGGCCCACAACGACCCGTTCTACGGCCTGCATGCGCGGATCGACCACCTGATCGGCGGCCACGAGCGGGGACTCGCACGTCTCCACCAGCTGATCGCCGAGCCCAAGCGGGCGGTGGATGTGTTCCGCGCCCTGTTCCGCCGCCAGATCGACCAGAACCTTTTGGGTCTGGCCACTGGCGAGAGCCTGGCGCATCTCAATTGCTTGATGGCGCGGGGACAAGCCGTACGGACGCGCGACGAGACGGGCGTCGATTGGTATCGCGCGGCGTAGGGCGGCCGTGACGGGGGAATGCGCAGAAGCAACCATCGGGGTTGATCTGCCCCTGCGGCAAGGCCCTAACTGCGCGTCGCCAGCGGGAGACGAACCATGACCGAGCATGTGCTGATCGAAAAATCCGGCGGAGTGCTGACGCTCACCCTCAATCGCCCTGAGAAGAAGAATGCGCTGACGCGGGCGATGTACCAGGCGCTGGGCGAGGCCATCGACGGCGCGGCCGACGATGCGGCGGTGCGCTGCGTGCTGATCCAGGCCAACGGCGACGCCTTCACCGCCGGCAACGACCTCGGCGATTTCGCGGCGGTCAACGCCGGCGACACCACGGCAAGCCAGGCGCGCGACGACGGCAATCCCCTGCTGAAGGCGCTGGGCCGCGCCAGGATTCCGCTGGTCGCGGCCGTGCATGGCCGCGCGGTCGGCGTCGGCGTCACCATGCTGCTGCACTGCGATCTGGTCTATGTGGCCGAGGACGCCCTGCTCACCACGCCGTTCGTGAATCTGGCGCTTGTGCCGGAGGCGGCGTCATCCCTGTTGCTGCCGGCCCGGATCGGCCACGCGCGGGCGTTTTCGATGTTCGTGCTGGGCGAAGCGGTGGATGGCCGCACGGCCGCGGCCTGGGGAATCGCCAACGCCGCCGTGCCGGCCGCGGACCTGCGCGCCAAGGCCCGCGCGGCCGCGGAGGCCGTCGCCGCACGGGCCGCGGCCTCGGTGGCGATCACCAAGGGGCTGATGCGCGACAACGACGCGATCGCCGAACAGATGAATGTGGAGGGCCGCCACTTCGCCGCTCAGCTCAAGTCGCCCGAGGCCAAGGAGGCCTTCGCCGCCTTCGCCCAGAAACGCGCGCCGGATTTCTCGCCCAAGCGCTCTGCGATGACTTGAGGCGCATGCCATGAGCCTGCAGGGCAAGACCCTCTTCGTCACCGGCGCGAGCCGCGGCATCGGCCTGGCCATCGCGCTCCGCGCCGCGCGCGACGGGGCCAACGTGGCCATCGCCGCCAAGACCGCCGAGCCACACCCGAAGCTGCC
>JBIOED010000200.1:0-3881 GCA_044445675.1 Caulobacterales bacterium | reverse complement strand
CGGGTGCAGGTCGGCGAAGCCGGCGAGGCGCGCCATCTTCTCGTTGAGCCGCGGGTTGTGCTTCATGGTGCACGAGCCCAGCGGATAGAGCGCCAGGTCGATGGCGTGGTTCTTCTGCGAGAGCCGCACGTAGTGGCGCAGAGTCTCCGGTTCGGAAAGGCCGGGCAGGCCGATGGGCGCGCGGCGCACCAGGTCGCCGAGGTCGGCGGCGTCGTGCTCCGGCGGATCGAAGTCGACGCCGGTCTTGGCCCAGCCGCCGAGCTCGAACAACAGCGGCTCGTCCTGCAGCAGGCCGCGGCCGCCGGTCAGGGAGGCGTGGCCCGCCCCGGAAGGCTTGGCGGTGTCGGCGGCGTTGGGTTGGGTGGGACGGCCCACGCTGGACATGCTCATCGGCCAAGCCTCCGCTTCAGGGCGGCAGACAGCGCCGCGATATCCTCGGTGGTGGTGGTCTCGGTGGCGGCCAGCAGCAGGATGTCGTCGAGGCCGGCGTGCGGGTCGAGCCGCGAATAGGGGACGCCGGCGACGATGCCCTCGGCCAGCAGGGCCTCGACGACGCCGGCCGCGCTCCCCGCCTCGGCGGGGACGCGCACGGCGATCTCGTTGAACACCCGCGGGGTCAGCACCTCGACGACCCCGTCCAGGGCCGCGGCCAGTTCGCGGGCCCGGCTGTGGTTCAGGGCGGCGAGCTGGCGCAGGCCGACCTCGCCCAGCAGCGACAGGTGGATGGTGAAGGCCAGCGCGCAGAGGCCGGAGTTGGTGCAGATGTTGGAGGTCGCCTTCTCGCGGCGGATATGCTGCTCGCGGGTCGACAGCGTCAGCACGTAGCCGCGCCGGCCCTCGGCGTCGACCGTCTCGCCGCACAGCCGCCCCGGCATCTGGCGCACCAGCTTCTCGCGGCAGGCGAACAGGCCGACGTAGGGGCCGCCGAAGTTCAGCGCGTTGCCGATCGACTGGCCCTCGGCGACGGCGATGTCGGCGCCCATCTCGCCCGGCGATTTCAGCAGGCCGAACGAGACCGCCTCGGTGGTCACCACGATCAGCAGGGCGCCGGCGGCGTGGGCGGCCTCGGCGATCCTGGTGACGTCGGTGACGACGCCGAACACGTTGGGGGTCTGGACGACCACGCAGGCGGTCTCGGCGTCGATGGCGGCGATCACCGCGGCCTCGGCGTCGATGGCGGCCGCCTGGCGGACGATGGTCATGCCCTCGGCGTGGGCGATGGTCTGGGTGACCGCGGCGTAGTGCGGGTGCAGGCCGCCGGAGAGGACCGCCTTCTCGCGCCGCGTGACCCGCTGGCTCATCATCACCGCCTCGGCGCAGGCGGTGGAGCCGTCGTACATCGAGGCGTTGGCCACATCGAGCCCGGTGAGCGCGGCGACCTGGGTCTGGAACTCGAACAGCACCTGCAAGGTGCCCTGGGCGATCTCCGGCTGGTAGGGCGTGTAGCTGGTCAGGAACTCCGAGCGCTGGATCAGGTGGTCGACGCTGGCCGGCACGTGGTGGCGGTAGGCGCCCGCGCCGCAGAAGAACGGCCCCGCGCCAGCCGGCCGGTTCAGGGCGGCCAGCGCCTCCAGCTCGCGCTCCACCTCCAGCTCGCCGGCGCGGCGTGGCAGGTCGAACAGCTCGCGTTTGCGCGCCGCGGGGGGCACATCGGCGAACAGGGCGTCGATGTCGGCGGCGCCGATCACGCCCAGCATCTGGGCGCGGTCGTCGGGGGTGAGCGGGAGATAGCGCATGGGGCGACCTTGATCAGAGACCGTCATGGCCGGGCTTGTCCGGGCCACCCATGGCCTCCGTTTGCGGAAGGTTGAGCGCGGCGCCGCCGCATTCCATCCTTCATCACGGCGATCCTGGGTCCCCCGGACGAGCCGGGGGATGACGAGCAAAAAGGAGAGGGTTACAGCGTCTGCAGGTAGGCTTCGTAGGCGTGGCGGTCCATCAGGGCGTCGACTTCGGCCGGGTTGGCGAGCCTGACCTTGGCGAACCAGCCGGCGGCTTCCGGGGCGGCGTTGACGGTGTCCGGCGCATTGGCGAGTTCGCCGTTGGTCTCGACCACCTGGCCGGAGACCGGGGCGTAGACGTCCGAGGCGGCCTTGACGCTCTCGACCACCGCGAAGCCGTCGCCGGCCTTCACGGTCTTGCCGACCTCGGGGGTCTCGACGAACACCACGTCGCCGAGCTGTTCGGCGGCGTAGCCGGTGATGCCGATGGTGGCGACGTCGCCGTCGACCTCGACCCACTCGTGATCCTTGGTGAAACGCATGGGAGGTTCCTCGATTGGGTTCGAAACTATCTACGGCTCGTCATGGCCCGGCTTGTCCGGGCCACCCATGATCTCGGTGGTGACGAGAGGAACGCGGCGGCGTGCGACCCTTTGAATGCGGAGATCATGGGTCCCCCGGACAAGCCGGGGGATGACAAGCAAGAAGGGGGATGAAGCGAGCGGATCATTTCCGCACGTAGCGATGGGGGACGAAGGGGGCGGTGACGACTTCGGCGGGCTGCGGCTTGCCGCGGACGATGACCTTGAGCTGGGCGCCCGGCGTGGCGTGGGCGGGCGGGACGAAGCCCAGCGCGATGGCCTGCTTCAGGCTGGGGGAGAAGCCGCCGGAGGTGACGACGCCGATCACCGCGCCGGCGGCGTCGGCGATCTCCGCGCCTTCGCGGGCCGGGGCGCCGTCCAGCACCTTCAGCGCCACCCTGACGCGGGCGGTACCCTCGGCCAACTCCTTGACGATCCGCGCGGCGCCCGGGAAGTCGCGCTGCTGGCGGCGGGTCTTGTTGATGGCGAAGGCGAGGTCGGCCTCGACCGGGCTCACCGTCGCGTCGAGGTCGTGGCCGTAGAGCGGCAGGCCGGCCTCTAGGCGCAGGGAATCGCGGGCGCCCAGGCCCACGGCCTTCACCCGGTGGTCGGACATCAGGTGGATCCACACGTCGTCGGCGGCGGCGGCCGGCACCGAGATCTCGTAGCCGTCCTCGCCGGTGTAGCCGGAGCGCGAGACGATCAGGTCGACGCCGAAGCCGGTCATCAGGCGGACATCCATGAACGCCAGGTCGGCGGCTTCCGGGACGTAGTGCTGGAAGACGGCGGCCGCCTCGGGGCCCTGCAGGGCGATCAGCGCCCGGTCCTCCAGCCGCTCGACGGCCACCTGGCCGGCGAGCGCGTCGGCGACGAGCTTGAAGTCGCCTTCTTTGCAGGCGCCGTTGACCACCACGAACAGGCCGTCGTCGCCGGTCCCCTCGGAGGTGACGGGGCGCCCGGCCATCAGGTCGTCGACAATGCCGCCCTCGGCGTTCAGCAGCACCGAATACTTCTGCCGGCCGGGCTTGAGGTTGGCGAAGTCGCCGGGGACCAGCGCCTGGAAGGCCGCCAGCGGGTCGGCGCCGCGCAGCCGCGCCTGGCCCATGTGGCTGACGTCGAACAGGCCGGCATGCTCGCGGGTCCAGAGGTGCTCCTTGAGCACGCCCTCGGTATATTGCACGGGCATCTCGTAGCCGGCGAAGGGGACCATCCGCGCGCCCAGCGCCAGGTGCGCGGCGTGCAACGGGGTGGTCTTGAGCGGCTGGTCGGTGGGGGCGGACAAGTGGCGGACTCCGGCTGACGATGGGGCGGCCAGCCAAGGGCAGGCCCTTGGCGTTCCGCGCCCCCGCTGTCCTTGGGCCTGAGAGATTTCGGACGGCGCCCCTCCATCGGGTGGAGAGATCGCGGTCCCCTGCTCCTTCGGCGCCTCCTCCTAGCCCAAGGCTTCGGAGGAGAACTTTCCAGCGTGCATCAGCTCGTCGCGGTCCGTTTGCCTGAGCGTTTCCGGGGCGGTTGCGCCTTCGGCTCCGGGGCGCCTGCGATGGTCGGCAGGTCCCGGTCTCTCCCGCGAGAGCGGCGG
>JBIOED010000199.1:0-3901 GCA_044445675.1 Caulobacterales bacterium | reverse complement strand
TGGTCGGCTGAGCCTAGGGGCAGGCTGACGGCGGCGCCCTTGGTTCCGGCGTTCAGCACCTGCTTGCCGGCCCTGCGGAAGGCGATGGCCTCGTCTTCCGGCAGGATGAAGCCGTAGCCTTCCTTGCTGGCCAGGATGCGTTTGGCGCCGGGTTTGTGGACGAAGACGTCGAGGAGGCCGACGCGGTCGTCGAGGTCGATCATCAGGCGCAGCGGCTCGCCGTGGCCGCGGGCGCTGGGGAGCTTGTCGCAGGCGAGCGTGAAGAAGCGGCCGTCGGAGGCGAACACCAGCAGCTTGTCGGTGGTTTCGGCCGGGACCAGGAAGGCCAGCTTGTCGCCCTCCTTGAACTTCAGCTCCGAGGGATCTTCGACGCGGCCCTTGGCGGCGCGGATCCAGCCGCGGTCGGAGAGGATGACGGTGATCGGCTCGCGCACGATCATGGCCTCGATGGCGGCCTCGGCGTCGACCTGCGGGGCGTCGGCGAAGATCGAGCGCCGGCGGCCGAGCGTGGTGTGGGCGCCCAGCGTGGTCAGGGTGTGCTTCAGCCCCTCGCCCACCAGCTTCCACTGGGCGCGGTCGCTGGCCAGCATGGCGGCGATGCCGTCGCGTTCGAGGGCGAGTTCGGCGTGCTCGCGGCGCAGCTCCATCTCCTCCAGGCGGGCGAGCTGGCGCAGGCGGGTGTTGAGGATGGCCTCGGCCTGGAGGTCGGTGAGCGCGAAGGCCTCGATCAGCCGGGCCTTGGACTCGTCCTCGTAGCGGACGATGCGGATCACCTCGTCGAGGTTGAGGTAGGCGATCAGGAGGCCGTCGAGGATGTGCAGGCGGGCCTCGATCTTGCCCAGGCGGTGGCGGGCGCGGCGGACCAGCACCTCGCGCCGGTGGTCGAGGAAGGCCTGCAGGACCTGCTTCAGCCCCATGACGCCGGGCGTGCCGCGGGCGTCGAGGACGTTGAGGTTGACGCTGAAGCGGTTCTCCAGGTCGGAGAGCTTGAACAGGCTCTCCATCAGCACCTCGGGCTCGACGTTGCGGGATTTGGGCTCGAGGACCAGGCGGACATCCTCGGCGCTCTCGTCGCGGACGTCGCCCAGCAGGGGGACGCGCTTGGCCTCGATCAGCTCGGCCAGCTGTTCGACGAGGTCGGCCTTCTTCACCTGGTAGGGCACCTGGGTGACGACGATCTGGTAGGTCCCGTGGCCGAGGTCCTCGCGGGTCCAGAACGCGCGCAGCCGCACCCCGCCGCGGCCGGTCTCGTAAGTGTCCAGCAGGGAGGCGGCGGGCTCGACGATCACCCCGCCGGTGGGAAAGTCCGGACCTTTGACGTGGGCCATGAGGTCGGCGGTGGTGGCCTGGGGGTTGGCGAGCAGGGCCAGGCAGGCGTCAATCAGCTCGGCGGCGTTGTGCGGCGGGATCGAGGTGGCCATGCCGACGGCGATGCCGGTGGAGCCGTTGGCCAGGAGGTTGGGGAAGCCGGTGGGCAGGACCACGGGTTCGTCGTCCTGGCCGTCGTAGGTCGGCTTGAAATCGACGGCGTCCTCGTCGATGCCGTCCAGGAGCAGCGTCGCGCTCTGGGTGAGCTTGGCCTCGGTGTAGCGCATGGCGGCGGGGTTATCGCCGTCGATGTTGCCGAAGTTGCCCTGGCCGTCGACCAGCGGATAGCGTTGGGCGAAGTCCTGGGCCATGCGCACCAGGGTGTCGTAGATCGACTGGTCGCCGTGCGGGTGATAGCCGCCCATCACCTCGCCCACCACCTTGGCGCATTTGCGCGCAGCTGCGTCGGGGTTCAGCCGCATCTCGCGCATGGCGTAGAGCACGCGCCGCTGCACGGGTTTGAGCCCATCGCGCACGTCGGGCAGCGCCCGGTCGGTGATGACGCTGAGCGCATAGGCCAGGTAGCGGCGGGAGAGCGCCTCGGAGAGCGGCTCGTCGATGATCCGGTCGCCGGGCGGCGGCGGGGTGAGGGTGATGTCGGTCATGGCTTGGGAATCAACTGAGGCGTGAACGTCTATCAGTAGACCACGGCTCGCCGCCCGTCGCCGCGCCCCACGCACCCATCCACATCTTGATCGTCATGGCCCGGCTTGTCCGGGCCACCCATTATCTCCGAGGCGAAGGTTGCACGCGGCGACGCCCTGCCCTGTCCGGCCACGCGGAGATCATGGGTCCCCCGGACAAGCCGGGGGATGACGAGCACGGATGGTGGTGGCTCAGAGCCGTCCCGCGTCGCTGAGCCGGTCCACCAGCCACAGGCGGGCGGGCGGCAGGGGGCGGTTCAAGGGGTTGAAGATGAAGGCTTCCAGGAAGTGGGCGGTGAGCGCCAGGCCGGCGCCCACGTCGCCAGCCGCAAGCCGCGACTGGCTGGAGAGCAGGAAGGGCGGCAGGGCGAGCAGGCGGTCCTTGTAGGGCTCGCCGGCGGCGCGGCAGACGGCGCGGCCGGTCTTGGGGCTGACGTAGATGAGGTCGTCGGTGACGCCGGTGGCGGCGCACTTCGACAGGTCCAGGCCGAAGCCCAGCTCCTGCAACAGGCCGGCCTCGAAGCGGACGAACACCGCCGGCCAATCGTCGAGGTGGGCCAGCGCCTGGGCGAGCGCCTCGAAGGCTAGGTAGGCGCCGGGGTGCGGCTCGCGCTCGGGCAGGGCGCCGGCGGCGACGGCGGCGGCGGCGGCGAGACCGGCCAGCGCCAGAGCGTCGTCGAACAGCGCCGAGGGCCCCTCGCCCACCGGCTCCAGGCTGGCCGAGCCCAATTGGTCGGAGACCCGCGCGCGGTAGCGGACCAGCACCGCCGCGCCGGCCTGCAGGAACGGCTTCATCTTGCGCGAGGCCCCGCCGGCCACGTGGGCGGCGTACTTGCCGTGGGCGGCGGTCAGCAGTTCAACGATAGCGCCCGCCTCGCCATGGGCGCGGGCGGAGAGTACGAAGGCGTCGTCTTCGAATTCCATGCGCGCGGCGGAGTTACGCGTCGAAATCCAGGCCCACGTCGCCGTAGAATTCGCGCTTGTCGGCCCAGCGCTCGTCGACCTTGACGTGCAGGAACAGGTGGACGGGGCGGTCGAAGAGCTGGATCAGCTCCTCGCGGGACTTCTGGCCGATCCATTTCAGGGTCTGGCCGCCCTTGCCCAGGATGATCGGGCGCTGGCTCTCGCGCTCCACATAGATGGTCTGCTCGATGCGGGCCGAGCCGTCCTTGCGCTCCTCGAAGGCGGTGGTCTCGACGGCGGCGGCGTAGGGCAGCTCTTCGTGGACGCGCAGGTAGAGTTTCTCGCGGGTGATCTCGGCGGCCAGCAGGCGGGCGGGGATGTCGGCGGTCTGTTCGGCGGGGTAGAACCAGGGCCCCTCGGGCATCAGGGCGGCCAGGCGGGCCTTCAGGTCGTCGACGCCCTGGCCGTCGACGGCGGAGATCATGAAGACTTCCGAATAGGCGCCCGTATCGAATAGCTTTTTCGATAGAGCCAGCAGGGTGTCGCGGCGCATGCCGTCGATCTTGTTGAGCGCCAGGATGGCGGTCTTGCCGGCCGCCTTCAGCCCTTCGACGATGGACTCCACGTCGACGGCGGCGCGCTTGTCGGCCGCCTTGGCGCCGGGCTCCTCGGCGGCGAGCTCGGCGGGGCTGTCCACCAGGTGGACGATGAGGTCGGCGTCCTGCGCCCCGCCCCAGGCGGCGCGGATCATCGCCCGGTCGAGCCGGCGGCGGGGCTGGAAGATGCCGGGGGTGTCGACGAGCACGATCTGCGCCTCCCCGGCCATGGCCACGCCGCGCACCGGGAAGCGGGTGGTCTGCACCTTCTGGGTGACGATGGAGACCTTGGCGCCCACCAGGCGGTTGGTCAGGGTGGACTTGCCCGCATTGGGGGCGCCGATGATAGCGGCGAAGCCGGCCCGGGTCGTTGGAGGGCGGGTCATGGGG
>JBIOED010000198.1:0-3909 GCA_044445675.1 Caulobacterales bacterium | reverse complement strand
CCTGCACCGCCAGGTCCGCTCGCTGACCGGCTCGATCGCCGAGGTCGGGCTGGGACGCTGGACCGCCGCCGATTTGAAGGCCGCCCTCGACGCCAGGGACCGCCAGGCCTGCGGGACGGTGGCGCCGGCCGACGGGCTGTATCTGACGGGGGTGAGCTATGGGAGCTGACGCCGGGAAGGTGGGCTACGCCGCCGCGAACGCCTGGAAGTAGCGCTCGATCAGGCGTTCGTACACGGCCTGCAGCTGCAGGATCTCGGCGACCGGCGCGCGTTCGTCGACCTGGTGCATGGTGGTCCCCACGAGGCCCAACTCGACCACGGGGCACAGGGCGCGGATGAACCGGGCGTCCGACGTGCCGCCGGAGGTGGAGAGCTGCGGATCGCGGCCGGTGACATCGCGGACGGCCGCGGCCACCAGATCGGTGAAGGCCCCGGGCTCGGTGAGGAAGGCCTCGCCGCTGATCTGCGGGACGACCGTGATGGTCCCCGCGAAGCCGCGAGCCGCCTCCCGCGCCTCGGCGGCGATCCAGCCGGCCAGGGCCTCGCCGCTGTGGCGGGGGTTGAAGCGGATGTTGAGCCGCGCCCTGGCGACGCCGGGGATGACGTTGGTGGCGGTGTTGGGCACGTCGATCTGGGTGATCTCCAGGTTCGATGGCTGGAATTCCGGATAGCCCTCGTCCAGCACCCTGTCCTGCAGGCGCAGCAGCAGGCGCAGCAGGACGGGCGCCGGATTGGCGGCGCGATGCGGATAGGCCACATGGCCCTGCACGCCCTGGACGGTGATCTCGGCGTTGATCGAGCCCCTGCGGCCGACCTTGATCATGTCGCCGAAGGCCTCGCTGGAGGTGGGCTCGCCCACCAGGCAGTGGCTGATGGCCTCGTCTTCGATGTCGAGCGCCTCGACGACCATCTTCGTGCCGTGGGTCGCCACGCCTTCCTCGTCGCCAGTGATCAGGAAGGACAGCGAGCCTGCGACCTGACCGGCCGCGATAGCCTTGGCGGCGGCGGCGGCGAAGGCGGCGATGGCGGACTTCATGTCGACCGCGCCACGGCCGACCAACACGCCGTCCACCACGGCTGCGTCGAACGCGCCCTGGCTCCAGGCGCCCGGGTCGCCCACCGGCACCACGTCGGTGTGGCCGGCGAAGCAGAGGTTGGGGCTGGCGGTCCCGTAGCGGGCGTAGAGGTTCTCGATCTCGCCGAATTTCATGCGGCGGCAGGCGAAGCCCAGGCCGCTGAGCGCGCGTTCGACGATGTCCATGGCGCCGGCGTCGGCGGGGGTAACCGACGGGCGGCGGATCAGCTCCTTCGTCAGGTTGATCGCGTCGATCAATCTCGCCCCCGGCGTGCTGTTTGGTAGAGTTGCGCCTTCCTCCTAGACCGGAACGACCCCGTGCCCAAGATCGACATCGACGCCGCGCCCACCCGCTTCGGGACCAGCTATCCGCCGCCCTATGACGCGCCCTGCCTGGGGCGCAAGCCCTGGAAGCTGGGCGACGCGGCCGGCCTGACCCAGTTCGGCGTCAACCTGCAGCGCCTCGCGCCCGGCGTCTGGTCGAGCCAGCGGCATTGGCACACGGCCGAGGACGAGTTCGTCTGGGTGGTTGAAGGCGAAGTGGTGCTGGTCACCGACGAGGGCGAGCAGGTGCTGCGGGCCGGCGACTGCGCGGGCTTCCCCGCCGGCGCCCCCAACGGCCATCATCTGCAGAACCGCTCGGCCGCGGAGGCGGTGCTGCTGGAGGTGGGGTCCCGGCGCGAGGCCGAAGACGCCTGCGACTATCCGGACATCGACCTGACGCTGGCGGCGGGCGAGAGCGAGTACCGGCATAGGGACGGGTCGCGGTATGTGGATATCCAGACGAAGCGACGGCGGTGACCTGCGCGCACCCGTGTCATCCCGGAAAGCGCGCAGCGCTTATCCGGGACCCATAGACTCCAGTCCGGGAGATTGACCGCGGTTGCGCCGCCACGCTCTTGGGGCGCCGATCGTGTTTATGGGTCCCGGTCTTTCGCTCCGCGAAAACCGGGATGACAGCCTCTGAGGATCAGTCCCGCAACAGGTCGTTGATGCTGGTTTTCGACCGCGTGCGCTCGTCGACGGTCTTCATGATCACCGCGCAATAGGTCGAGGGCATGCCTTCGTGCGGGCTGGGGCGCGAGCCGGACATGATGACGGAGTAGGCCGGGACCTCGCCGGTGATCGTCTCGCCGGTCTTGCGGTCGACGATGGGGGTCGTCGACGTCAGGTAGACGCCCATGGAGAGCACGCTGCCCTCGCGCACGATGACCCCCTCGGCGACCTCGGAGCGGGCGCCGATGAAGCAGTTGTCCTCGATGATCGTGGGGTTGGCCTGCAAGGGCTCCAGCACCCCGCCGATGCCCGCGCCGCCGGAGATGTGGCAGTGGGCGCCGACCTGGGCGCAGGAGCCGACCGTCGCCCAGCCGTCGACCATGGTCCCTTCGCCGACGTAGGCGCCGATGTTGACGTAGGAGGGCATCAGCACCGCCCCCCGGGCGATGAAGGCGCCCCGGCGCACCACGGCCCCGGGCATGGCGCGGAAGCCCGCCGCCGCGAACCGCGCGGCGTCCCAGCCGGCGAACTTCAGCGGGACCTTGTCCCAGTACGGACCGGGGGCGTCGACGTCCATGAAGGCGTTGGGGGTCAGGCGGAAGAACAGCAGGATCGCCTGTTTGGCCCACTGGTGGGTCACCCAGGCGCCGTCGGCCGCCCGGCTCGCGACGCGCAGGGTCCCGGCGTCGAGGCGCTCCAGGGTCTCGAGCACGGCCTCGCGGACCGGGCCTTGGGTGTCGTGGCTGACCGCCTCGCGATCGGCCCAGGCGGCCTCGATCACGGCCTTGAGGTCGTCGTGCTCTTGAGGAGGCATCAGGCGGGCTCGCTCAGCAGGGCGTCGGCCAGGAAGGACGCCAGGTTGTCGGTCTTGTAGCGGATGAAGGGGGCGGCCGAGGCCGGGGCGCCCGGGCCCACCAGCACGGTGGTCATGCCGAGTTCGGCCGCGGGCTGGAGGTTGCGCTCGCTGTCTTCAAAGAAGGCGGTGGCCGTGGGGGCGATGCCGTGGGCGGCGACGATCTTTTCGAAAGCGCCGGGATCGGGCTTGCCCACATAGCCGGCCGAACCGATGTGGAAGACCGCCTCGAAAAGGTGCGCCAACCCCAGGCGGCCCAGCACGCGGGCGGCGTGCACCTCGTCGGCGTTGGTGAAGATCAGCCGCCGGCCCGGCAGCCGCTCGAGCGCGGCGAGCAGCTCGGGGTCGTGGGCCAGCATCTCCAGCGACAGGTCGTGGAACGCCTCGTGGAAGGCCTTGGGGTCGATGCCGTGGTGGGCGATCAGGCCGCCCAGGGTCAGGCCGTAGTCGGCGAGGTACTGCTTCTGAAGCCGAAAGGCGTCGTCGCGGGGCAGCCCGGTCAGCCGCTCCACGTACTCAGTCATCCGCTCGGAAAACTGCGCCATGAAGCCGGAGGAGGCCGGATAGAGGGTGTTGTCCAGGTCGAAGAGCCAGGTGTCGACGTGGCGCAGGTCGGCGGGCGCGCAGGTCATTCGCTGATGAGCGTTCCCGCCCCGTGCTCGGTGAACAGCTCGACCAGCATGGCGTGCGGCCGGCGGCCGTCCATGATCACCACCGCGCCGACGCCGGCCTCGACGGCGGCGATGCAGGTCTCCAGCTTGGGGATCATGCCGCCGGTGGCGACGCCGTCGGCGATGGCCTTGCGGGCCTCGGCGACGGTCATCTGGCGGATCAGCTCGCCGTTGGCGTCCAGCACACCGGCCACGTCGGTGAGCAGCAGCATGCGCTTGGCGCCCAGCGCGCCGGCGAGCGCGCCGGCCACCGTGTCGGCGTTGATGTTGTAGGTCTGGCCGTCCTCGGCGACGCCGATCGGGGCGATCACCGG
>JBIOED010000197.1:0-3955 GCA_044445675.1 Caulobacterales bacterium | reverse complement strand
TTTGGCGAAGGCGGTGACGTGGCGGGCCTCTTCGCGGGTCTGGTTGGCGGCGTATTCCTGCGCCCCCTGGTCCTTCAGCACGTGGCAGAGGCTGGCCGAAAGGTTCAGCGCGCCCTGCTCGCCGTGCAGGATCGAGGAGAAGGTCCGAAGCGTCTGCGCATTGGCGAACCGCACCCGGTCCTTCGGGTCGGTCAGGATGGCGTTGACGTAGTCGAGCTGCAGCGCCCCGATCATCTTCTCGGGCAGGATCATGGTGTTTTCCATGTCGAACGGCGCGTCGAAGTCGATGTACTTCGCGTCGAGCGGATCCCAGAAGTGGTCGTGGGTCGCGCTGATGATCTTGTCGAACGCCGTCGAGCGCGCGCCGTAGCGGTCCAGCTCCAGCATGGACTCGAAATCGTCGGGCGCGACGGCGTCGTAGATCAGGTCCTTGGTGATGTTGCCGTCGGCGGCCATGGGATGCAGCTCCTGTTCGCAGGGACCCAAGCATCTAAACATCGATCAGTCAATAAAATGACGGGGGCGTCATGTTTGATCGCGCCGACCTCTCCCATGCAGCGACGGGAGGTTAGCCCGCCTCGATGGCGTCGATGTCGGCGTCGGAGAGGCCCATGTGGTGGCCGATCTCGTGGACCAGCACGTGGGAGACCAGCTCCTCAAGCGTCACCTCGCCGTGCTCGGCCCATTCGTCGAGGATCGGGCGCCGGTAGAGGAAGATCATCGAGGGCTGCGGCGCGGGGCCGAAGCCGTCGCGGTGGCCGATGTCTACGCCCTGGTAGAGGCCGCTCAGGCCGAACGGATCCTCGACGCCGAGTTCGTCCAGCACCTCGTCAGAGGGGAAGTCGTCGACGCGGAAGACCACATCGCCGGTGAGCTTGCGGAAACTCTCCGGCAGGGCCTGGAAAGCCGCCTGGGCCAGCGCCGCCAGATCGTCCAGCGACGGCGCCTTGCCGATCGGGGCGGCGTCACTCATCGGGCATCAGGATGTGCGGCGCATCCGGCGGCCGGACCTCGAAGAGGCCGACATCCAGCGGCTGCTGCGGCGCGATAGGGCGCAGGGGCGCCTGCGCCATGGCGCGCAGCGTCTCCGGATCGAGCGGCTGGCGGCCGCGCCGGGCGGCGCGGGCCTGCGGCGCCTCGACCGGCCGCTCGGCGGTGGCGATCCGCCAGTAGGAGACCATCAGCCGCCAGGCGGTGCGCGGCGGCTGGGCGGCAGGCGCGGGCCAGCGTCGTCCGCCTTCGAAGGTCGGCTGCGCGCGGCCCGGGCGCTGGCCCGGCAGAATCTGCTCGGCCAGCCGCGCCCAGGGCTCGGCCAGCGGACCCGCATAGGCGTCCTGCGCCGCCTCGCGCGTGGCGAAGGCCGGCCCGGTGGGATCGGTGGAGAACACCACGGCCTCGCCGGCCAGCGCATGCGCCTCGCGCTCGCGCGCCGCACGGCCGAGCGGGCCGGCCAGGGCCTGCTCGGCGTTCGCCGCCACGGGATAGAGGATCGCCGTCATCGTTCCGATCATGCGCCAACTTAACGTAGCATCCCAATCGCGGCGCGGATGCGGCGAGGTCGCGCGCAGCCTAATGTTCAAGGCATGTGATTCGCCGGAGCGTGGCCGAAGCCAGGGATGAGCCCCCATCAACTGATCCTTGCGGCGGCGGCGGGCGCGGTTTCCCTGGCGATCTGCGCGATCCTCTGGGCCTTGGCCCAGCGCCGCCAGGCGCAGGATCGCGTCGACGCCCTGGCCGCCCGGCTGGCGAGGATCGAGGCGCGCGCGGAGGCGGCGCAGGCCTCGGCCGAGGCCTTCGATTCCGCCCTGCTCGCGGTCGAGGACGGCCGCGCCCTGCTGGCCTCGGGCGAGGAGTCGCTGGCCATCTGCGCCGCCGCCCTGGGGCTCGCCGAGCCCGACCCGCAGGGGGTGGTCAACGCCCTGATGCGCGCCGACCCGGACCACGCGCGGCGGCTGCGCGCCCTGTTCGAACGCGGCGAGGCCTGCGCCTTCGAGGTGCAGGGCCCCTCTGCCGGAACAGGGAGCGGCCTGGTGGCGGTGGAGGGCCGCGCGGCCGGCGCCATGGCCTGGCTGCGGCTGTCGGCGGCGGTCGGCGAGGATGCGGGCCTGCCCACCGCGCCGCGCTTCGCGGCCTTCCTCAACGCGCGCGCCACGCCGGCCTGGATCGCCGCCGCCGACGGCTCGCCGGTGTGGGTCAACGCGGCGTGGCTGAAGGCGGCCGACGCCGCCAGCCTCGACGATGCGGCGGAAAGGGGCGTGGCTTTCGACCGGTCCGCCGATGCGCTGGCCAGCGAGGCCGCCAACCTCGGCCAGCGGCGCGATGCGGTGCGCTGGGCCACCGTCGCCGGCAAGCGCCGCGCCTTCCAGATCACCGCCCAGCCGCTGGAAGGCGGCGGCGTGGGTGTCTGGACCGAGGACGTCAGCGAACAGGAAGGCCTGCGCGAGACCCTGCAGCGCAACGTCGAAGCGCACGACGAGACCCTCAACCACATCGCCGAGGCGGTCGCGGTCTTCGACAAGGCCAAGAAGCTGATGTTCCACAATGTGGCTTTCGCCGAGCTCTGGGGCCTGGAGCCCGCCTGGCTCGCCGAGCAGCCCAGCCACTCCGAGGTGCTCGACCGCCTGCGCCAGCGCCGCCGCCTGCCGGAGACCGCCGACTACGGCAAGTGGAAGGCCGGCGAGCTCGGCCGCTACGAGCAGTTGGCCGGGGGGCCCGACGAGATGTGGAGCCTGCCCGACGGCCGCACCCTCAAGGTGGTCCGCCAGCCGCACCCGATGGGTGGCCTGCTGTTGCTCTATTCCGACATCACCGGCGAGCTGAAGCTGACCAGCCAGTACAACGCCCAGATTCAGGTGCAGCAGGCGACGCTGGACAAGCTCTCCGACGCCGTCACCGTGTTCGGCTCGGACGGGCGGCTGCGGCTGCACAACGAAAGCTTCGCCCGCTTCTGGAACGTCACCCCGGCTCAGGTCGAGGCGGCGGGCGACTTCGAGGGCGTGGTCGAGCTCTGCATCCACAAGCTGCACGACAAGACCTTCTGGGCCGAGCTGAAGGGCCGGGTGGCCGATCCCGACCCGCAGGCCCGCGCGCCCACCACCGGCGAGGTGAAGACCTCCGACGGCCGGATCGTGGTCTACCAGTCGCGGCCGCTGCCTGACGGGGCGACCCTGATCGCCTTCACCGACGTCACCGACGCCCGCAAGCTGGAGGGCGCGCTGGCGGCCAAGGAACAGGCGCTGGCCGACGCCGAGCGGCTGAAGCGCGACTTCGTGGGCAACGTCTCCTACGAACTGCGCACCCCGCTCACCACGATCATCGGCTACTCGGAGCTGCTGGAGCGCTCCGGCGAGGGCATCTCCGAGCGCGGCCGCAGCTACGCTGCGGCCGTGAAGTCCGCCGCGACCCAGCTCGCCCGCTCCATCGACGATGTCCTCGACATGGCCCAGATCGACGCCGACGAAATGGCGCTGGACCTGGAGGACGTACACGTCGCCGACCTGCTGAACGCCCAGGCGGAGCGCTGGGCCGAAGTCGCCGAGGCGGCCAGCGTGCGGATCGTGGTGGACTATCCGCAGGACCTCGGGCTGATCCGCGGCGACGCCCGGCGGCTCGGCCAGATCCTCGACCACCTGGTGGAGAACGCGCTGGGCCAGACGCCGGCTGACGGCGCGGTGACCATCGCCGCCCGCAAGGCGCTGGGCGAGATCCAGCTACAGGTCTCCGACACCGGCCGCGGCATCCCCTTCCACGTCCAGGCGCACATCTTCGACCGCTTCATCGGCCGCGAGCGGGGCGGTCCGGGCCTCAGCCTGGCGCTGGTCAAGGCATTGACCGAGCTGCACGGCGGCTGGGTGGCGCTGGAGAGCGAGCCTGGCGCCGGCGCCACCTTCACCTGCCATCTGCCGGAAGAGGCCATGGCCGGCGCCGCCCAGCCCGAGCTGGGCCTGCGGCGGTA
>JBIOED010000196.1:0-3975 GCA_044445675.1 Caulobacterales bacterium | reverse complement strand
GGGCGGGGGGGGGGGGGGGGGGGGGGGGGGGGGGGCCCGGGCGCCCCCCCCGGCCGGCGGCGCCCCCCGCGGCCGGCTGGCTGTCGAACTCGTCCCAGACGCGGTTGACGAACCGCCAGGCGCCCGCGACGCCGGAGGTCGACCACTGGGTGTCGCGCTCCGGCGGGCTGTCGGACAGCACGAACAGCCGCGCAGCGTCCACCCCGTAGGCCTCGAAGATCTCGCCGGGGGCGACGGTGTTCTTCTTCGACTTGGCCATCTTCTCGACGTCGCCGATCGTCACCGGTTCGCCGGTCTCGATCAGGCGTGCGCGGCGGCTATTGCCCTCGGCGGCGACCTCGACGTCCTTGGGCTCCAGCCACTCGCCGCTCTGCCGGCGGTAGGTCTCGTGGGTGACCATGCCCTGGGTGAACAGGCCCGCGAACGGCTCGCGCACCGCCAGTTGCCCGTCGTCGGCCAGGGCCTTGGTCATGAAGCGCGCATAGAGCAGGTGCAGCACCGCGTGCTCGATGCCGCCGATGTACTGGTCCACCGGCAGCCAGTAGTCCGCGGCGGCCTTGTCGATCGGCTGGGCGGCGTGCGGGTCGGCGAACCGCGCGAAGTACCAGGAGCTGTCCACGAACGTGTCCAGCGTGTCGGTCTCGCGCGTCGCCGGGCCGCCGCATACCGGACAGCTCGTGTGCTTCCAGGTCGGGTGCCGAGCCAGCGCATTGCCGGGCCTGCCGAACTCCAGGTCGTCGGGCAGGGCCACGGGCAGGTCGGACTTGGGCAGCGGGACGACGCCGTCCTTGGCGCAGTGGACCACCGGGATCGGGCAGCCCCAGCCGCGTTGGCGCGCCACGCCCCAGTCGCGCAGCCGATAGACCGTCGCGCCCTCGCCCTGCTTCTGGGCCTCGATGCGCGCGATCGCCGCGGCCTTGGCGGCCTCGATGTCCAGGCCGTCCAGAAAGTCGGAGTGATAGATGGTCCCGGGCCCGGTGTAGGCCTCGTCCTGGACCACGAAGGTCGCCGGATCCGCGCCGGGCGGCAGGACCACCGGGGTGACGACCTGCCGGTATTTGCGGGCGAAATCCAGGTCGCGCTGGTCGTGCGCCGGACAGGCGAAGATCGCCCCCGTGCCATAGTCCATCAGGATGAAATTGGCGATCCAGACCGGCAGCGCCCACGCCGGGTCGAAGGGGTGCGTCACCCTGAGGCCGGTATCGAAGCCGATCTTCTCGGCGGTGTCGATCTCCGCCTGGCTCGCGCCGCCCTTCTTGCACTGCGCGATAAAGGCGGCGGCCTGCGGATCGGCCGCGGCGATCTGCTCGGCCAGCGGGTGGTCCGGCGCAATCCCCACGAAGCTCGCGCCATAAAGCGTGTCCGGCCGCGTCGTGTAGACCTCGATCCCGGCCTCGAAGCCGCTGGGCGGCGTCCCGGCGAAGTCGAAGGCGAACTTCAAGCCCTTGGACCGGCCGATCCAGTTCTCCTGCATGACCCGCACCTTCTCGGGCCAGCGCTCCAGGGTCGCCAGGTCGTCGGTCAGCTGGTCGGCGTAGTCGGTGATGCGGAAGAACCACTGGTTCAGCTTGCGCTTCTCAACCGCCGCGCCGGAGCGCCAGCCGCGGCCGTCGACCACCTGCTCGTTGGCCAAAACCGTCTGGTCGACGGGGTCCCAGTTGACCATCCCCTCCTTGCGGTAGACCAGGCCTTGCCGAAAGAGGTCCAAGAACAGCGCCTGTTGCTGGCCGTAGTAGGCCAGGTCGCAGGTGGCGAATTCACGCGACCAATCGATCGACAGGCCCAGTTCCTTCAGCTCATCCCGCATCCGGGCGATGTTGCCGTAGGTCCAGGCCTTGGGATCGACGCCGCGCTCCATGGCGGCGTTCTCTGCGGGCAGGCCGAAGGCGTCCCAGCCCATGGGATGCAGCACCGAGAAGCCGCGCGCGCGCTTGAAACGGGCGATCACGTCGCCCAGCGCATAGTTGCGCACATGGCCCATGTGCAGGCGCCCCGACGGATAGGGGAACATCTCCAGCACGTAGTATTTCGGCCGGGCGGGATCCATCACCGCGCGGAAGGCGTCGGCGTCCGCCCAGGCCTTGCGCCACCGGGGCTCGGTCTCTTTGGGATTGTAGCGGGCCATCTTGAGCAGGCTTTGGACTGGAGTTGGACTTCCGGTCAACGCCTCTTCAGGAGGCGCGCGCCGACGAGCGAACGGTCAGGGGGCCTTTCAGCCCCGGATGTTCGAAAGTCGCAGCTGGCGCGCGCGGGTCAGGATCGAGTTCTCGATGTCCGTCTCGGTCTGGCTGGCCGAGGGGGCGTCGATCCATTCGCCGGCGGCGTTCTTGTTCTGCTTGAACACCGCCACGTTCAGCCCGTCAGCGCGCAGGCGGGAGTCCAGGATGTAGACCGTGCACTTGAACCGCTCGTCCGGCTTTTCCGGATTGATGTACCAGTCGGTGATCACCACGCCGCCGTAGGGGTCGGCGGACGCCAGCGGCATGAACGCCAGGGTGTCGAGCGTCGCGCGCCACAGATAGCCGTTGACCCCGATCTGCGCCGACGAATTGGGGTTTGACACCTCGCGAGGGCCGTTGCCGCCGCCGAGCGGATGCATGATGTGGGAACAGCCCGCCACGCCCAAGCTGGCGACGGCCAAGGCGCTCACGGCCACGCCACGCATCCAGGTACCGCGCACAAACGGCATATGTATCCGTCTCCAAAGATTTCCGTCGCGCGGAGGCGCCACGGCGCCGCCCCGCGCCGCGCCCTCTATAACAATGCCGTGTCAGTCGCCAAACAGGAATCGCGTGGCCCTGCCGCCACAGGCGCCGATGTTCTTCGGCGCATTGCAGCCCTCTGGCCGCTGACTCGGTTGACGTTGCGCCGCGGGGCTCTCTAATCGGCCTGCACCGTGGCGCAATCCGGGGAACCCCGGGGATGCCAATGCGGGGCTGAGGGGCTATATGTTGGGCATGTCCGTCCGAAAGGTCGCATTGCTGGTCGCCACCACCGCCGCCCTCGCGGCGGCGGCGGGCGCTGTGCAGGCGGCGGACGCCAAGGCCGCGGCCAAGCCCCTGGACTTCACCGTGCGGGCGGAAACCTCGCCGATCAGCCCTGGAACCCAGGTCCTGAAGTGGGACGCGGCAAAGGGCCGTTGGGGCCTGACCTTCAATCTGCAGCAGCCCTCTACTCGCGAGACCACGCTCAACGACATCCAGGCGGGCGCCTATTACAAGATCACCCCGTCGCTGCGGGTCGGCGGCGCCTTCGCCTTCGGCGAGCAGCAGATCGCGCCCGGGCCGAAACCCAACACGCCGGACAACAGCCAGCCGCGCGTCCAGCTCGAGACCAAGTTCAAGTTCTAAAGGCGTCCACCGCCGCCAGCCCGACCAGGCCCGTATCCTTCAGGAGGCGGGCCGTTTTGTTGTCGACGCCGCCCAGGGCATAGACCGGCCCCTTGGCGCGCCGCGCCAGGATCGCCAGCCGCAAGGTTCCCATCGGCGCGCCGGCCGAGGCGCTGCGGCTGGGAAAGATCGCCGAGACCACCACCGCGTCGGCGCCGGCGGCCAGCGCCCGGCGGGCGGCCGCCGGCGAATGCGCGGCCGCGGTGACCAGCCAGCCGGGGTGTGCGGCCTTCAGCCGCCGTGCGCGGTGCGCCAGGCGCTCGGGCAGGTGCACTCCGTCGGCCCCCAGCCGCGCAGCCAGGCCCGCGTCCGCGCCCACCAGCAGCAGCAGCTTCCGCTCGCGGGCTATGGCCTTCAGCCGCGCGCCCCGGGCCTCCGCGTCCGGCGCGCCAAAGGCCCGGAACACCACCGCCGCGCCCGGCGGCAAGCGCCGGGCGATAGCCTCGGGCGCCGGCGTCCGCACCGGGTCGGTGAAGAACAGCAGGGCGGGCAGGCCCTTTCGTGCGCCCGCGTGGCGCCCTAGGAAGGCCGCGGTTCTCGCCAAGGTCCAGAAACCCCCGGAAATGGCCGCCCCTCCCGCCGATCC
>JBIOED010000195.1:0-4087 GCA_044445675.1 Caulobacterales bacterium | reverse complement strand
TGGCCGTCGAGGCCGCGCGCTGTGGCATCTGGGAATGGGACCTGGCCCAGGACGAGATCTTCATGTCGGACGTCACCGCGGCCCTGTTCGGCTGGCGCGGCGGCGTGGTCGATGGCCAGCAGGTGCTGGAGCGGGTCTCCGAAGGCCACCGCGATGGCCTGCGCGAGGCGCTTTCCACCGCCGCGGTCTACGGCGGCTTCGATGTCTCCTTCCGGGTTCCGAGCCTGACTGGCGGCCGGCCCGTGTGGATCGACGCCCGCGGCCAGGGTTTCGGCAAGAGCCCTGAGGGCGGCTTCGCCCGGATCATCGGCGTCGCCCTCGACGTCACCGAGGAGCGGCTGGCCCAGGCGCGCGCCCAGGCCGCCGAAACCCGACTGCGCGACGCCATCGAGAGCGTGTCGGAAGCCTTCGTGCTCTGGGATCGCCAGGGCCGCCTCCTGATGTGCAACCGCAACTACCGCGCCTTCTTCCGTCTGGAGCCCCAGGTGCTGAAACCAGGCGTCGCCCGCGAGGAGCTGGAGGCCCAGGCGAGGCTCGCGGTGCGCAAGGAATTCCCGGCGCTGGGGGGCCGCAAGGGTGTGCGCGAAGTCGAGCTGGTGGACGGCCGCTGGGTGCAGATCTCCGAGCGCACGACCGCCGAGGGCGGCTTGGTGGTCACCGCCGCCGACATCACCGCCCTGAAGGCCCAGGAAGAGGCGCGCCGCGTCAACGAGGACGAGCTGCGCCGCGCGGTGACCAACCTGGAACGCAGCCAGGAGCAGCTCTCGGAGCTGGCGCGCAAGTACGCCAACGAGAAGGTCCGCGCCGAGGGGGCCAACCAGGCGAAGAGCGAGTTCCTGGCCAACATGAGCCACGAGCTGCGCACGCCGCTGAACGCCATCAACGGCTTCTCCGAGATCATGATCGCCGAGATGTACGGCTCGCTGGGCGATAGCCGCTACAAGGACTACGCCCGCGACATCCTCAATTCCGGCCAGCACCTGCTGGCGCTGATCAACGACATCCTCGACATGTCGAAGATCGAGGCCGGCAAGATGAGCCTGCGCTTCGAGCCGATCTCCCTGGACGACGTCGCCGAGGACGCCCTTCGCCTGGTGCGCAACCGCGCCGAGGCCGCGGGCCTGGCGCTTCGGCTCGATTTCAGCGACCTCCCGGAGGTCGAGGCCGACTACCGGGCAATCAAGCAGGTGCTGCTGAACCTGCTGTCCAACGCCATCAAGTTCACCCCGCGCGGCGGCCTGATCATGGTCAAGGCTGAGCGCCGCGACGATCCGCTGGGCGAGCGGGTGCGGATCAGCGTGCAGGACACCGGCATCGGCATACCGCCCGACGATCTCGCCCGTCTCGCCAAGCCCTTCGAGCAGATCGAAAGCCAGCACGCCAAAACCCAGCAGGGCACCGGCCTGGGCCTCGCCCTCACCAAATCCCTGGTGGAGATGCACGGCGGCCTGCTCGACCTGCGCAGCGCGCCCGGCCAGGGCACCAGCGCCACCTTCTCCCTGCCGGTCAGCCAGGCCAGCGTGGCCCTGGCTGCGGCGGCGCGCTAAGCGCCCACGATCGTCTCGTAGGCTTTGCGCGCGGCGGACCGCGCCGCCCTCAGCGTCGCCTGAAGCTGACGGAAGTCGCGGACGCCGCCCGCCCGCGCCAGCAGCGTCCGGAAGGCCGCCGGCTCCTCAGCTGGATCCGCGCCGTCGGCCAGCGCCACCTTCAGCAGTTGCGTGAGGTCCTGCTGCAGTCGCCAGGCCCGTTCCAGCTCGGCCAGCGGTTGGGCGGCGGCCAGCCCCGCCTCGCGCAGGGCCGCCAGCGCCGCGGCGGTGTTGGGTTCCAGCGGGCCGCCGCGCCCAGCGTTGGCCAGTTGTAGGAACTGGGCGGCGAACTCGATGTCGACCAGGCCGCCGGGCGAAAGCTTCAGGTCCCAGTCACCCTTCGGAGGCCGCTCGCGGGCCATCAGTTCGCGCATCTCGCGCACGTCGGCGGCGACCGCGGAGCGATCCCGGGGACGCCGCAGCGCCGCATCGATGGCCCCCTGGGCCGCCTCAGCGAACCCTGGGCTCGTCGACCACACCACCCGCGCGCGGGTCAGCGCCAGCAATTCCCAGGTCTCCGCCTCGGCCTCGTAATAGCCCTCGAAGGCCGCGAAACTCACCGCCACCGGCCCCTTGGTGCCGGAAGGCCGCAGCTGCATGTCGACCTCATAGAGCCCGCCCTGCGCCGTCTGACTGGCAAGCGCCGCGATCAGCCGTTGGGTGAAGCGACCATAGAAGGTGACCGCATCCCAGCCTTTGATCTCCGACATGCCGGCGGCATCGGCCGCGCGGTAAAGGGTCATCAGGTCGAGGTCCGAGCCCGCGCTCATCTCCCGCGAGCCGCACTTGCCGAGCGCCACGACCGCCACGTCGCCCGCGAACCCGCCGCCCAGCCGCGCCGTTTCGGCCAGCGCGGCGTCGGCCAGCGCGCCGACGCACAGGTCGGCGAGGTCGGCGAAGGCCTTGCCGGCCGCCGCGGCGCTGGCCGCGCCGCTCATCACCTGCACCCCGACCCGGAACGCCTGCTCGCGATGGACCACGCGCACCGCGTCCATGGAGCCTTCGAATCCCTCCGCCCGGTCCACGACGGCGCGCATGAAGGCGCGATCCTCGGCCAGGTCGATGGTCTCGAAAAAAGCCCCGTCCAGCATGGCGTCGACGGCCGCCGGACGCCGCGCCAGGGTCGTGGCCAGGCGGGGCGCGAAGGCCATCACCTGCACGATCAGCTGGAACAGGCCGGGCTGCGCCAGGAACAGGGACTGGAGCTGGACCCCTGAGGACAGGTGCGAGAAGAAATCGCTGAAGCGCTGGAAGGCGGTGTCCGGCGAACCGGTGGCCTGGGCGGCGTCCAGCAGCCGCGGCGCGAGGCGTGTGAAAAGTTCGCGGCCCCGTTCGGTGGCGGTGGCCGGGATGTGGCCGTGGTGCCAGCCGCGGATGGTCGCCGCCACCCGCGCGGGCTGCGAAAAGCCCATCCGTTTGAGCGTCGCCAGCGTCGCGGGATCGTCCTCGACACCGGTGAACACCAGGCTGCCGAACCTTGAGGAAAGCGGCTCCTCGGAGGGGAAGAGCTCGCCGTAGCGGGCGTTGACCCCTTTCAGCGTGCGGGTGATCGCGGCGTCGAAGCTGCGTAACTGGGCATAGCCGCTGAGCGCGGCGACGCGCCGGCGGTCGGCGTCCGCCTCCGGCAGCTTGTGCGTCTGCTCGTCGGCCAGCATCTGGATGCGGTGCTCGACCGCCCGCAGCCGGCGATAGGCCGCCGTCAGCTCGGCCGCGGTCTCCGGCGCCACATGGCCGGCGTCGGCAAGCGCGGCCAGCGCATCCAGCGTGCGCCGGCTGCGCAAGGCCGGGTTGCGGCCGCCGAGGATCAGCTGCTGGGTCTGGACGTAGAACTCGATCTCCCGGATGCCGCCGCGGCCGAGCTTCAGGTCGACGCCCTTGGCCGAGACGCGCTCGTCCACCTTGTGCGCGTGGATCTGGCGCTTGATCGAATGGATGTCGGCGATCGCCGCGAAGTCGAGGTTCCGGCGCCAGACGAACGGCTGCAGCTCGGCCAGGAAGGCCCGCGCGGCCGGCAGGTCGCCGGCGCACGGCCGGGCCTTGATGAAGGCCGCCCGCTCCCAGTTCTGGCCGACGCCCTCGTAGTAGTCCAGCGCCGCCGGGATCGCGACAGCGACCTGGGTCGACGAAGGGTCGGGCCGCAGGCGCAGGTCCATCCGGAAGACGTAGCCGTCGGCGGTGCGCGCCTGCATCAGGTCGGCGAGGCGCTGGGTGAGCCGGACCGCGAAGGCCTCCGGCTCGATCCCCGCCGCCAACGGCATCCGATCGGGATCGAAGAACACCGAGACGTCGATGTCGCTCGAATAGTTGAGCTCGAAGGCGCCCTGCTTGCCCATGGCGATGCAGAACCAGCCCGGCGCCGGGCCTTCGTCACCCTCGCCCAGCCGGGTCAGCCGGCCGGCCTCCAGCTCGCCGCGGGCCGCCACGGCCAGGGCCGAGACCACCGCCGCGTCGGCGAAGCGGGTGAGCGCGCCGGTCACCTGGTCGAGGTCCCACACCCCGCC
>JBIOED010000194.1:0-4089 GCA_044445675.1 Caulobacterales bacterium | reverse complement strand
TACGGCGGCCACGTTCTGGCGGACTACGCCACCCGGCAGGGCTGGCGCGTGGAAGCCGACCTCAACAACGACATCGTCGGCAATTCCGAGGGGAGCAACGGCGTGCGCGAGACCACGCGCGTGCGGGTGTTCTCCGAAGGCACCAAGACGGTCGAGACCGCCGCCGAGGCCAGCAAGCGCCGCTACAATGGCGGCGAGGTGGACAGCCCCTCGCGTGAGCTCGCGCGCTTCATCGACGGCCTGGCCGACCGCTATCTGGGGAACTTCAAGGTCACCATGGTCTACCGCACCGACCGGTTCAGCCGCGGCGGCGACCAGGTGGAAATGCTGAAGGCGGGCTTTCCCGCGGTGCGGCTCACCGAGGCCAACGAGAATTACACCCGCCAGCACCAGAGCGTGCGCGCCGAGGGCGGGATCAGCTATGGCGACGTGATCGAAGGCGTGGACTTCGCCTACCTGGCCAACGTCACCCGGGTGAACGTCATCTCCATGGCGGCCATGGCCTCCGCCCCGGCCCCGCCGACCCACGTGGACATCTCAGGCGCGGTCTCCGACGACACCACGCTCACCTGGGCGCCGGCGGCGGACGCGGCGCGCAATCGCGTCTGGTGGCGCGCCACCACCGACCCGCAGTGGCGCTACAGCCGCAGCGAGCCGCCCACCGGACGCGCGACGCTGAAGGACGTCAATATCGACGACTGGTTCTTCGGGGTCAGCGCCGTCGGCGCCGAGGGCTGGGAGAGCCCGGTGGTGTTTCCGGGCGCGGCCGGCAGCTGGACCCACGAGGAGCCCCCGCCGGCCCGGCGATAGGCCATCGCGGTCGGCCGGCGGCGGAAAGCCCCCGGCGCCGCTTCTGACGCCGGGGCCGCCGGCTAGCGGCTAGTGCTGCATCTCGTGGTGGTGATGGTGACGCATGGAGTGATGCATCATGCGGTGGTGAGTCATGTGGTGACGCGTCATGTGATGATGGTGGTGCATCGGCTGCGCCGAGGCGAGGCCGGCCGACATGGCGAGCGCGACCGTCGCTGCGAGCGCCAGGGTGATGGGTTTCAAGGCTTTTTCTCCCGAATTTGTGCATCCGCGAATCAGCATTCGGTCACAGGCCGAGCCAGGCGTCCAGACAAATGCCCTTGCGGCAAGGCTTGATCCGGCCCGGTAACCTGGGTTTGAGGGTTTGGGCGCTACTCGGACGCCGCGAACACCCGCCGCGAGACATGACCATGGCCGTCCCCGCAAGCACAGGACTGATCCTGGCGTTGGCCTGCGCCGGCCTGGCCTGCGCGCCCGCGGCCCGCGCATCCGTCTATGCCGTGGTGCGCTCGGAGCCCGGCGTCGTGACGGTGATGGATCCGGCCGCGATCGAACTGGTGGCCGGCGCGCCACAACTCCGCAGCGCATCGAGCGTCAGCGTACAGAGGAACCTGGTCTCCGGCGGCCCGCAGCAGCCCGGCTATGTCCGCACCCTCAACGAGTACGACTGCGCAGTGCGGAAAGTCCGCTGGAAGAGCTTCTTCGTCTACTCGCGGTTCGGCGCTCCGATCATGCACAAGGACAATGACGACGGCGCCTGGAACGCCGCCGCGCCGGGCAGCCAGGCGGAGGCCGAGCTGCGGCTGGTCTGCGACCATTCGAACCGCTGGTCGGCGATCGCCTCGCAGTCCATCAGCCATCTGGTGATCACCCTGATGCAGGCGTGGGACGCCGAGGCGCCCTTGCCGGCCCTGCAAGCCGTGCGGGCGCGGCCGAAGGCTTCGGCCGCAAAGCGCCGGGACAAGCCTGCCGCGCGGCGATAGACCTGCCGCGACCCGTCCGGCAAAGGGCCGCCCGTGAAGATCGCCATCGTCGCCATCGGCAGACTCGCCCGCTCGCCGGAGACCGAGCTGGTGAGGACCTATGCGGAGCGCGCGACCGCCGCAGGCCGCGCTCTGGGTCTGGGCCCCGTCGAGGTGGTCGAGGTGGAAAGCCGCAAGCCGGGCAAGGCCGCCGAGGCGCTGGCCCTGCAGCCGCACCTGGGCGGCGCCCACCTGATCGCCTGCGACGAGCACGGCCAGGCGCGGGCCTCGCGGGCGTTCGCCGGCGAGATCGCGGGGCTGCGCGACCAGGGCGTGCGGCGGCTGGCGTTCCTGATCGGCGGCGCCGACGGCCTCGCGCCGGAGCTCCTGGCCCAGGCCAGCGGCCGGCTGGCCTTCGGGCCGCAGACCTGGCCGCACGCGATGGCCCGCGCCATGCTGGCCGAACAGGTCTATCGGGCCGTAACCATCCTGGCCGGCTCACCCTATCATCGGGACTGATGAAGCCAAATCTTATCAAATCGGGCCTGATCCTTCCCGCCGCCTTGGCCGCCCTCAGCCTGGGCGCGGTGGCCGTCGCCGCCACCGGCGAGCGGCTGGCCCGGCTGAACGTCGCGGAGACCGAGCTCTCCGCCGAGCAGGCGCGCAACATGAGCCGGCTCGCGCGCCTGCTGTCGGTGCTGGAAGAACTGAAGCGCGATCCGCCGCCGGCCCTGCTGGTCAGCCCCCGCGACGCCAAGGACGCCGTGCGCGCCGCCATCCTGGTCAAGGCGATGACCCCCGGCCTGCAGGCGCGCGCCAGCGGCTACGCCCACGAGGCCGGCGAAATGATGCGCCAGCGCCGCCTCGCCGCCGTCGAGAGCGAGGCCCTGTTCACCAACGAGAGCGCGCGCGCCGAGGCCACTCCGCCGCCGGTGCTACGGGGGCCTGCGACGCCCCAGGACCTCCCCGATGCGGTCATGAGGCCGCCGCAAAGCCTGTCTATCCCGACGGCTGGCCCCATCGTGCGGCGGTTCGGCGAAGCGCTGGCGAGCGGCGGCCACGCCAATGGCCTGACCTTCTCCGCCGCCGCCGGGGCGCGCGTCGTCAGTCCCGGCGCGGGCGAGGTGCAATATGTCGGCCCCGTGAAGGGATGGGGCGTCATCTTGATATTAAGACTGGCTGGCGGATACCATCTGGTGCTTGCTGGCCTCGACCGCACGACGGTTTCCGTCGGGCAATCTGTCGCGGCGGGGGAAGCTGTCGGATTCATGCCCGACGGCCGACAATATAACGGCGGCAGGGCCGACGACGGCAAAGCCTCCCGGGAACTTTACCTGGAGGTTCGAGATCAGGGTGCGCCCGTCAATCCGGGGCGCTGGCTGAACAAAGCGGGCTGAGCGGACTTTATTCCAAGGACGCTCGCGAGCGCCGCGTATCATGTGGCGGTCCTTGTCTGGTTGGGCAGGACCGCAAGGGAGCCTTAGGCAGGCGATGAAGAAGTACCTTCTTATTGGCGTTTCGGCCTTCGTGCTGGGCGCGGGCTCCATGGCCTACGTCAGCCAGCACGCGATGGCCGCGGCCACGCCCAAGGCCAACACCTACCGAATGCTGGGCTTGTTCGGCGACGTGCTGGACATCGTCGAGCGCCAGTACGTGACCCCGGTAGACGACACCAAGCTGATCCACGCCGCGCTGGACGGCATGCTGACCTCGCTCGACCCGCACTCCAACTACCTCGACCCCGAGGGCTTCGACGACATGCGCGACCAGACGCGCGGCGAGTACGGCGGCCTGGGGCTGGAGGTCACCACCGAGGACGGGGTGGTCAAGATTATCTCGCCGATCGACGACACGCCCGCGGCCAAGGCCGGCATCAAGCCCGGCGACTACATCACCGCGGTGAACGGCGAGAGCGTGCTGGGCCTTTCGGTCAACGACGCGGTCAAGCAGATGCGGGGCAAGCCCGGCGAGGCGGTGACCCTGACCATCGCCCGGGAGAAGTCCGACCCCTTCGACGTGAAGCTGGTCCGCGAGATCATCAAGCAGAAGTCCGCCACGGCCAAGCTTGACGGCGACTACGGCATCCTGCGCGTCTCCGGCTTCAACGAGAAGACCACCGAGGAGGCGGAGGCGGCCTTCGCCGAGATCAAGGCCAAGAACCCCCACATGAAGGGGCTGATCCTGGATCTGCGCCGCAACCCGGGCGGCCTCCTCGACCAGGCGGTCAGCATCTCCGACCTGTTCCTGCAAGGCGGCGAGATCGTCAGCCAGCGCGGCCGCGATCCGCGCGACGTGGAACGCTACAACGCCCGGCCGG
>JBIOED010000193.1:0-4224 GCA_044445675.1 Caulobacterales bacterium | reverse complement strand
TTTAGGCTGTTCAGAGCTTCAGGCGGAGCATCGATGAATCGCCCTCGAAGCTGGTCAGCTTCCAGACGCCCTGCTCCTTGGTGAAGACCAGCAGGCAGGGGCCGTCCTTCTTCTTGGTGGCGCAGACCCGGCCGTCCGGCAGGGTCTTCAGGGCCTGGGAGATGGCCAGCGGGCCAGGGATCTTCATGCCGGCGCGATAGCCGTACTGCTCGGCCACCATCCGGAAGGTTCTGGGCTGGACCAGCGCCTGGTCGGCGAAATCGATCACTGAGGGGCCGAGCAGGGCGGCCAGGTCACGGGTGTTCTTGTTCTTGCCGACCGCCTCGCCGAGCCTCGCCTTCAGTTCCTGCTTCAGCGCCGCGTGGTCCACGTGGGCGTCGAAGGCCGCGCTGTCGTCGTCGCGAATGGAGATCAGCAGGGCGTGGACGTCGTTGGCGGCGTCCAGCTTCTGGGCGGTGGCGCACGCCGACAGGACGAGGGTGGCGAGGACGAGGACGAGACGGCGCATCGGCGGCTCCTTGGATGGAGCCCTAGATAGCCCTTAAGCGCGGCGACTTCACGGCCCGTTGGTGGGGACGAACTGGATAGCGCCGGAGCGAAAAACCGCCACCGCCAAGGTCTTGCCGTCCGGCAGGAAGGCGATGTCGCGCGGAAAGCCGCCGGAAGGGACGGCGCGCGCGGGGCCTCCTGCGGTCGGCAGCACACTGAGCGTGCCCTGGCTGGAGGTCGAAAATCGGTCGGAGTTGGCCACCCAGACCTCGGCGCCGTCCGGTCGGACCGTCACCCCCACGGGGGCCGTCCCGACCGCGTGCGGGGTCACAGCCGGCGTGGCCTGGACACCGCGCAGGCCGGCGGTCGGAAATGACAGGGCGGTATTGTCGCCCCGCGCGCTGACCCAGGCGGTGGAATCGTCCGGCGAGAGGGCGACGCGGACGGGGCCGCAGCCGGCGGCGGCTGCGGCAACGATGGCCTGCGTCGGGGCTTTCGCGGCGCGGGCGACGTCGATGACGAACAGGACTCCGACGGCCTGATCGGGTCCGGCCTTGCCGGTCTGCGGCGCGCAGCGCTTCGGGAAGCCCAGGCTGTCGGGGGCCAACTCGCTGGTGGCGTAGAGCCGCCGTCCATCGGCGGAGAGCGCCAAGCCGACCGGCGCGCGGCCCTGAGGGATGCGACCGATGATGGCGGCCTGCCCCGCGGCGGACATCGCCCGGGCGACATCGACGACGGCGATGCCCATGCGCCGCTCCTCGCTGACGAAGATCAGGCGATCGTCCAGGCTGAACGCCGCGTAGATGGCGCCCGCGGTGGTTCCGTCCGGAACCTCGGCGCGAACCGGTTCGGGGTCGCCGCCCTGCAGCTTGCCGACGTCGATCAACAGCAGCCGGTCCTGCGCAGCAACCGCCAGGGTCCGACCGTCGTGACTGAGCGCCAGTCCGCCCGGCTGGCCAGAAACCTTGGCGGTGTGCGCCAGGTGGAACGCGCCGTTCTCGTTGTGCAGGACGGCGATCCCGGAGGGGCTGTTCTGGACGCCGGTCAGCGAAACGAACAGCCAGCAGCCGTCCGCGGTGGGCTGAGCCGCGAAGGGCCGGCCGCCCAGAGCCAAGGTCGCCGCCCCGGCGGTGTAGGCGCAGGCCGGCGCGGCGGCCTGCGCCCTGGCCAGCGCCGGCGACAGGGCGGCGGCGAGGGCGAGGCTCGCCAACAAGAGGCGCATTCTTCAAACGTTCCGGCTGTCCCACGAATCCCGATCAGGAAACGCGAGATCGCCGGGCGCGTCCAGGTCCGCACGAAAAAGCCCCGGAGGTGCGCTCCGGGGCTCTGACGTTCGTCTCGGCGGGCGCGCCTAAAGCGTCCGTCTGACCTCTTCGAGGCTGAAGCACTCGATGGTGTCGCCGGCCTTGATGTCCTGGAAGCCGGCGAAGGCCATGCCGCATTCCTGGCCGGACTGCACCTCGTTGACCTCGTCCTTGAAGCGCTTGAGCGTCTGCAGGGTGCCGAGTTCGAGCACCACGATGTCGGCGCGGATGATCCGGACGCGCGCGCCCTTGCGGACCACGCCCTCGGTGACCCGGCAACCGGCGACCCGGCCGATCTTCGAGATGTCGAAGGCCTGCAGCACCTCGGCGTTGCCCAGGAAGGTTTCCCGTTGGATCGGGGCCAGCATGCCCGAGAGCACGCCTTTGATGTCGTCCAAGAGGTCGTAGATGATCGCGTAGTAGCGGATTTCCACGCCTTCCCGTTCGGCGAGGTCGCGGGCCTGCTTCGAGGCGCGGACGTTGAAGCCGATGATCGCCGAGTTGGCGCCCTTGGCCAGCATCACGTCGCTTTCGCTGATGGCGCCGGCGCCCGACAGGATGATCCGCGCGCGGACCTCCTCGGTGCCGATCTTCTCCAGCGATCCGATAATGGCTTCGACCGAACCCTGCACGTCGGCCTTGATGACCAGCGGCAGTTCCGACGCCTTCTTGTCGGTGATCTTCGACATCATCTCGGCGAGCGAATTGCCTTGCGCCGGCGCGCCGGCCTTCTCGCGCTTCACGCGGACGCGATAGGCGGTGAGCTCGCGGGCGCGGGCTTCGTTTTCCACCACGGCGAAGGGGTCGCCGGGCGCAGGCGTGCCGTCGAGGCCGAGGATCTCCACCGGCACCGACGGGCCGGCTTCCGTCACCTGCTCCTCGCGCTCGTTGAGCAGGGCGCGAACCTTGCCCCAGTGGTCGCCGGCCACGACGATGTCGCCGCGGCGAAGCGTCCCGCGCTTGACCAGTACGGTGGACACCGCGCCGCGTCCGCGATCCAGCTTGGCCTCGATGACCACACCGTCGGCGATGCGGTCGGGATTGGCCTTCAGGTCGAGCACTTCGGCCTGCAGCAGGATGGCTTCCAGCAGGTTGTCGAGACCGGTCTTCTCCTTGGCGGAGACCTCGATGGTCTGGGTGTCGCCGCCCAGGCTTTCGACGACGATCTCATGCTGCAGCAGTTCGTTGATCACCCGCGTCGGATCGGCGCCGGGCTTGTCCATCTTGTTGATCGCCACGATGATCGGCGCGCCGGCCGCCTTGGCGTGATTGATGGCCTCGATGGTCTGGGGCATCACGCCGTCGTCGGCCGCCACCACCAGCACCACGATGTCGGTCACCGTCGCGCCGCGCATCCGCATGGCGGAGAAGGCGGCGTGGCCGGGGGTGTCGAGGAAGGTGACGCGCTGGCCGTCGGCCAGATGCACCTGATAGGCCCCGATGTGCTGGGTGATCCCGCCGTGCTCGCCCGACACCACGTCGGTGGCGCGCAGGGCGTCGAGCAGGCTGGTCTTGCCGTGGTCCACGTGGCCCATGATGGTCACCACCGGCGGACGGGTGACGAGGTGGTCGTCCACGTCCTCCGCGCCGATGAAGCCTTCTTCGACGTCGGCTTCCGACACGCGACGTACGGTGTGGCCGAACTCGGTGGCCACCAGCTCGGCGGTGTCGTTGTCGATGACGTCGCCGCTCTTCAGCATCACGCCCTGACGCATCAGGAACTTGATGATCTCGGCGCCGCGGATCGCCATCCGGTTGGCCAGTTCGGCCACCGTGATGACGTCGGGGATGACCACTTCGCGGGCCGCGCGGGCCGCTTCCTGGCCGCCGCCCTTGCGCTTCTCGCGTTCGCGCTCGCGGGCCCGGCGGACCGAGGCAAGCGAGCGCATCCGGTCGACGGCGCCCTCGTCGTCCCCGGCCACGGCCTGGATGGTCAGGCGGCCTTCGCGGCGCTGAGGGGCGCCCTTGGCGCGGCTGATCGCCTTGGAGGCGGGCAGGCCGCTCTTGCGGCCGCCGTCGTCGTCGTCGGGGCGACGGTCCATGGCCGCGCCGCCGGGCCGCGGCGCCTGGCGGGTGGCGCGCTGGATCTCCGGCGTGGCCGGCGGCGCAGCAGGGCCGATGCGCGGGCCGCCGGGGCCACGGGCGCCGGGGCCGCCCGGACGGGGCGCGGCCGGACGCGGGGCGAGGGCGGAATAGCGGACGGTGTCGCCGCCGGGACGGGCGTCGCGGTCCTGCGCGGGGCGCGCCGGGCCGCGATCGTCGCGCGCCGGACGGCGGTCGTCGTCGGGACGCGGCGCGCGCTGATTGAAGCTGGCGCCCTCGAAGCGGGCGGAGGGCGGCGCCGGCCGGTAGGTCGTAGTGCTGGCGCGGTCGTCACGGCGGTCGGCGGACGGCTGGTATGTGCGGGTCTGGCCGGCGCCGGTGGAGGGCG
>JBIOED010000192.1:0-4344 GCA_044445675.1 Caulobacterales bacterium | reverse complement strand
TCGAAGGTCTGGCGCATGGGCGGGGATGTAATCCCTTCGCGGCGCGCGGGCAAAGGGTGGGAAGCGGCGCCTTGCCGGCGAACGCCGTTCGGGCTATCGGACGTCCATGGTCCGCAGCGCCTGCCAGCCCTCGTCGAATTCCTACGGTCCCACCAGGGGTCGGACGGTTTCGCGCGCGCTGACCTAGAGCCCGCCTGAACCCTCCAGACCCCGCCGCACCGGCTGGGGTCGCCAAGCGCCATCTCCGCCGCCGGCCCTCAAGCCAACAAAGGAGACCGCCATGCCTCTGCCTGCCAAGCCCTGGTTCCCGATCCGCACCGAGCGTCTGGTCCTGCGCGAATTCCGCGACGGCGACCTCGCCGACATCCATGCCTACGCCGCCATGCCGGAGGTCTCGCGCTTCATGACCTGGGGGCCGAACACGCCGCAGGAAAGCCGTGCCTTCATGGAGCGGGCGCTGGCGCAGCAGGCCGACTGGCCTCGCAAGCACGTGGGCCTGGCGATCGAGCGGGACGGGGTGGCGATCGGCTCGATCCGGCTCGACCTGAAGAGCGAGGAAAACGCCGACGCCGACATCGGCTACACGCTCAGCCGGGATCACTGGCGTCAGGGCCTTGCCACCGAGGCCGCCTCGGCCCTGCTGACCATAGCCTTCGGGACCCTGGGCCTGCACAGAGTATGGGCGACCTGCGACGTGCAGAATGTCGGCTCGCGCGGGGTGATGGAAAAGCTCGGGATGCGGCGAGAAGCGCACTTCCGTCACGACGTGCTGGTCCGTGGCGCGTGGCGCGACAGCTACCTCTACGCGATCCTGGCCGACGAGTGGATTTCACCCGGGTGAAATTGACAGCGCGGGTCCGGCGCGCTAGACGGCGGCGATGGACAGGCAAGGCCGCCGGGACGCGATCCGCGACTACAAGGAACGCAAGGTCTCCCAAGGGATCTTCGCGGTGCGCTGCGCCGTGACCGGCCAGGCGTGGGTCGGCCAGTCGCGCAACCTCGAGCAGCAGCAAAACGGCATCTGGTTCAGCCTGCGCCAGGGCGGGCATCCGAACCCGGCGCTGCGGGCCGCCTGGGCGGCGCACGGCGCGGCGGCGCTCGCGTTCGAGGTGCTGGAGACGATCGACGATGAGGGCCTGAACGCCTACGCCCGCGACAACCTGCTGAAGGCCCGCGACGCCCACTGGCGCGCCGAACTCGGGGCGACGAAGATCGTCGGTTAGCACCCGGAATCACAATTGGCTGACTCCAAGTTCCCCATCTCCCGTCATCCTCGGGCTTGTCCCGGGGATCCATGCACACCGCCTCCGCCCCAAAATGCCGAGCGGCGCCGCTTCGTCCCCTGCCTGATCGTCGGAGATCATGGGTCCTCGGGACAAGCCCGAGGATGACGACGTTAGGGATGTCCAGGGCGGAATTAGATTCAGCGAAAGCAGGAAGCTAGGGCTGGGCGGCGGCCGGCTCGGTCGCGGTCGCGTCCTGCGCCGCCGTGTCCGCGTTGGCGGCCCCGGCCTTGGCGGCGCTCTCGGTGGCGCGGGCGTCGCTCGCCTGGGCCGACTGGGCGAACTCGGCGGCATAGGCGGCGGCGAGCTGGGCGCCATAGGCGGCGTCGTCGATCTGGGCCTCCGCGCGGCTCCGCTCGTGCGCCGCCTGCAGCTTGGCGGGCGAGGGCCGGGCGCCGTTCAGCAGCACGATCGCCCCGATGACCGCGGCCACGGCCACCGTGGCGGCGATCCACCAGCCAGCGGTGTTGGGGCCGCGCGCCGCCTCGAGGCTCTCCATGGAGACCTTCGGGGGCGCGTCGAGGGTGCGCTCCACATAGTCCTGGTCATTGGACATGGCCGAATTTCCTTCGCGGCCAGCTTGGCCTTGCGGAAAAACGCCGGGCCTGGGGCCAGGTTCCTCAGGCGCGGCGCAGGACCAGGGTCGCCCAGGCGTCGCGATGCAGCCGCCGTTCCAGCCGAAAGCCGCGCGAGGCGTAGGCCGCCAGCACGCGGCGCTCCTGGGTGCGCAGCAGGCCCGAGAGGATGGCGATTCCGCCGGGCTTCAGCGCGCCCTTGATGTCCTGCGCCAGCGCCACCAGCGGCGGCGCCAGGATGTTGGCGAACACCAGGTCGTAGGGCGCCGGTCCCCGCACGCGGGGGTCGTTCAGCCCGGCCGCGTGGACGAAGCGGGCCTCGGCGCGATTGAGCGCGGCGTTCTCGTTGGCGATCCGCACCGACGGGCCGTCGATATCGGTGCCCAGGGCCACGCGCGTCCCGGTGCGGGCGGCGGCGATCGCCAGCACGCCGGTGCCGCAGCCGACGTCCAGCACGCGGGCGAACCGCCGACGCTTCAGCAGGCGGTCGAAGGCCAGCAGGCAGCCCACCGTGGTGCCGTGGTGGCCGGTGCCGAAGGCTGCGCCGGCCTCGATGCGCAGGTTGACGGCGCTGGGCGGCGCCAGGCCCATGTCATGCGCGCCATAGACGAAGAACCGGCCCGCATGCACCGGCGGCAGGCCCGACAGCGCCATGGCCAGCCAGTCGGCGTCGGCCAGCTTCTCCGTCGCCACGCGCAACTTCGGGAAGGCCGCCAGGGTCGCAGCCAGCGCGGCCTGCTCGTCTTCGGACGTGGGGAAGGCGTCGATGCGCCAGACGTCGTGGTCCTCGTCCTCTTCCAGGATGGAATAGGTCAGGGCCTCGGTGGCCGGCTCGGCGTCGATGGCGAGTGCCGCGGCCTCGGCTTCGGCGCGCGGTCCCCTGGCAACGGTCTGGACGGCGTCGGCGCTCATCCGCCGGCTCTAGTGTCCCGATTCCGAAGTTCGCAAGCACTTGCGGCAGGCTCTGGCGAACTTCGGAATTGAGGAGGACACTAGCAAGTCCATGTTTCTAGTGTGCTTCTTGGATCTGAAGTTCGCTCGGCGCGTGGCCCGTGGAGCAGGCGAACTTCAGATCCAGCACACTAGCGGACGGCGGCGGCGAAGGCGAGGGGCCTTCAGCCGCTGGTGGCCGGCGTGGTGGCGTCGGGCGCGGGGGCGGGCACCTCGATCACCGAGGGATGGTCGCCGCCCATCGACGGATAGGCGTGGGTCGGCGGCGGGGGTTCGTCGTAGACCACGGGCGTCAGCGCCGGGGTCTCTGCCGTCGGGGCGGTGGCGGCATCGGCGACCTCGGCGGAAACCGCCCGCGCGGGCGGGGAGACCGCGGCGCGCTCGTCCGGCCAAGCCGTGGCCTTCTTCCAGTCGGTGCCCAGGACATAGTCGGGGACCTTGCCGTGATAGCTCACGAAGGTCGTGCCGGGATCGAAGGGGCCGGTCGAGCGGTCGCCCGTCCAGTTGGCGAACATCTGCGGCCCGGCGGGCCGGCCGTCGGCGTCGAGGTGCGGCTGCATGGCGGCGCCCAGCATCACGCCGGCGACGGCGGCGGCGGCGGCTCCGGACAACAAGGCTTTCACTGAAGCTTCCGATCTCTGGTTATGACCGGCTTAACAGCGCGCCTGGACGCCATTGGTTCATCGCCAAGTTGGCGCCATGTTTCGGAGGCGCGCGTCAGCCGCCGCCGGAGACCTCTCGATGAGCAAGTACAATCCGCTCGCCGCGCGCCTGGCCGGCCACGCCGGGCCGGAGTGGCGCGCGAGCTTCGCCGAACTGGAGGCGGTGCTGGGCTTCCCGCTGCCCAAGGGCGCTCGGGCCGGCCAGGCCTGGTGGCGGAACAGCGGGACGCAGCCGCATCAGCGCGCCTGGACCGCCGCCGGCTGGGAAGCCGCCGACGTCGATCATGCGGGCGGCCTCGTCACCTTCCGCAAGGCGGCCTCGGGACCGGCCGGGAACGCGGCCTTGCAGGCGCCGGCCATCACGGACGAGCCGGCCATCCTCAAGCGTCTCGACGTCAGCCCGAAGTGGGGCGTGGCCATCCTGGCGGGCGGCGTGGCGCTGGTCGCGGGACTGGGCGCGCTGGCGGTCCGCGGCCTCAGGCGGCGGCGGTAGGCGCCGCTCAGCCCTTCTCCACGAAGCTGTCGATGACCTTCTTCTCGCCGGCCTTTTCGAAGGCCACGGTGAGCTTGTTGCCTTCCACGGCGGTGACGGCGCCGTAGCCGAACTTCAGGTGGAAGACGCGGTCGCCGCGCCGGTAGTCGCTGGCGGCGCTCTCGGCCGAGCTGGCGACCAGGCGGCCTTCGCCTTCGAGGACGGCCTGGCGACCCGGATGGCTGCCCTTGTAGCCGGCGGTCTGGGCGCGCCGCCAGCCGGGCGAGGAATAGCCGGCGCCGAAGCTCGGGCTCTCGTCCCAGCGGCTGCCGTGCTGCTGCATGCCGGGGCCGCCGCCGTAGTAGCCGGTCTCCGACGAGGCCTCGACGTTGTCCAGCGGC
>JBIOED010000191.1:0-4350 GCA_044445675.1 Caulobacterales bacterium | reverse complement strand
TTCCCCCGCCGCGAGGGCGCGCCGTCGCAAAAGGAGACCCTGACCAGCCGCCTGATCGACCGTCCGATCCGCCCGCTGTTCGTCAAGGGCTTCAAGAACGAAGTGCAGGTCGTCTGCACGGTTCTGGCCCACGACCTGGAGAACGACCCCGACATCGTCGCGCTGGTCGCGGCGTCCGCCGCCCTGGTGATCTCCGGCGCCCCGTTCATGGGTCCGATCGCCGGCGCCCGCGTGGGCTTCGTGGGCGGTGAGTACATCCTCAATCCGACGATCGAGGAAATGAAGGACAGCCGGATGGACCTGGTGGTCGCCGGCACCTCGGACGCGGTCATGATGGTCGAGTCCGAAATCCAGGAAATGAACGAGGACGAAGTGCTGAAGGGGGTGATGTTCGCCCACGCCGGCATGCAGCCGGTGATCGACGCGATCATCGAACTGGCCGACCACGCCGCCAAGGAGCCCTTCGATTTCCAGCCGGACGACACCGACGCCATCAAGGCTGAAGTGAAGAAGCTGATCGGCAAGGACTTCGCCGCCGCCTACAAGATCGTGGCCAAGGGCGAGCGTCAGGACGCGGTCGCCAAGGCGAAGGCCAAGGCCACCGAGAAATTCGGCAAGTCGGACACCAATCCCGCCGGCATCGCTCCCGACAAGCTGGGCGGCGTGTTCAAGGAGCTGGAAGCCGACGTCGTCCGCCGCAACATCCTGGACACCGGCATCCGCATCGACGGCCGCAAGGTCGATCAGATCCGCCAAATCGTCTCGGAAGTGGGCGTCCTCAGCCGCGCCCACGGCTCGGCGCTGTTCACCCGCGGCGAGACCCAGGCCCTGGTCGTGGCCACCCTGGGCACCGGCGACGACGAGCAGCTGATGGATGCGCTCGACGGCAAGTACTATGAGAAGTTCATGCTGCACTACAATGTCCCCCCCTTCTCGGTGGGGGAGACCGGCCGCATGGGCGCGCCGGGCCGCCGCGAAGTCGGCCACGGCAAACTGGCGTGGCGGGCGATCCGCCCGATGCTGCCTTCGGTCGAGGACTTCCCCTACACGATCCGCCTGGTCTCGGAGATTTTCGAGTCCAACGGCTCCTCGTCCATGGCCTCGGTCTGCGGCTCGTCGCTGGCCCTGATGGATGCGGGCGTGCCCCTGAAGAAGCCGGTCAGCGGCATCGCCATGGGCCTGATCTTGGAGAAGGACGGCTTCGCGGTGCTCTCCGACATCCTCGGCGACGAGGACCACCTCGGCGACATGGACTTCAAAGTCGCCGGCACCGCCGACGGCATCACCTCGCTGCAGATGGACATCAAGATCGCCGGCATCACCGAGGCGATCATGAAGCAGGCGCTCGCCCAGGCGAAGGGCGGCCGTGAGCACATCCTCGGCGAGATGGCCAAGGCCATGGAGGCGCCGCGCCACGAACTGGGCGAATACGCGCCGAAGATCGAGACCATCAAGATCCCGGTGGACAAGATCCGCGAAGTGATCGGCTCGGGCGGCAAGGTGATCCGCGAGATCACCGCTGAAACCGGCGCCAAGATCGACATCGGCGAAGACGGCACGATCAAGATCGCGGCCGCCGAGCAGTCGAAGATCGAGGCGGCCAAGGAGTGGATCAAGTCGATCGCCTCCGAGCCGGAGGTCGGCCAGATCTACACCGGCAAGGTGGTGAAGATCGTCGACTTCGGCGCCTTCGTGAACTTCTTCGGCGCCAAGGACGGCCTGGTGCACGTCAGCCAGATCGCCAACGACCGGGTCAACAAGGTCTCCGACGTCCTCACCGAGGGCCAGTCCGTGAAGGTGAAGCTCCTGGGCTTCGACGATCGCGGCAAGACGCGCCTGTCGATGAAGATCGTCGACCAGGAAACCGGCGAAGACCTGACCTCCAAGCAGCCGGAAGGCGCCGACGCTTAAATCGCGCTCGAACCTTCGCTGACACGATCAGGGCGGCCGCAGCGATGCGGCCGCCCTTTTTCATTGCCGATCAGCCCCCGCCGTCATCCCCCGGCTCGTCCGGGGGATCCAAGATCTCCGTGGCTCGGGAGGGCGCGCGCCGCCGCCGCGCTACTTCCGGCCGCGCCATGATCATGGGTGGCCCGGACCAGGCGGGCCATGACGATCAAGAGGGGTGGCGCCCGGCATTCTTCAGAATGCTGGATAGCCCTGAAGCCCATGGCAGATTCGAGCTACGGCCCTGGTCTTCGTCAAGGCCGAGCGCTTTGCGCTCACCGCGGAGCGGCGGCCCGAAGAGGCCGGCCTTGACCAACTCCAGGGCCGTAGCAAACTGGCCGGCATGGACTTAAGGCGCAGTCGGCCCGGGGGGCGGTCGTTCAGCGGGGTCTTCGAGTGACTCACATCAGCGCTCTGACCGGGCAGGCCGTCGATCTCAGCGGCGTGACGGTGAATGAGCGGCTGTTCGACATGGCTTTGATCAAGGCCTGGGAAGGCGCCGCTCGAGTGCGCGATCGAGCCCGAATGGTCGAGATACTCTCTCGCGTCGAGGTTGGTGAGGACACCGCAGACGCCGTTCTCGCCAATCCAGGCTTCTACGGATTTTAGAGCACGCCGCAGCCCTCCTGAGCGAAGGCGCCCCTACCGCGCCTTGCGGGCGGCGTAGCGGGCGTCGCGTTTCTGTTGGGCTTCGGCCTTGGTGAGTTGCTTGCGCTCCTTGCGAGCGCCGCGCTTCTCGGCCAGGGCCGCCTCCTCGTCGGCGGCGACCGCGGCGGCGGCGGCGGCCAGCTTGTCCGCCGCAGCGAGGCGCGCGGCCTCCTTGTCGTCGGCGCGCGCCTGGCGCACGGCCTTCAGTTCGGTCTCCCGCAACTCCGCGCGGCTCTCGGAGGGCGGGGCGGTGACCGTGGGCCTGGGCTTCAGCTTCGCCAGCAGCGCGGCCTTGGCGTCGGCCGCAGCGGACAGGCGATCTGTCAGGCCGGAGCCTTTGAGGTCTCTCGAAGACATGGATGGCATTCAGGTGGAGCGGCCGCGGTTGCGCGACGCCGCCACCCTACAGCATTTCGCGCCCTTAGCCCCGCAGCTTGCGCAGCAGCACGTCCACGTCGCGGGCGATCACCGGATCCTCGGCCTTCAGCTGCTCGATACGGCGCACCGCGTGCAGCACGGTGGTGTGGTCGCGCCCCCCAAAGCGGCGGCCGATGTCCGGCAGCGAACGGGTGGTGATCTGCTTGGCGAGCCACATGGCCACCTGCCGCGGCCGCGCCACCGCGCGCGCCCGGCGCTCGGAGATCAGGTCGGCTTGCTTGAGGCCATAGTGCTCGGAGACGGTCTTCTGGATATGGTCGACCGTCACCTTGCGCTCGGTGCAGGAAAGGTGCGGACGAAGGATCGTCTGCGCGTCGTCCAGCGTCAGCCGCGCCAGGTCGCCGCCGACCCGGGCGACCAGGGTGTTCAGCGCGCCTTCCAGCTCGCGGACGCTGTCGGTGAAGCGGTCGGCGAGGAACTGCATGACCTCCGGCTTGGCGGACGGCAGGAAGCGGCCCTGCTGAGCCAGCGTCTGCAGCTTGCGCTCCAGGATGCCCAGCCGCAGGGCGCGGTCCGCCGGCTCGATGCCGCAGACCAGGCCCGCCTGCAGGTGCGATCGCAGGCGCGGCTCCATCTCCGAGATCTCGGTGGGCGAGCGGTCAGAGGTCATCACCACGCGGCGGCCGTCCTCGACCAAGGCGATCAGGGTGTGGAACAGCTCCTCCTGGGTGGAGGGCTTGCCGGCCACGAAGTGCACGTCGTCGATCAGCAGCAGGTCGGCGTTGCGCAGCTCGTCCTTGAAGGCGGCGGTCTGCTTGTCCTGCAGGGCCTTGACGAAGGTCGAGGTGAATTTCTCGGCGGTCAGGTAGACGACCCGTTTGGCCGGCTCATTGCGCATGGCCTCCCAGGCGAGCGCGTTCAGCAGGTGGGTCTTCCCGAAGCCGTAGGGGCCGTGGAATACGACGGGATTGAAATGGCCATCCGCCCAGGTCGCCACGCGGCGGGCCACGGCGAAGGCGAATTCGTTGGAGGGGCCGGCCACGAAGGTGTCGAAGGCAAACCGCTCCTGCAGGCCGAGCAACCGACCTTGGCGAGCGGCGGCCGGGGCCGCCTGCGCCTCGATCTCGAAGACGTCCGGAAGCGGCGCGGCGGCCGGCGCCAGGGCCGGCGCGGCGCCGGCCAGGCCGTCGGAATCGAACTCCAGGCGCGACTTCAGGTCGAGCCGGCGCCCCAGGGGATCGTTCTGCGCCCAGAGCTCGCCGATGCGGCGCCAGGCGTGACGCCGGATCCAGTCGCGCGCCACGCCCGTGGCCGCCACCAGATAGACCTCGTCACCGCTTTCGCGCAGCGCGGCCTGCCCGAGCCAGGATCCGAAGG
>JBIOED010000190.1:0-4507 GCA_044445675.1 Caulobacterales bacterium | reverse complement strand
ACCGACGAGATCGGCGTCTTCGAGATGGGCGACGCGGGCCTCGCGGAGGTGAAAAATCCCTCAGCGCTATTCCTCAACACCTCGGGCGAGCGCGCGGCGGGCGCCGCGGTGTTCGCGGGCATCGAGGGCTCGCGGCCGGTGCTGGTGGAATTCCAGGCGCTGGTGGCGCCGTCGGCCTATGGTACGCCGCGCCGGGCGGTGGTCGGCTGGGATTCCGGGCGCCTGGCCATGGTGCTGGCGGTGCTGGAGGCGCGCTGCGGCCTCTCCTTCGGCGACCGCGACGTCTACCTGAACGTGGCCGGTGGCCTGCGCATCACCGAACCCGCGGCGGACCTGGCGGCGGCGGCGGCGCTGGCTTCCTCCGGCCTCGACCAGGCCTTGCCGCAGGACTGCGTGGTGTTCGGCGAGATCAGCCTCTCCGGCGAGGTCCGCTCGGTCAGCCGCATGGATAGCCGCCTGAAGGAGGCCGCCAAGCTGGGCTTCCACCGGGCGCTCGGCCCGGCCGGCATGGATGGCGGCGCCGCCATGCAGGCGATCGGCGAAACGCGGCTGGCCGACGCGGTGCGGCGGATCGGAGACGGCGGATGGGACTAGGCCTGACCCAGTTCGACCTCATCGTCCTCGTCCTGCTGGCGATCTCCGCGGCGGTCGGCTTCGCCCGCGGCGCGATCCGCGAAATCGTCGCCCTGACGGCGCTGTTGACCGGCGCCGCGGCAGCCATCTTCACGCTGCACGAGTCAGCCCCGATCGCGCGCAAGCTGATCCATCCGGACTGGCTGGGGACGGCCGCGGCCCTGGTGGGCGTTTTCCTGGTGGTCTATCTGCTGGTCAGGCTGGTGGGCGGCCTGGTGGCCCGGCAAATCCAGGAAACCCGCTTCATAGGCGTGCTGGACCGCAGCGTGGGCCTGGCCATCGGCCTTGCCCGCGGCCTGATCGTGCTGGGCGCGCTCAACCTGATGTTCAACGCGGCCACTCCCAAGGACCTGCAGCCCCGCTGGATCGTCGGGTCGACGACCTGGCCGCTCGCCCAGGACATGGGCCGGCTGCTTACCGGCCTCGCGCCCAGCGGTCTCGACATCGCCGGTCGGCTCAAACCGGCCTTCGACCGCGCGATGCACGGCGCCGCCCACCGCACGGCGCATGACGCCATGGATGACAGATTGAAGTCAGAGGGCTACGACGCCCGGCAACGGGGCGAGATCGAAGACTTGGTGGAGAAATCCCGATGAGCGCTGACGCGCGACGGTCGCCGCCCCAACGCGACCCGCTCGACGATTCTCCCCGCCTGGAATGCGGCGTGTTCGGGGTGTTCGACACCCCGGAGGCCGCCGGCCTGACGGCGCTCGGCCTCCATGCCCTGCAGCATCGCGGCCAGGAAGCCTGCGGCATCGCTTGCTTCGACGGCCAACGCTTCCACACCGAACGGCACATGGGCCATGTGGGCGAGGCGTTCGGCGGCGTCGACCTGACCGAGCGCCTGCCCGGCCGGTTCGCCATCGGCCACACCCGCTACTCCACCTCCGGCGGCTCGTTCATCCGCAACGTCCAGCCGATGTTCGCGGACATGGAAGCCGGCGGCGTGGCCCTGGCCCACAACGGCAACCTGACCAACTTCCTGACGCTGCGCGACCAGCTGGTCTCCAGCGGCGTGATCTTCCAGTCCACCTCCGACAGCGAGGTGATCCTCCACCTGATCGCCCGGTCGCGGAAGCCGCGCTTCGTCGAGCGGTTCATCGACGCCCTGTCGCAGATCGAAGGCGGCTACGCCCTGGTCGCGCTCACCAACAAGAAGCTGATCGGGGTGCGCGATCCGCTGGGCATCCGCCCGCTGGTGCTGGGCGACCTCGACGGCAAGGCGGTGCTGGCCTCGGAGACCTGCGCGCTGGACATCATCGGCGCGAAGTTCGTGCGCGACATCGAGCACGGCGAGATGGTGGTGATCGACGCCAGTGGCGTGCGCAGCCTCAAGCCCTTCCCGGCGATGCAGGCCCGCCCCTGCATTTTCGAGTACGTCTATTTCGCCCGGCCGGATTCGGTCGTGAACGGGCGCTCGGTCTATGACGTGCGCAAGCGTATGGGCCGCCGGCTCGCCCAGGAGAGCCGGGTCGAGGCCGACGTGGTGGTGCCGGTGCCCGACAGCGGCGTGCCGGCCGCCCTCGGCTTCGCCCAGGAAGCGGGCCTGCCCTTCGAGATGGGCATCATCCGCAACCACTACGTAGGCCGCACCTTCATCCAGCCCACTCAGGCGACGCGCGAGAGCAGCGTGCGGATGAAGCTCTCGCCCAACCGCTCGGTGCTGGCCGGCAAGCGGGTGATCCTGGTCGACGACTCGATCGTGCGCGGCACCAATTCGGTGCGCGTGGTGCGCATGGTGCGCGAAGCCGGGGCGGCAGAGGTGCACCTGCGCTCGGCCTCGCCGCCGATCATGTGGCCGGACTACTACGGCATCGACATGCCCGACCGCGACAAACTGCTGGCCGCCAATCATACGGTCGAGGAGATCGCCAAGATCCTCAACGTGGACTCCATGGGCTACCTCTCGGTCGATGGGCTCTATTGGGCGATGGACGGCGGCCCGCGCGATCCAGCCTGCCCGCAGTTCACCGACCACTATTTCACCGGCGACTATCCGACCCGCCTGCTGGACCGGGAGATCGCCGAGGGCCGCAACGAAGTCTCGGAGCGCCAGCTCTCCTTCCTGGTCGACGCGTGAGCGGAGAGAGGGACGGCCGTTTTCTCAGCCGCCTGAAGGTCGACAAGTACCTCCTGCTGATCGTGGCGATGGTGGTGGCCGCATCGTTCCTGCCCGCGCGGGGCGCAGCGGCCGTCGGGTTCGGCTGGGCGACCAAGGTGGCCATCGGTCTGGTGTTCTTCCTGCACGGCGCCCGGCTGAGCCGCGAAGCGGTGATCGGCGGCCTGACGCACTGGCGGCTGCATCTGGTGGTGTTGGCCGCCACGTTCGGGCTCTTTCCGCTGCTCTGCCTGGGCGTGGCCGCCCTGCCTGCCTGGATCACCCCGCCGGCCCTGGCGGGCGGCATAGTCTTTCTCGGATGCCTGCCCTCGACCATCCAGTCGTCGATCGGCTTTACGGTGATCGCCAGGGGCAATGTGGCGGCCGCCGTAGCGGCGGCGTCGGCTTCCAACCTGCTGGGCATCGTCGTGACGCCGGTCCTGGTGGGCCTGCTGCTGCACGCCAGGGGCGCGATCTCCGCCGGCTCGGCCTGGGCGATCGTCCTGCAACTCCTGGTCCCCTTCGTCGCCGGCCAAGTGCTGCGCCGGTGGATCGGCGGCTGGGTGGCGGCGCACGCCAGGCTCGTGCAGGTCATCGACCGAGGCTCGATCCTGCTGGTGGTCTACACGGCCTTTTCCAGCGCCGTCGTAGGCGGGGTGTGGTCGCAGATCGGGGCGCTGGACCTGGCGCGGCTGCTGGTCATCTGCGCGGTTCTGCTCACCGCCGTCCTGGCCGCCACCTTCTTCACGGCCCGGGCCTGCGGCTTCGCCAAGCCCGACGAGATCGTCATCGTCTTCTGCGGCTCGAAGAAGAGCCTGGCGAGCGGCGTGCCCATGGCCGGCGTGCTGTTCCCCGCGGCGACGGCGGGCCTGGCCCTGCTGCCGCTGATGCTGTTCCACCAGATCCAGCTGATGGCCTGCGCGGTGATCGCGCAGCGCTACGCAAACCGGGCAGACTTCGGCGCCGTGAGCGGTTAGGAAGCGGCCCATGTCCGCCCCGAATCCCCTTTCCGACAAGATCGCGCTCGTCACCGGCGCCAGCCGCGGCATCGGCCGCGCCGCGGCGCTGGCCCTGGCCAAGGCGGGGGCCCACGTGATCGCCGTCGCGCGCACCGAGGGGGGCCTCACCGAGCTCGACGACGAGATCCGCACCGCCACCGGACAACCCGCCACCCTCGTGCCGCTCGATGTCTCCGACGGCGACGCGCTGGACGGGCTGGGGCTGGCGCTGCACCAGCGGTTCGGCCGGCTTGACGTGCTTGTCCACGCCGCCGCGATCCTCGGCCCCATGACGCCGGTCAGCCATATCGAACCCAAGGACTGGGCGCGCGTCGTGGCGGTGAACCTGACGGCGACTTACCGGCTGATCCGCAGCACCGAGCCCCTGCTGCGCGCCTCACAGGCCGGGCGCGCCATCTTCCTGACCACCGGCCGGGTCGCCCACCCCAAGGCCTTCTGGGGTCCCTACGGGATCACCAAGGCCGGCTTGGAGCACATGGTGCGCACCTGGGCCGACGAGTTGGAGCAGACCAAGGTCCGCGCGGTGCTGCTCGACCCCAACACCATGCGCACAGCGATGCGCGCCGCCGCCATGCCGGGCGAGGATCCCATGACCGTCACCGATCCCTCGGAGATTGGCCCGCTGATCGTCGAACTGGCGCAGGCCGACCTCGGCCTGCCGCACGCTAACGTGGTCTTCGCCCGGTGGAAGGCGGCCGGGACGCTCGCTTCGGCTTGACGCCCGGACGCAACAGCTTCGCCGCCCGCCCGCGGGGGT
>JBIOED010000189.1:0-4606 GCA_044445675.1 Caulobacterales bacterium | reverse complement strand
CCTGCCGCAAGTGCTGGCGAACTTCGGAATCGGGACACTAGGCCAGCTTGATCTCGCGCAGGCGTTCCTGGAGGAACGCGTCGGCGGTGATCGAGGCGGGGTAGCGGTCGGGATGGGCCGCATCCACGCAGCTCGGCAGGGTCCTGATCTCGTAATCCGAGTTGAAGTGCAGGAAGAACGGCGTGGAGTAACGCGGCACGCCGCGCCGCTCCGGCGCGGGGTTCACCACCCGGTGGGTGGTCGAGGGCAGGCGGTGGTTGGTCAGCCGCTGCAGCATGTCGCCGATGTTGCAGACCAGCGAGCCGGGCGGCGGATTGACCGCCAGCCACTGCCCGTCGCGGTCCAGGACCTCCAGCCCGGCCTCCTCGGCGCCCAGCAGCAGGGTGATGACGTTGATGTCTTCGTGCGCCGCGGCGCGGATGTGCGGACCGTCTGTGGGAACCGGCGGATAGTGTAAGAGGCGCAGGATCGAGTTGCCGAAGTCGACGGTGGGCTCGAAGAAGCCGCGCTCCAGGCCCAGATAGACGGCGATGGCCTCCAGCACCTTCAGGCCCATCGCGTCCAAGGCGCCGTAGAGCCAGCCGACGGTGGCGTGGAACTCGGCGACGTCGGCGTCCGGCCAGACGTTGTCGGCCATGTGGCTGCGGTATTTGTGGCCGGGCGGCAGGTCGCGCCCGACGTGCCAGAATTCCTTCAGGTCGTAGTTGGTCTGACCCTTGGCGGTCTCGACGCCGAAGGGGGTGTAGCCGCGCTGGCCGCCCACCGGCAGCTTGTATTTCAGCTTCTCCGCCTCGGGCAGGGCGAAGAACCGCCTGGCGGCCGCCAGGGCGGCGTCGATGCGGGCCTGGGGAATGCCGTGGTCGCAGATCACCGCGAAGCCGAAGCGTTCGAAAGAGGCGCCGAGGGTGTCGGAAAACCCCGGGAAGTCGCGCTCGAAACCTTGGAATGAGACGGGCGTGATGCGGGGGGGCAAGGTGTGGGCTTGGCTCATGGGCGAATTCCTATACCCGCTCCTTGTCGGCTTCCAACCGGCGAGGCGTCTCGCCGGTCCCGGCCTCGCGCTCGCCGTCCTCCTCCCTGGCGATCCGGGCCATTTCGGCGCGCAGCAGGCGCTCGGTGGTCTCGCGGCTGTCGCGGGCGGCCATGATGTAGTTCTCCTCCTCGCCGGCGACGGGGGCTTGCTGCTGGAAGAACTTCTCGTCCTGTTCGCGGAACACGATGGCGGCCCTCAGCGCGCGCCGTTCGCTGACGCCCAGCTTGAGCAGGGCGCGGCGGCCGTAGTTCAGCGCGCTCTCGAAGGTCTCCCGCTCGACGCCGACCCCCGGCGTCTTCAGGAGCTCGTAGGCGTGGCGGCGGTCCCAGGCGCGCGCCAGGATGGCGAGATGCGGGAAGGCCTGATGGGCGGCCTCGACCATCTCGGAGGCCTTGTCGCGGTCGTCGATGGCGACCAGCAGCAGCCTGGCCTTGTCGGCCCCGGCGGTCCGCAGGAGGTCCAGGCGGCTGGCGTCGCCGTAGTGCACGGGCCAGCCGACGCGGCGGATGATCTCGATCTGCTCGATGGAGGAGTCCAGCAGCACCACCTTGAAGTTGTTGGCCACCAGCAGGCGGGTGGCGATCTGGCCAAAGCGGCCGAAGCCGGCGACGATCACGTCGGGATCGCCCTCGTCGAACGCCAGGCGTTCGGGTTCGGCGCGATCCTCCGGGCGGCTGAGCACCAGGCGGTCGTAGGCGGCGGTGACCAGGGGCGTGGCGGCCATGGAGACGGCGACCACCGCGACCAGCAGGTGGGCGAGCTGGGCGTCCATCACCCGCGCGCCCAGCACGAAGCCCAGCAGCACGAAGGCGAACTCGCCGCCCTGAGCCAGGGCCACGGCGGTGGTCAGCGCCGTGCGGTGCGGGCGCCGGAACAGCCGCCCGGCGGCGTACATGGCCAGCGTCTTCAGGACGATCAGGCCCAGCACCAAGCCGGCGACCGCCAGCGGGTGGGCGGCGACCAGGCCAAGGTCCAGCCCCGCCCCGACGGTGATGAAGAAGAGGCCGAGCAGCAGGCCGCGGAATGGCTCGATGTCGGTTTCCAGCTCGCGGCGGAACTCGCTCTCGGCCAGCACCACCCCGGCCAGGAAGGCGCCCAGGGCCGGCGACAGGCCAACCAGCTCCATGAGCGCGGCTACCGCGATCACCAGCAGCAGCGCCGAGGCAGTGAAGATCTCCCGCAGCCGGGCCGTGGCGATAAAGCGGAAGACCGGCCGGGTCAGATAGCGCCCGCCCACCACGACCAAGGCCACGGCGGCCATCTGGGCCAGGGCCTGCGCCCAGCCGGGCAGCGGCGCGAGCAGGCTGGCCGCGTGGTTGGCGGCCGGGGGGGCGATCCCCACCGGAGCCAGCAGCGGCAGCAAGGCGAACAGTGGGATGACCGCCAGGTCCTGGAACAGCAGAACGCCGAACGAGGCTTCGCCCACCGGCCCCTGCCGGATTCCCTTTTCCTCCAGGCTCTGCAGGACGATGGCGGTGGACGACATGGCCAGGATCAGACCGACCGCCGCGCCCACCCGCCAGTCGAGCCCGAAGGCCAGCGCGGCGGCGGCGATCAGCGCTGCGGTCCCCAGCACCTGAGCCAGGCCCAGGCCAAAGATGGTCATCCGCATCTTCCAGAGCAGTGCGGGCCGCACCTCCAGTCCGATCAGGAAGAGCAGGATCACGACGCCGAACTCGGCGAAGCGCTGCACCTCGCCGGGCGCGCCCACCAGGTTGAGCAGGAAGGGCCCGACCAGCACGCCGGCGATCAGGTAGCCCAGCACCGAGCCCAGCCCGAGCCGCTTGGCGACCGGAACGGAGACCACGCCGGCGGCCAGGTAGACCAGGGCCTGAGTCAGCAGGGAGTGGGCGTTCATGTCGCCAATGGACCGCGCCTTCCGTCGGCGTGCACGCGATTTTTCTGAAGCCCGCGGTTCTCAAATGCTGCGTTGCGGCGTAACAGGTGGGCCATGGCCAGCAAGACAGTGGACGGCGCCCGCGAGGCGCTAGCGGGCGTGCTCTTCGACGGCATGACCATCATGGCGGGCGGCTTCGGCCTCTGCGGCATTCCGGAACACCTGATCGCCGCGATCCGCGACGCCGGGGTGAAGGACCTGACGGTAGTCTCCAACAACTGCGGGGTCGACGATTTCGGCCTTGGGCTGCTGCTGGCCGGCGGTCAGATCCGCAAGATGATCTCCAGCTACGTCGGCGAGAACAAGCTGTTCGCCGAACTGTACCTGGCCGGCAAGCTGGAGCTGGAGTTCAACCCGCAAGGGACGCTGGCTGAACGCATCCGGGCTGGCGGCGCCGGCATTCCGGCCTTCTTCACCCGCACCGGCGTCGGCACCCTGGTGGCCGAGGGCAAGGAAATCCGCGAGTTCGACGGCGAGCGCTATGTGATGGAGCGCGGCCTGACCGCCGACCTGGCCATCGTCAGGGCCTGGAAGGGCGACCACGCGGGCAACCTCGTCTATCGGAAGACGGCCCGGAACTTCAATCCGATGATGGCCACGGCCGGTCACCTGACGATCGCCGAAGTCGAGGTGCTGGTGGAGACTGGCGCCCTGGACAAGGACCACATCCACACGCCGGGCATCTACGTCGATCGCCTGTTCCAAGGCGCGGCGTTCGAGAAACGGATCGAGCAGATGACCACCCGTCCCCGCGAAGCCGCCGCCGGCGCGGAGGCCTAAAGATGACCGCCGAAAAGCCAGGCTGGACCCGCCAACAGATGGCCGCGCGCGCGGCCACCGAGCTGCGCGACGGCTTCTACGTGAACCTCGGCATCGGCATCCCGACGCTCGTGGCCAACTACATTCCGACCGGGGTTTCGGTGACCTTGCAGAGCGAGAACGGCATGCTGGGCATGGGGCCGTTCCCCTATGAAGGCGAGGCCGACCCCGACCTGATCAACGCCGGCAAGCAGACGATCACCGAGCTGCCCTCGTCGTCCTATTTCTCGTCCGCCGACAGTTTCGCGATGATCCGCGGCGGGCACATCGACCTCTCCGTCCTGGGCGCGATGCAGGTGGCGCAGAACGGCGACCTGGCGAACTGGATGGTGCCCGGCAAGATGGTCAAGGGCATGGGCGGCGCCATGGACCTGGTGGCCGGCGTCAAACGCGTGGTGGTGGTCATGGAGCACACCGAGAAATCCGGCGCGCCGAAACTGGTCAAGGCCTGCGCGCTGCCGCTCACAGGCCAGGGCGTGGTCGACCTGGTGATCACCGAACTGGGCGTCTTCGACGTCTCCCGCGGGAAGTCGCCGCTCACCCTGATCGAGCTTGCGCCGGGCGTGACGGCCGATGAGGTCAAGGCCAGGACCGAGGCCGAGTTCGCGGTGAGGTTCTAGCCCTTCCCTCCCCAATTTGGGGAGGGTGGCGAGGCCGCAGGCGGAGACGGGTGGGGAAGTGTGGGCCAAAGTGCTGACTCACCGCTTGAACGCGACTTCCCCACCCTGGCCGCTTTGCGGCCTGTCCCTCCCCATTAAGGGAGGGAATGCACACATCTCGATAAACTATATTTTATCAAAGACTTAGAAGACGACATCTCCCTCATCCTTCTCCCACAAGAGGGAGAAGGATATCGG
>JBIOED010000188.1:0-4627 GCA_044445675.1 Caulobacterales bacterium | reverse complement strand
GGCGGTCGGCGCCTCGGGCGGCAGGAAGGGTTGCGGGCGGCGGTGCAGCCGGATCGGCGAGGGCTGCGCGAGTTTGCCGCCGGCCAGCGGCGGCGGCGCCTTGGGCATGATCAGGATCGGGATGACGGCCAGGGGCGGCCCCTCGGCTTCCTGAAGCGGCGCCAGCGTCGGCCGTTGCAGCAGCAAGACGACGCCCACCATGAGGTGGGCGATGGCCGAAGCCACGATGGCCCAGGCGGTTCGGCGGCGTTTCGCCGTCTGCATCTGCGCGCTCGTCCCTCGGAGGCCTGAATCCAGAGGTAAGCGTTCTCGCGGCGATTTCGTGGCGGGCTCAAGGCGGCAAAGGATGGAGGGCCTGGGCGGCGCGCTTGCTGGGAGAATGCCCGGGCGGGTCGAGCACGTTGGTGGCGACGGCCGGCTCGCCGCTGTAGTCCTGAGGCCCGGGCTTGTTGTGACCGCCCGGCAGGGGCTGTTCCGCGGCCGCCTTCTGGGCCAGCTTGGCGGCGCCGGCCTGGTCGAGCAGCGCGCGCTTTTCGGCCCCGAGCGCCGGGGACAGGTAGGCGGCCTCGCGCGCTCCGCGGCCGAACCGTTCGAGGCAACCCGCGCGGTCCTCTCGGGTCAGGCCGGGCACGCGCGTTTCGGTGCAGCCCAGTGTGGCCCGCAGGGTCGCGCGCACCGCATCCGGCGGCGCGGGGGGCATGAGCGACGCCGTGGGAGCCGCGGGCGAAGGCGCTTGCGTCGGACCTTCGGCGGACCGGGCGAGCGGGACCACCAGCGGGGCGACCGGCGTCTCGGCGGGAAGGTTGCGCTGTGGCCGGCGGTGAAGCTGGATCGGCGGCGCGGGCGTCGCGCCCTTGCCGGACATCCGCGGCGGGGCTCGCGGCAGGATGAGGACCGGAATGATCGCCTCGGGCGGCCCGCCCGGCTGATTGGGGATGGTCAGGACAGGCCGCTGCAGCAAGACGGCCGTCAGCAGGCCCAGATGGACCACGATGGAGGCGACGACCGCCCAGGAGATCAGCCGCCTGGGCGTCTGCATCCGTCCCCCAATGCGCCTCCCGCGCCTTGACTGTAGAAGGCGGGGCCTGCGCGGCGATTTCGTGACCGAATTGAGCGACGGAAACGGTGGTCCCGCGCCCCATCTTTGCAGGGCGGATTGAGGGGCGCGCAAAAGTTGACGGCAAGCCGCTTCCCGACTATGTAGCGCGCTCTTTCGAGGCCGGGATTCGTCCCTGTCCCGATGAACCTCTTCCGTCGGAACGCACAGAAAACGCGTCCCGGCGGGTTTTTGCGTTCAGAGGGTGGCTTCGGAAACCCGATAACCCAGACCCCATTTTGGGACCTTAACTGAGGCGCTTCGGCCAAACGGCACACGCCTCCACGCAAGCGAGATTAGATGCCCACAGTCAACCAGCTCATCCGCAAGCCGCGCCAGGACAAGCCCTCGCGGAACAAGGTCCCGGCCCTGAAGGGCTGCCCGCAGCGCCGCGGCGTCTGCACCCGGGTCTATACGACGACCCCGAAGAAGCCGAACTCCGCCCTGCGGAAGGTCGCCAAGGTGCGCCTGACCACCGGCATCGAGGCGGTGTGCTACATCCCCGGCGAAGGCCACAACCTGCAGGAGCACTCGGTGGTGCTGATCCGCGGGGGCCGCGTGAAGGACCTTCCCGGCGTCCGCTACCACATCCTGCGGGGTGTTCTCGATACGCAAGGCGTGAAGGACCGCCGTCAGCGTCGTTCGCTCTACGGCGCCAAGCGTCCGAAGTAAGGAAGAAGAAGAATGTCCCGCCGCCGCCGCGCAGAGAAACGCCAGGTCCTTCCCGATCCGAAATTCGGAGACCTGGTCGTCACCAAGTTCATGAACATGGTGATGTACGAAGGTAAGAAGGCCGTCGCCGAAAACATCCTCTACGGCGCCTTCGAAATCCTGGAGGCCAAGCGCAAGGACCAGGGTCCCCTGGAAACCTTCCACTCGGCCCTGGAAAACGTCGCCCCCGCCATCGAGGTGAAGTCCCGCCGGGTCGGCGGCGCCACCTATCAGGTGCCGATGGAAGTGCGCCCAGACCGCCGCCGGGCGCTGGCGATCCGCTGGATCGTCGCCGCCGCCCGCAAGCGCGGCGAGAACACCATGACCGAAAAGCTGGCCGGCGAACTGCTCGACGCCTCCTCCAACCGCGGTTCCGCAGTGAAGAAGCGCGAAGACACCCACAAGATGGCCGAAGCCAACCGGGCCTTCTCGCACTACCGCTGGTAAGCCCTCCACACTGAGCTTTCCGGCGCGGGCGGTTTGAGATAAACCGCCCGCGCTGTTCGTTCAGGCCCTGTAAGAACCGCTTTTTCCCAGAGCTATCGTCATGCCCCGCGCTCATAAAATCGAAGACTACCGCAACTTCGGAATCATGGCCCACATCGACGCGGGCAAGACGACGACGACGGAGCGGATTCTCTATTACACGGGCAAGAGCCACAAGATCGGCGAGGTCCACGACGGCGCGGCCACCATGGACTGGATGGAGCAGGAGCAGGAACGCGGCATCACCATCACGTCGGCCGCGACGACCGCCATCTGGAACGACCACCGGCTGAACATCATCGACACCCCCGGGCACGTGGACTTCACCATCGAAGTCGAACGCTCCCTGCGCGTGCTCGACGGCGCGGTCGCAGTGCTCGACGGCAACCAGGGCGTGGAGCCGCAGACGGAAACCGTCTGGCGCCAGGCCGACCGCTACAACGTCCCGCGCATCGTGTTCGTCAACAAGATGGACAAGATCGGCGCCGACTTTCAAATGTGCCTGCGCACGATCCGCGAGCGCCTGGGCGTCAAGGCGATCCCGATCCAGCTGCCGATCGGTTCGGAAGCCAGCCTCAGGGGCGTCGTCGACCTGGTCCGCATGAAGGCGATCGTCTGGGACTCCGAGGGCCTGGGCGCGAACTACCACGACGAAGAGATCCCCGCCGACATGAAGGCCGCCTGCGACGAGGCGCGCCACTACATGATCGAGAACGCCGTCGAGCTCGATGACGAGGCGATGGAAGCCTACCTCTCGGGCGAGGAGCCGTCGGAAGCCGTTATCAAGAAGTGCCTGCGCAAGGCCGTGCTCACCGGCGCCTTCTATCCGATCCTCGCGGGCTCGGCCTTCAAGAACAAGGGCGTGCAGCCGCTGCTCGACGCCGTCGTCGACTACCTGCCTTCGCCCGTGGACATTCCGCCGACGCCCGGCATCGACTTCAAGACCGAGCAGCCGGTGGTCCGCCGGGCCTCGGACGACGAGCCGCTGTCGGTCCTGGCGTTCAAGATCATGGACGACCCCTTCGTGGGCTCGCTGACGTTCTGCCGCATCTATTCGGGGAAGATGGAGACCGGCATGGGCCTCCTGAACTCCACCCGCGACAAGAAGGAGCGCGTCGGCCGCATGCTGCTGATGCACTCCAACAACCGCGAGGACATCAAGGAAGCCTACGCCGGCGACATCATCGCCCTGGCCGGCCTGAAGGACACCCGCACCGGGGACACCCTGTGCGATCCGACCAAGTCGCCGGTGATCCTGGAGAAGATGGATTTCCCGGCGCCGGTGATCGAGATCGCCATCGAGCCGAAGTCCAAGGCCGACCAGGAAAAGCTGGGCGTGGCGCTGGCCAAGATGGTCTCCGAGGATCCGTCCTTCACAGTGCAGACCGACCAGGAGTCGGGCCAGACGATCATGCGTGGCATGGGCGAGCTGCACCTGGACATCAAGGTCGACATCCTGAAGCGCACCTACAAGGTGGAAGCCAACATCGGCGCGCCGCAGGTGGCCTATCGCGAGAGCCTGGGGAAGGTCACCGACATCGACTACACCCACAAGAAGCAGACCGGCGGCACCGGCCAGTTCGCCCGCGTGAAGATCAAGTTCGAGCCGGGCGAACAGGGCTCGGGCTTCGTGTTCGAAAGCTCGGTGGTCGGCGGCTCAGTGCCCAAGGAATTCATCCCCGGCGTCCAGAAGGGCCTGGAATCGGCCAAGGAAAACGGCCTGCTGGCCGGCTTCCCGGTGATCGACTTCAAGGCCTCGCTCTACGACGGCGCCTATCATGACGTGGACTCATCGGTCCTGGCCTTCGAAATCGCCGCCCGCGCGGCCTTCCGCGAACTGCGCGAACGCGGCGCCCCCAAGCTGCTCGAGCCGATCATGAAGGTCGAGGTGGTGACGCCGGACGAATACATGGGCGACGTGATCGGCGACCTGAACAGCCGCCGGGGCCAGATCCAGGGCACGGAAACCCGCGGCAACGCCCAGGTGGTCACCGCCTTCGTGCCACTGGCCAACATGTTCGGCTACATCAACACCCTGCGGTCCTTCAGCCAGGGCCGCGCCAACTTCTCGATGACCTACGACCACTACGACCCGGTGCCGCAAGCGGTGGCCGACGAAGTGATCAAGAAATACGCCTAAGACCCGATCCAACCCTAGACAGAGGACGAGCCCGGACAGGGCTGGAGCTTGAAATGGCCAAAGAAAAGTTCGAACGCAACAAGCCGCACTGCAACATTGGCACGATCGGTCACGTTGACCACGGCAAGACGACGCTGACGGCGGCGATCACCTATACGCTGGCGAAGACCGGCGGAGCGAAGTCGATGGCCTAT
>JBIOED010000187.1:0-4648 GCA_044445675.1 Caulobacterales bacterium | reverse complement strand
CTTCAAGATCACCGACCAGCTCTCGCTGATCGGCGGCCTGCGCTACACCTGGGAGCACAAGGACCTCGCCTCGCTGCACTCCAACAACGACACGGCCAACACCTGCGCGCTCTTGCTGCAGGGCGCGACCCGCAGCCCGACACCGATCCCGTTCTCGCAGTACGGCGCGTTCTCCAAGGCGACCTTCGGCACCGCCTGCCTGGTCAACCCGGCGTTCAACGGCTTCAACACCCACCAGGCGATCGACGAGGGCGCGCTCACCGGCACCGTCAAGCTGCAGTACAAGTTCAACGACGAGGCCATGACCTACGCCTCCTACTCGCGCGGCAACCTGGTCGGCGGGTTCAACCTGGCGGAGACCACCCTGCCCTTCGGGCCCGGCGGCGCGCCCAACACCTCCTTGGCGCCGGCGACCGACACCTCCTTCCCGGCGGAGAACGTCAACGCCTATGAGCTGGGGGCCAAGACCGAGTGGCTCGACCGCCGGCTGTCGCTGAACGCCGCGCTGTTCTACCAGAGCTACCGGGACCACCAGCTGAACGCCTTCACCGGCACCCAGTTCGTGGAGTTCACCATCCCCGAGGCGCAGACCGCGGGCGCGGAACTGGAGGGGGTCTATGCGCTCACCCCCGACCTGACGCTGAACGGCGGCGTCACCTATGCCGAGACCACCTATCCTGGCGACGCCAAGAACAAGGCCGTCCTGCAGGCCCCCGGCAGCGGCCTCTTCCTGTTGCCGGGCAGCCGGCTGAGCTATGCGCCCCTGTGGTCCACGACCCTGGGCGCCAGCTACAAGCACCCGGTCGCCGAAAACTGGGACGGCTTCATCAACGTCGACGCCAAATACACCTCCAGCTACCAGGTCGGGTCGGACGAGGACCCCAGCAAGATGCAGCCGGGCTTCGGCCTGGTGAACGGCTCGATCGGCGTCGTCAGCCGCGACAAGCACCTGGAGTTCAGCGTCTGGGCCACCAACCTGTTCAACCAGTTCTACAAGCAGACGGCCTATGACGGTGTGCTGCAGACCTTCTCCGCCCCGCCGGCCGCCCACCCCGGCGAGAACAACTACTATTACTTCCCCGGCACGCCGCGGTTCTTCGGCGCCACCTTGAAGGTGCGGTTCGAATAGCGGGTCTCTACGCGGCGGTCCGGCGCGAGCCGGGCCGCCCTACCCGCCCGACCGCCGCAGCAGGTCCGCCAGGTCGGCCTTCCAGAACGCCGCCCAGGTGTGGGTGCCGTGGCCATGGGTGTCGGGACCGGCGGGGACCAGCACGAAACGGCCGCCGCGGATGCGCTGGACCTCCGCCTGGGCGAGGCCGAGCTCCGGCGGATTGATGAAGTCGTCGCCGGAGTTCACCCAGGTCAGCGGCGCCTTGATCTTCTCCAGGTCCTTCGACGGGTCGTAGGTCCGCGAGGCGTCGAGCTGGTAGATCAGGTCGTTGGCGTCGAGGCTGGCGATCCGCTTGGGCAGCGCCGCTTCATACCAGGCGTCGACCTGCTCGCCCCTGGGCATGGCGATCTGCATCGGCCAGGGCGCAGCGCCGACCAGGATCAGCATGTTTTCCGCGCCGCGCAGGCCGAGCGCCGGCTCTGACGCATAATCGCCGCCGTTCCACGCGGGATCGGCCTCGATGGCGTCGATGGCCATCTTGCGCCACAGGCGATTGCGGCCGCCCAGCGCCAGGGCCTGGCAGGCGAGCGGCATCGCCGCCCGCGCGCCGTCGGGGTACATCTCGACGTACATGAAGCTGTGCATGCAGCCCATCGAGGTGCCCATGACGAGGCGCAGCTGCTGCACGCCCAGCGCCTGGGTGACGATGGCGTGCTCGGCCTCGACCATGTCGGCGTAGTCGTAGTGCGGGAAATGCATCTTCAGGCCGTCGGACGGCTTGGACGAGCCGCCGTGGCCAATGTCGTCGGGCAGGATCAGGAAGTACCGGGCCGGATCGAGCACCCCGCCCGGCGCGAACAGCACGTCGGCGAATTGCGGGGCGGTGAACTGGCGCCCGGAGCCGCCGGTGCCGTGCAGGATCAACACGGCGTTGACGACGTGGCCGGCCGCATCGGTCTTCGGCTGCCCGAGGGTGTAGTAGTGCAGCTTGAGCGCCGGCAGGGTCTCTCCGGACTGGAACCGGAAATCCCGGATCGTGAAATCGTGGGGCTCCAGCGCCGGCGGCGCCGCGACGGCGGCCCCCAATGTTGCGAGGCTTCCCAGCATCCCCGCCAGGGCCAAACCAAAGCCACCCATCCCGCCCATCGCCCGCACTCCCGTCGCCAGCGGACAGCTTAGCTGAACCGGCGCGGCGGCGTCAGGGGGGGTCAGCGTTGACGCTCACCGGACGCTACAGCACCGACATAGGACTCGCCGATGATTGGGACACCCAGTTCTCGATTGGCCAGTAACCTAGCGATGAACCCAAGATGAACAGAGATTATCGCTGTACTTCCCCTCTCGGGCATTTCCCAGATCTCCCGGAACCTCGGTCAAGAGCCGGCGTTTGGCTAGGCAACGGAGGGAGCTTGATCCTTTCAGGAGACACAATCGATGCGTAAAAACCTTCTTTTCGCTGGCTTTGCCGCCGCCGTCCTCATCCCCTCGCTGGCGATGGCCCAGGAAACCTGCGAGCAACGCAGCTCCAACCGTGCGGCCGGCACGGCCATCGGCGCGGTCGCGGGCGCCCTGCTCGGCAGCGCCGTGGCCGGTCACGGCGACAAAGGGGCCGGCGCGGTGATCGGCGGCGTCGGCGGCGCCGTCGTCGGCAACCAGGTCTCCCGCGGTCCGCGCGATTGCCAGCACGCCTATGGCTACTACGACAACGACAACCACTGGCACGACAACGGCGTCGACCGCAGCGTGGCCTACGGCTACTACGACCGCGAAGGCGCGTGGGTCGACGGCCCGCCGAACGTCAGCGGCTATAGCGCCAACGCCGCCTATACGAGCCGCGCCAACACCCTCGACGTCGATACGCGGATCAGCCGGATCGAGGATCGCATCCAGCGCGGCCGTGATGATCGGTCGCTGTCCCGCCGGGAAGCCAACGACGCGATGCGCACCCTCAACGACATCCGGCGCCAGGAACGCGACCTGCGCGGCGACGGCCGCCTGAGCGACCGCGACAACGACAGGCTGCAGGCGCGCCTCGACGACTTGGCCGCCCAGGTCCACATGGATCGTAACAGCTAGGCCTTACGACGAAGAAGCCCAGGAGGCCCTCGGCTCGCGCCGGGGGCCTTTTGCCGTGCGCCCCTCAGGCCTTGCGGAGCTTGCGCACGCAGGCGCGCAGCAGCTGGGTGCGTTCGGGGCTGAGATCGGTCGCCTTGAGTTCCTCGATCGCGCCGGCCAGCGGCTCGCCGCGATGGCGCGCGCCCAGGCTCCAGACCTCGGAGCGCACGTCAGCCTCGCTGACGCCGCCCGCGCCCATCCAGGAAAACAGACTCATGGTTGGCCTTTCGCCGTCGCTGCGCCCTGAGGCTCGAAGCCCCTGCGCCGCCACGTGGAGGCGACCCTAGCACGTCTGGCGCCCGGCATGGGCTCTCGCGCGCCTAATAGCGCTGCGCCACCGGGGCCACGCCCCACTTCGGCGGCGGGGGAACATAGGTGCGAAAGGCCTCGACCGCCTGGGCGGTGGTGTCGGCATAGATCAGCATGTCGACGTACTGCTGGGCCAGGAAGCCCTTGTCGGCCATCTGCTGCACCGTGGCGCGCATGGGATCGTAGTAGCCGTTCACATTGACGAAGCCGCAGGGCTTGGCGTGGAAGCCCAGCAGCGCCCAGGTCCACTGCTCGAAGATCTCCTCGAACGTCCCGGGACCACCGGGCAGGCAGAGGAAGCCGTCGGCCAGCTCGGCCATCGCCCACTTCCGCTCGTGCATGGAGCTGACGATCTTCAATTCCGTCAGGCCCTTATGGCCGATTTCCTGGTTCACCAGGTCGGCCGGCATGACGCCCACCACCTTGCCGCCGGCGGCCAGGGCCGCGTCGGCCACCGCGCCCATCAGGCCCACCTTGCCGCCGCCGTAGACCAGGGTCAGCCCGGCGCCGGCGATCAGCGCGCCCGCCGCCACCGCCTCTTCGTGGAAGGCCGGATCGTTTCCCGGGGCCGACCCGCAGTAGACGCAGATGCTGTTCAGGGGATGGCTCAAAGGGGGTCTTCCCGCCTTGGACGAGGAAATGGAGGGGCGCTCCAATAGGCTGATTGCACGGTTCTGTCACGGCGCGGCTGGTCTCGCGGCTTTTCGCCCGCTACATAGTTTTTACGGTCAACCAAAATCGGGGGCCGGGTGTCGGCTTTTTCGCCGGCGCAAGGTTCTATCTCGGTTAGGTCAGGCGAATGGCGAGCGGCACAGTCAAGTGGTTCAATACCGCTAAGGGCTTTGGTTTCATCCAACCGGACGACGGCGGAAGCGACGTCTTCGTCCACATCTCAGCGGTCGAGCAGGCGGGCCTTCGCGGCCTGAATGAAGGCGATCTAGTCAACTTCGAGCTCGAGCAGGACCGACGGTCCGGCAAGCTTTCGGCGGGCCAGCTCGTGGTCACCGGCCAGGGCGCAGCCCCGGCCCGCGGCGGCGGTGGCGGCGGTGGCGGTGGCGGCTTTGACCGTCCACGCGGCGGCGGCGGTGGCGGCTATGGCGGCGGCGGTGGAGG
>JBIOED010000186.1:0-4688 GCA_044445675.1 Caulobacterales bacterium | reverse complement strand
GATGGTCGAGAGGCGGTGGGCGATGACCAGGGTGGTCCGCCCGGCCTTCACCTTGCGCAAGGTTTCCTGGATCGCCGCCTCGGTGGGGCCGTCCAACGCGCTGGTCGCCTCGTCGAGGATCAACACCCGCGGATCGGCCAAAAGCGCGCGGGCGATGCCTACCCGCTGGCGCTCCCCGCCAGAGAGCTTCAGGCCGCGCTCCCCCACCATGGTCGACATGCCGTTGGGCAGGCCGTCGATGAACGGCCCCAGTTCGGCGGCCTCGGCGGCAGCCCGCACCTCGCCCGTCGCCGCGCCCGGCCGGGCAAAGGCGATGTTGGCGTAGAGGCTGTCGTTGAACAGCGCCACGTCCTGCGGAACCAGGGCCACCGCCTGGCGCAGCGCCGCCTGCTTCACCTTGCGCATGTCCAAACCGTCGATCAGCACGCGACCGCCCTTCGGGTCGAGCAGGCGCATGGCCAGGCGCACGGCGGTGGTCTTGCCCGCTCCGGACGGGCCTACCAGGGCTGTGGTCGTCCCCGGCGGCGTCTCGAAGCTGACGTCGCGCAGGCCCACGGAGCGGGCGTCGTGCTGGAAGCTGACCTGGTCGAAGGCGATCGAGGCGCCTTGGCCGCTGGCCGGCGGGAGGGCGCTGGCGTCCGGCGCATCGACGATCTCGGGCGCGATGTCGCGCAGCGAGACCATCTGCTCCATATCGATAAAGGCCTGGCGGATCTCCCGGTACTGGAACCCCAGCATCCCGAGCGGCGCGTAGAGGCCGCTCAGCAGCATGATCGCCATGGTGACGTCGCCGATCTTCAGGTGGGCGTGCGCCACCTCGACTCCGGCCATCACCGTCAGCGCCGCCAGGCCTAGGTTGAGGATCACCGACTGCGAGGCGTTGAGCAGGTTCAGCGACGAATTGGCCCGGGCGCTGGCGTCCACATAGTCGCCCATGGCCTTCTCGTAGGTCTCGACGATGCGCGCCTCGGCGCCGAAGGTCTTCAGGGTCTCGTAGTTGATCAAGGCGTCGCCGGAGAGGCCGGCCACCCGGTTGTCGGCTTCATTCAGCTCGCGGCGGTGCGACAGCCGCCAGTTGGTGATCCGGAAGGTGACCACAACGTAGAGCGCCAGGGTGGCGAAGGCGGTGAGCGCGAACCAGGTGTCCAGCCGCACCACCATCACCGCCATGGCCATGACCAGCTCGACCGCCGTGGGACCCAGGTTGAAGATCAGGCTGCGGATCAGGAAGTCGGTGGAGCGCGAGCCGCGGTCGATGACCCGCGTCAGGGTTCCGGTCTGCTTGCTCTGGTGAAAGTCGAGCGAAAGGCCGAGCGCATGCGCAAAGGTCTCCACCGCGGCCTTGGCCATGGTCGACTGGGAAACCCGCGTGAAGATCGCGTCACGGGCGTAGGGCGCGCAGGCCGCGGCCAGCCGCAGGCCGGCGAAAGCGATGGCCAGCATGACGAAGGTCGCGCCGATCGCCACTCCGCCTTCGGCGACCGGCCGCAGGGTGTTGATCGCATCGCCCAACATAACCGGGGCGATGACGCCGGCGGCCTTGCCGACGAAGACCAGGACCAGGGCCGCGGCGATCCGCGCGCGCAGCTGCGGCGCGCCGGAGCGCATGACCAGCCGGCCGAGGTCGCCCATCGAGGCCCAGAAGCTGAACTTCGTTTGCGCCGGCGCGATCTCACCGCCGAAGCGGCGCGTCATTCCGGGGTGGGCGAAGGTCAACCGGCGCTCCGTCAGTGGATGAGAAGGGTGGATTGTTCGCCGCCGCCGGGCGTCATCCAGTCGACCCGCAGGCCGGCGGACGTGAGCTGGCTACGCAGCGGTCCCTCCGCAAGGGGCGCGGCGGGCGAGACCTCGACCACCGCCTGGTCGGAGAAGCCGTCGCCGAACAGCTGCACCTTGTGCGTCCCCGGCCGGATCGGCGTCGGAGTCCCCAGGCTGGCCTCATAGCGACCGCTGGGGTTGGCGCGGCCCTCCGCGACCTGACGATCGTCCAGGCGCACGATCACCGTCGCGCCCGGCGGCGCGGTCGCCGACACCTCGAGGCCCCCGCCACGATCGAAGTCGATGGCCCGCAGGCCCGGCCGCAGGGGCGGATCGATGCGCAGGGCGCCGGCCCCGGCGCGCAACAGGGCCGCCTGCCCCGCCGGCGTCACCAGGACATAGCCCTCGGCCTGGGCCTGGCGCTGGCCGGTGGTCACCGACAGGCCGAAGATGCGGGGTTCCACGGCCGGCGGCAGCACCATCGTCCAACGGCCGCGCGGGTCGGCGGTCGTGAACGTCGCCTGGCCGGCCGGCGTCGCCAGGCGCACCTTGCCACCGGCCGGCGCCGCGCCCGACAACACCACCCCGTTGGCGGTCGAGCGCACCGCATCCACGCGCGGCGGCGCGAGATAGCTCGCCTGCTGGGCCGCGGCCTCGTCGCCCTGGGCCGAAGCGGGCGGCTTGCCGTCGCAGGCCGTAACCAGGAGCGCGACGACCAGCGCGGCGGCGTGACCGGACATATGGGGCTTCGCGGAAACCACGGTTTGGTTGAAACTCCTTAACCCAGACCGTAGCTAATCAGGCTTTCGCCTCGCGCTCGCAAGCGCGGCGACCTTTTCCTGGAGTATCGATCGATGGCGCGCGCGCCCGGCAAGCTGCAATCCGTGTGCGTGTTCTGCGGCTCGTCCGACGCGGCCGACCCCGCTTTTCTGCGCGCGGCCAGGGACCTCGGCCAGGCGCTGGCGCATGCCGGGCTGAGGCTGGTCTATGGCGGCGGCGGCGTGGGCCTGATGGGGGCCGCCGCGCGCGGCGCGCACGAGGCTGGCGGCAAGGTCCTGGGGATCATCCCCGACTTCCTGGTCGGCAAGGAGCGCGCGCTGGAGATCGTCGAGCACGTGGTGGTGACCTCGATGCATCAGCGCAAGCAGCTGTTTTTCGAGGAATCCGACGGCTTCGTCATCCTGCCCGGCGGCATCGGCACTCTGGAAGAAGTGATCGAACTGCTCTCCTGGCGTCGCCTCGACCTGCACGCCATGCCGGTGGTGTTCTATAACCCCGACAACTTCTGGGAGCCGCTCTTCGCGCTTTTCCAGCACACCGTCGACGCCAGGCTGACCCCGCCGGAATTCATGGGCGCCTGGACGGTGGTCGAACGCGTCGAGGATATCGTCCCGGCGCTGTTCGCCGGCCCCAAGGCCGGCGCGTCGGAGATGCTGACGAGCGTGACCTGAATTTCCTTTCCCATGCATGGGAAAGGGGGACCATCGGCCGAAGAGCCGATGGTGGAAAGGGCAAGCCGCAAGCTCCGCGGATGAGGCTTTCCCTCTCCACCCCTCGCTCTTCGGCGAGCGGTCCCCCTCTCCCGCTTCGCGGGAAAGGAAGGTTACGGCACATTCGCTTCCAGTTCGTCGAGCCAGACCCGCGCCGTGCCGTCCGAGGGCGCGCGCCAGTCGCCCCGCGGGGAGAGCGCCCCGCCGGAGATCACCTTGGGCCCGTTCGGCATGGCCGAGCGCTTGAACTGGCTGATCTCGAAGAAGCGGAACAGGAACACCCCCAGCCATGCCTTGACCGCGGCGAGGTCGTAGGCGTGGCGGGCGCCCGGCGGGAAGTTGGGGGGCCAGGGCCCGACTTCCACGTCCCGCCACGCGTGCCAGGCCAGGAACGCCACTTTCGAGGGTCTCAGGCCGAAGCGGGTGATGTGGAAGAGGCTGAAGTCCTGCAGTTCGTAGGGTCCCACCTTGGCCTCGGTCGATTGGATCGCGCCCGAGGCGTCGGCGGGCACCAGTTCGGGGGAAATCTCAGTCTCCAGGATGGCGCGCAGGGTCTCGGCCGCACCGTCGAACTGACCGGTCTTCATCGTCCAGCGTATCAGGTGCTGGATCAGCGTCTTCGCGAGTGAGCCGTTGACGTTGTAGTGGCTCATCTGGTCGCCAACGCCGTATGTGCACCAGCCCAGCGCCAACTCCGACAGGTCGCCGGTGCCCAGCACGAAGCCGGAATGCCGGTTGGCGAGACGGAACAGGTAGTCGGTGCGCAACCCCGCCTGCACGTTCTCGAAGGTGATGTCGTAGACCGGCTCGCCGCGCGCGAACGGGTGGTCCATGTCGGCCAGCATCTGCGTCGCCGCCGGGCGGATGTCGATCTCTTCGCCAGTGACGCCGAGAGCCTTCATCAGCCGCCAGGCGTTCGACTTGGTGCCCTCGCTGGTGGCGAACCCCGGCATGGTGAAGCCCAGGATGCCCGAGCGCGGCTTGCCCAGCGCATCGAAGGCCTTGCAGGCCACCAGCAGGGCGTGGGTGGAATCCAGGCCACCGGAGACGCCGATGATCAGATGCTCCGACTTCGTCGCCCGCAGGCGCTGGGAAAGACCCTGCACCTGGATATTGAACGCCTCGTAGCAATCCTGGTCGAGCCGCGCCGGGTCGTCCGGCACGAAGGGGAAGCGATCCAGCGGGCGCAGCAGGCCCACGTCTTCGAAGCTCGGCCGGTGGTCGAACCGCACCTTGCGGAACGCCGTTTCCGGCCGGCCGGCGGCCACGGCGGCGTTGTTGAAGGTGGGCGTCCGCATGCGCTCCAGGCGCAGGCGCTCCACGTCGATGTCGGCCACCGCCATCTGCGCCTCGGCGGGGAAGCGGTCGGTCTGAGCCATCAGGCGGCCAAGCTCGTGGATCGAGGCCTGGCCGTCCCAGGCCAGGTCGGTGGTGCTCTCG
>JBIOED010000185.1:0-4729 GCA_044445675.1 Caulobacterales bacterium | reverse complement strand
GCCGGCTTGACCATCGCCACATCCGTCACGTCTTCCGAATAGTCCTTGAACGTCGGCTCGAACTTGCTCTTCCACAAGTAGACCGCCAGCGCGGCGTGCACGATCACCGCGATGACCAGTGCGATCAGCAGGCCCTTCGAACGTTTCGGGCGCGGGTCGTCGAACGGATTGTGCCCCGGATGAAGGAGGTCACGGTCCCGCTGTGAGGTATCAGCCATGCGTCACCCGCCTCACTTCTTGTCTTCGCCGACCAGGGCCACGCTGTAGAACTGATTGTCCTGCAACATGTTCATGACGCCCATGAAATCGCCGTACGTCACGTCCTTGTCTCCGCGGATGAAGATCCGCGACTTGGTGTCGTGGGTCTTGCCGATGTGGTTGCGAATGTCATCGCCCAGGGTCGCAAGGTCGGATGGCGAGTCTTGGACGAAAATCCGGCCGTTGGACTGGATCGATATCGTAACCGGCTTGGGCGGGTTCTTACCCTCCTTGGCTGTCGACGGCGGAAGGTTCACCTTCACGGTGACGGCCGCCAGAGGCGCCGCCACCATGAAGACGATCAACAGCACCAGCATGACGTCCACGAACGGCGTGACGTTGATGGTGGCGTTGGCCTCTTCCTGATACTTGCCGTCGCCAGAGCCTGAAAGCTTGGCTCCCATCTGGCTTAGGCTCCCTTGTCGAGCTGCCGGGAAATCGCGTTCATCAGTTCAGCCACAAAGCCTTCCGAGCGCGCGCCATAAGCGGAGATGCGCGTCTGGAAGTAGTTGTAGAAGACAACCGACGGAATGGCGGCGAACAGGCCAAGGCCCGTGGCCAGCAGCGCTTGGGAGATGCCAGGCGCCACGACCGCGAGGTTGGTCGTTCCCGAATTCGCGATCCCGATGAACGAGTCCATGATCCCGTAGACGGTGCCGAACAGGCCGATGAACGGGCCGTTGGAGCCGACGGAGGCCAGGAACTGCATGCCGCTGGAGAGCCGGCGGGCCAGCGAGGCCTGGACGGCGGCCACGGCGTGTTCAGCGCGGTTGAGCGTGGTTTCGCGATGCTCGCCGGCCACATGCAGGCCCGCCTGGCGCGACAACTCGATTTCCTGGGCTGCCGCGGCGGCCATGTCGGCCAGCGGATTGCCGTCGAACTCTTCGGCGACCGCGATGCGGCCCATGTCGCTGATCGACTTGGCGCCCCGGAAGGCTTCCAGGAAGTTGTCCGACACGCGGTTCAGGGCGCGGAACTCGAACAGCTTGGTGATCAGCAACGTCCACGAGAAGATCGAAGCCAGCATCAGGCCGATCATGATGACCTTCACGACCGGCTTGGCGTCCATGAACATGCTGGCGATGCCGATGCCGCCCTTGTGGGCCATTTGCGGGGGCGCGCCGGCGTCAGCAGGAGCGGCGGACGCGTCCGCCGCCGGAGCTGCGGCCGCAGGAGCGCCGGCGGCCGGAGCGGCCGCAGTGCTGGCCGCGGGCGCGGCAGGAGGGGCATTCTGAGCGAATGCCGGAGCGCTCGCCATCAGCGCAATCGCGCCGATGACAGCGATGAAAGGAGTCTTCAGTTTGTTGTCGAACATCTGTCGCCAGTTCCTGGTTGGTCTAGCACGAGTGGCCAAAGGGTCGTCGCGCGAGAGCGTCTCCACCCTAGTTGAAACAATCCTGCCGTCCTGAACCGATTGCTCGGGGGACGTCAGGCCGCTGTCGCTGCGCCGCGACCCGTAACGCTTGCGCCCACCACGAATGAAGGGAGCAGCGTTTCCAAGGCGCGAGGCCACCTCTTTTGCCCGAAGGACATCCGAGGTCTCACCGCTATCTTAGACTTGCGGCCCCGGTCCTTTGGCAACCCCTTAATGAGGCGTCAAGAGGGCTGAGGATAACGAGGTCGTTCCAAAGTTCCCCGGTGTGCGCCCCTTATCGCACCGCACAAATTGCTGTTCGAGGCAGGGAGAGGCAAATTCTACCCTTGCGGGAAATTAATGCTGCGTTGCGGCATGTGTTTCACAAATGTAATCTGAGACATTCTGTCAGTTCGGCGGGCGTCTGAACGAGAAGGAAGCTTCACCTGGAATTCCAACCGGGGACCACGCCCAGCGAACTGCGGCGACCAGGCCGGCCTCGATCCGCCCGCCGGACTGGAAGGCGTGGTGCCTGGGGGCGGATTCGAACCACCGACACGCGGATTTTCAATCCGCTGCTCTACCAACTGAGCTACCCAGGCGAAGGCCGCCGTCGCGGGGAGCCGCGTCTATAGAAGAGGCCTTTTCGGAAGTCCAGCGAAGGGCGCCGCGGTTGCCGGGCCGCTAGTCGTCGGCCTCGTCGGCGTCCGCCGGCCCATCTTCGTTTTCGACCGCCGGGACGACGTAGCGGCCGCTCAGCCAGCGATTGAGGTCGACGTCGGCGCAGCGGGGCGAGCAGAACGGCCGATGCGCCGCCACCTCTGGTTTGCCGCAGATCGGGCATTTTGAATCGCTCATTGCGCCCTGACCTCGGTGCGGTCACGCGGCCAGGCGGCGTCGGCTTCAACGGTGAAGCGCGCGCCCATCTGCGCGGCGAGCAGGGCCGCCAGCGGCGCAGCCGCTCGGGCGACCTCGGGCGCGCAGACCGCCGTCAACCGAGCGCCCGGCTGCGCCTCGCCCTCGGCCTGCAGGCGGCGGATCACCCGCTGCGCGAGGGTTCGGTCGCTCAGGCTTCCGTCCGCGCGGCAAAGCCGTTCGAGCAGCGGCTGGCCGCGCCTGGGCAACGAAAGCTCCATTGTCCCGAAACGGCCGACCGGACCGACCGCCACGCCGGGATTGTCCGGCGCGAACGCCGCGCGGGCCGCCGCCAGGAGGGCGTTGCCATCGTGGCCTCGGCCGACCAGATCGAAGACCACGATGCCGCCCAGGCCCTTGAGGCGCAACAGGCGCGCGGCCATCCCCAGGGCGGCCAGGTTAGCCTGCCGCGTGACCCGCTTGGCGTCGCCGCCCTTGCGGTCGGACAGATCGACGTCAATGGCAGTCAGCGCCCGGGTGGGCTCGATGGCGATATCGCCGCCCCCGGGCAGTGGGTGGACCGCTTCCAGCGCCTCGGCCTCGGCTTCATCGGCGACCTCGCGCGCCGCGCGGCCCTCGACCAGCCTGGCGCCATGCCCCAGCAACTCCAGCTCGGCCGCCATGTCCGGGGCGCCGGCGATCAGGCGCGGCGCGCCCTCCCCGGCCCCGACGGCGCGCGCCACCGCCAGCTTGCCGCGCCGGGGCTCGCCACGAATCTCGACCTCGATGGCCTGGCCCCGGACCGGCCGGGCGTCCGGCTTGAAAGCAAGAATAGCCTCGGCGCCGCCCCCAAGATCCAGGAAGGCGGTTCCCAGCGCCGGCTCAAGGCTGGCGACGCGCGCGATCAGCCGGGCGCCCAGCAGCAGCCGCGGGTCGTCGTCGTCGCGGCGAACCATCAGGCGTTCCGGCCGGCCGTCCAGCGTCACGACACCCCGCGTCTCGCCCAGGCCCCGATCGAGATAGATGCGCCGCTCGCTCATAGCCGGCCGTAGCCCAGGCCGCCCAGCAGACTGGCCGCTTCGTAAAGCGGCAGGCCGACGACGCCGGAGTAAGATCCCTGGAGCGCGATCACGAAGCCTCCCGCACGCCCCTGAACGGCGTAGCCGCCAGCCTTGCCGAGCCCCTCCCGGCACGCCAGGTAGTTTGCGATGTCTGTCGCCGTCAGGCGCTTGAAATGCACCCGGCTCTCCACCAGCCGCTTGGCGCGCCGCCCATCCGGCGACACTGCGCACAGGCCGGTAAGCACGCGATGGGCCCGGCCGGACAGCAGCGTCAGGCAGTCCCGGACCTCGTTGTCGCTCTCGGCTTTTGGCAGGACGCGCCGCCCCAGCGCCACAACCGTGTCGGCGGCCAGGACAAAACTGGCGGCCTGACGAGAGGCCACGGCGTCGGCCTTTTCCCCCGCCAGGCGCAGGGCCAGCCGGCGCGGTGTTTCATCTTTCAAGGGGGATTCGTCGATCTCCGCAGCCTCGACCGAGTCCGGCTCGAAGCCGATTTGGCGCAGAAGGTCGAGCCGCCGGGGACTTGCGGAGGCCAGCACCAGGCGCGGCGGCATCTGCGGCACGGCGCCGACGCGCGTCTAGCGGACGCGGAAGGTGATGCGGCCCTTGGTGAGATCGTAGGGCGTCATCTCCACCAGCACCTTGTCGCCAGCCGACACCCGGATGCGGTTCTTGCGCATCTTTCCGGCCGTGTGGGCGATGATCTCGTGGTCGTTCTCGAGTTTCACGCGGAAGGTCGCGTTGGGCAGGACTTCGCTGACCGTGCCCGGGAATTCCAACAATTCTTCTTTCGCCATGCAGGCTCCAAATCGAGAATAAAATGACGGCTCGCGCCTCTACGTCAGGCCGCGAGCCGTGGATAGCGCTGGAATTATAGCGCACCGTGCGCCCCAAGGTCGATGGGCGACGGGCTCGGCCGGCCAAAGCGCTCGGCGATGCGGCGCGCAAGCCCGTCGCGCACCTCCCGATAGGCGCTTAACCGGGCTTCGCGGGAGCCGTCGATGAGGGTCGGGTCGAAGGTCGGCCAATATTCGATCTCCGCGGACCGCCCACGGGCCAGCTCGACGGCGCGGTGCTGCGCTTCCGGCGTCAGCGACACCACGAGGTCGTAGGACGCGTCCTCCAGTTCGTCGAAAGTCTTCGGCCGGTGCCCGCCGAGGTCGCAGCCGAGCTCCGCCATCACCGCCTGCACGAAGGGATC
>JBIOED010000184.1:0-4861 GCA_044445675.1 Caulobacterales bacterium | reverse complement strand
GCCGCCGCGCACCACGTCGGCCCCGTTCCCGCCGTCGAGGGTGTCGTTGCCGAGGTTGCCCAGCACGATGTCGTCGCCGTCGTCGCCGAACACCAGGTCGTTGTCCTTGCCGCCCACCACCCAGTCGTCGCCGGCCCCGCCATGCAGGGTGTCGTTGCCCATGTTGCCGTTGATGTCGTCGAAACCCGAGCCGCCGGTGATTAAGTCGTCGCCCTCGTCGCCGCGCAGGTAGTTGGACCCGCCCAAGCCGGTTATCGTGTCGTCGCCGCTATAGCCGCGCAGGAGATCGTTCGCGTCGGGCCCATTGATGATGTCCGCCCCTGCGAAGATCGCGGCCTTGGCGCCCTCGCTGGCATCGGTGGCGATCCAGCTCAGCAGGTCGGTGACCGGCAGGTTAAGCCCGCCGATCGTGAAGCTCGGTTGTCCGCCGAGGGTCTCCTGGATGTCGGTAATCGTCCCGGCGGTCGGAAGTCCGTTGGCGCCGAACGCAAAGCCGGCGCCGGAGAACTGGTCGAGCTCCGATCCCAGGGCAAGGCCGAACGCGGTGGCTGTCGCGCCGAGCGGCGCCCCCGCGGCGAGCGCGCCGATGTCGATCTGATCGAAGTTGGCGCCGATCGCGCCCGCCGTGAATGTCACCATCGCATGGCTCCGAATCACGCCCCCCAGCGCTACCCGTTCGCCCGGGTAGAACAACGAAGCTTGGCGGCAATGCGGCGACCGCGCCGCCGCCGTGCGCCTATGACCGCCCGGCGGGGCTGTAACCAAATGGTTCAGCTTTCCGAATAGCGTCCTGGATCAGCAGCTGTCCGTCAGAAGGAGGGGCGCGCGATGACCATGGTCAACTATCCGAACCCGGTGACGGTCAACGGCTATTCCTGCAAGACCTGCACGGACGTGGACTACGCCAAGCAGCACATCGACCCCGCGCACCCCAAGGACGGTCCCTACGGCGTCGACGCCAAGACCCAGCCGCCTTCGGCCGTGGCCCCCTCACCGCGCACGCCCCCGTCGCCTGCGGTGATCCTCGGGGGCGCTCTGGCGGGACTGCCGCAGACGGCGGGCGGCCAAGCTCTGGTGACCCAACGGCCGCGCCTCGACGTTGCCGTTTAGTCCGACCGCCGACCGGCCACGGTTTGCAAAGCCCGAACGATCGCCGAAGATGGCGAGGTGACAGGGTCAACCCACGCCGCCGGGCTCGCGGAGGTCCAGCTTCGCTGCGACGACCTGGCGCCGACGCTCGCGTTTTTCGTGGGCGAACTCGGCTTCAGGATCGAGACCATCTTCCCCGCCGACGATCCGCAGGTGGCGAGCCTGTCCGGCCACGGCCTGCGCCTGCGCCTCGCCCCCGGCGAGGGCGATCCGGGCGTGCTTCGGCTGCCCGGGGCACGGGGCGGGTTGACAGCGCCGAACGGCACGCGGGTGGAGTTCGTCGACCCGGACCCGCCTGTCGAACTCCCGCCGCTCGATCCAGCGTTCGTGCTCACCCGCCGCGACGATGGCCCGCGGGTCGGCGAGGGGCGGGCCGGCATGCTCTATCGCGACCTGATTCCCGGACGGCTGGGCGGGCGGTTCATCGCCTCGCATATCTCGATCGCGCAGGGCGGGCCGGTGGCCGACTGGGCGCATTTCCACAAGATCCGCTTCCAGATGATCTTCTGCCGCCGAGGCTGGGCGCGCCTTGTGTACGAGGACCAGGGGCCGCCGTTCCTGTTCCAGGCCGGCGACTGCGTGCTGCAGCCGCCGCGCATCCGCCATCGGGTGCTGGAAAGCTCCGCCGGCTTCGAGGTGGTGGAGATCGGCAGCCCGGCGCGGCACGAGACGCTCGCCGACCACGACATGGCCCTGCCGACCGCCGCTCTCGCGCCCGACCGGGACTTCGACGGTCAGCGGTTCCTGCACAGCGTGGCGGCTGAGACGCCGTGGAGCGCGCATGGGGCGAGTGGCTTCGAACGGCGCGAGACCGGCATGGCCTGCGCCACCGGCGGCCTGGCCGACGCCCGCGTGATCCGGCCTGCGGGCGCCCGCGGGTTCGTTGCGGCGCCACACACGGGCGAACTCTTCTTCGGCTTCGTGCTGCAGGGCTCCGTCGTCCTTGACCACGCCGGCGCACACCCGCTCGGAGCCACCGACGCCTTCGTGATCCCGGCCGGCGAGGCCTGGGGCCTGAGCAACGCCTCCGCCGATCTGGAACTGCTCGAGGTGATGCTGCCGGCAGGGGTCGCTACGGCGTGAACCGGCGCTTCCGCGGGCCGCCGGCCAGCGGCAGCCTGCTCTCGTCGACGATCTGGCCGCCCTTCATAACGAGGGCGATGTTCTTGACGTTGTTGATGTCCGCCGTCGGGTCGGCGTTGAGCAGCAGCAGATCCGCGAGCTTGCCCGGCTCCACCGAGCCCAGCTGGTCGGCCTTGCCCAGCAGCACCGCGCCGTTGTGGGTGGCGATGGTCAGCACGTCGAAGGGCTTGATGCCGGCGGCGACCAGCAGCTCCAGCTCGCGCTGCGAGGCCGGCCCGCTCGACTGGTCGGTGCCCATGGCCACCACGCCGCCGGCCGCGTGGACCTTCCGGACGTTCTCCTCGGCCACCGGGGTCATCAGCTTCATCCAGGCGGTCCACATGCGCGCCTGGTACTCGGCCCGCACCTTGGTCTTGAGCGTCTGACGGTCGGCGACGCTGAAGCTCGCCACATAGAGCGGCTGGTCGAGGAATTCCGGATGTTCGGCCAGGCGGCTGTAGTTCTCGCCGATGGTCAGGGTGCTGGCGAAGGGGATCTTCTTGGCCGCCATCAGCTTGACGAATGAGTCGCTGACCGGCCCCTGGATCACCGGGTGCGCCAGGCTGTCGGTCCCGGCGAAGATCGCCTCCTCGGCGCGAAGTTCGCTGGAGACGTGGATGGTCGTGCGGATGCCGTGCAGGTTGTAGTAGCGGATGATGTCGCGCAGCAGCGGTTCGGGCATCAGCGGGATCATCGGCCGCGCCCCCCAGCCTTCCTCCTCCAGGGTGAGCTTGATCACGTCGGGATGCTGCTCGGCGATCTGGCGGTCGAGCTTGTCCTTGTCCTTCTCGAAGTCCTGCACGGTCACGGCCATGTCAGAGCCGTGGCTGCCGGGATAGGTGATCAGGTTGCCGGTGGCGAAGATGCGCGGCGCCAGGATCTTGCCCGCCCGCTCGTCGGCCCGCAGGGGCAGAATCACGTCGGCCTGGTTGCCGGCGTCGTAGACGGTGGTGACGCCGCAGTAGAGGAAGCTCGCCAGCGCCTGGGTGGCGGCCGCACGGGCGGCTGCGGCGTCCCGCTGCGGCTCGACGCCGCCGTGCAGGTGGATGTGGACGTCCATCAGCCCCGGCATCAGATATTTGCCGCGCCCGTCGATGACGTGGCCCTTGGGCGACCGGGCCAACGCGCTGGGCGTCACGGCCGTGATCCGCTCGCCGTCGACGCTCACCGTCATGTCGGCCTGCGGGGCGTGGCCTGTCCCGTCGATCAGGGTCACGTGTTCGATGGCCCAAGCCTCAGCCGCCGCCGCGTGGGGCAGGGTCAAGGCCAGGGCGCAGGCCGCCAGCAGCGCCAGTCTTCTCATGCTCGGTTTCCGTCACGCCCGTGGCGGCCCCGCGCCTCCACCCCGACGCCAGCTTAGCGGCGAATGCCGGTCAGGCCAGCAGATCCCGATGCGCCATCAGCCCCTCGACGAGGGCGTCGACGTCGGAGGCGTCGTTGTACGCATGGAACATCGCCCTCACATTGCCGTCGCGCGACGAGACGACGACGCCGCGCTCGGCCAGCTTCTCCGTCAGTTGCGCGGCGTCCCGGGCGCGGATGGCCACCTGCGGCCCGCGCCGGTGATCGTCGCGCGGCGTCGCCAGCGCGCAGCCCGCCTCGGCGAGACGGTCCATGGCCTCGCCCGTCAGGTGGCGGATGCGCGCCTCGATCGCTCCGATTCCGATCCCGCGGATCAGTCCGATCCCGGCCTCCGCGGCGTAGGCGTTGACCACCGGCGGCGTGCCGGTCTGGAACCGCCGCGCGGTCGGGGCCGGGGCGTTGGCGAAGATGTCCATGGCGTCGATGTCGGCCTGGGCGAACCAGCCGCTGACCGTGGGCGTGAGCGCGGGCAGTTGCTGTCGGTTCACATAGAGGAAGCCGATGCCGGCCGTGCCCAGCAGGTATTTCAGCATCCCGCCCACCGCGAAATCCACGGCCAGGGCCGCGACGTCCACATCCAGGGCGCCGACGGCCTGGAAGGCGTCCAGCAGGACCAGGGCGCCGCGTTCATGCGCCAGGCGGGCGATCGCCTCGACATCCAGGCGCGCGCCGTTGCGGTAGCAGACCTGGGTGATCTGGACGATCCGGGTGCGCTCGTCGATGGCGCGCTCGAAGGCGGCCAGCGGGATGTCGCCCTGAGGCCCCTCCGGCACGTGCGCGACGACGGCGCCGCGCGAGGCCTGGGCGTGCCAGATCTGCGCGCCGGTGGGGAACTCCAGGTTGGACACCACGACCTTGTTGCGCCGACCCGAGAAGTCGAGGGCGCTGGCCAGGGAGTTGATCCCGTCCGAGGCCGAGGTGGTCACCGCGATCTCGTCCGGGCCGGCGTTCAGCAGGCCCGCCATCCCGTCGCGGACGGCCTCCGTCCTCGCCGCCCATCCGCCCCAGTCGGCGCCGCGTTCGATGCGGTCGTCGAGATACTGCCGGAAGGCCGCCTCTACCGGCCGGGCCAGCAGGCCGTAGGAGCCGCTGGCCAGGTAGGCCTTGTGGCCCAGGGTCGGGAACAGCGCCCGGAAGGCCGCCCAGTCAGTGACCACGGGCATGCCGTCTATCAGCGCGGCACTTGTGCGCGCCGGCGAAACTTCGTTCATGCGGGGGTTCCAAGGGG
>JBIOED010000183.1:0-4870 GCA_044445675.1 Caulobacterales bacterium | reverse complement strand
TCCGCTCCCACTGATCGTCGCGAAGAACCTCACCTTCCAAGGCCGCCTCCAAAAAGCAGCCTTGAATCAGAACTCGCGATTCAGCGGAATCCCTAAATCGGCACTACGACCTAGTGTCCTCGTCGATTCCGAAGTTCGCCAGAGCCTGCCGCAAGTGCTTGCGAACTTCGGAATCGGGACACTAGCCGAACTCAGGCTCGGGGCCGATGTAGCGGGCGCGCGGGCGGATCAGGGTGTCCGCCGCGCCTTGCTCGATGGCGTGCGCGATCCATCCGGCGCAGCGGGCCACCGCGAACAGCGCGAACGGCGCGTCGGGCGGCAGCTTCAGCGCCTCGCAGCCGGCCATCAGGGCGAAGTCGACGTTGGGCGCGAGCCCGGCGACCGCCAGGACCGCTTCGCGCAGCGCCTGCAACTCCGGCGGGGCGGCGAACCGGTCGAGCAGGGCCGCGGCGCGCGGGTCGCCGTCGGGATAGAGCATGTGGCCGAAGCCTGGCAGGGCGCGGTCCTCCACCAGCCGGTTGGCGATCGACGGGCGCGGCCCAAGCTGGGCGGCTTCGGCGGCGAAGGTGCGCACCGCCGCGGTCGCCCCGCCGTGGCGGGGGCCGGAAAGGGTCGCCAGGCCAGCGAGGGCCGACGCCGATAGGGAGGCGCCGGTGGAGGCCGCCACCCGGGCGGCGAAGGCCGAGGCGTTCAGCTCGTGATCGGCGACCAGCACCAGGATGCGGCGGATCAGGTCGGCGCCCGGGCCGCCCGGGCCCAGCCCCCAGGCCAGCGCCAGGCGGTTGTGGATCGCTCCGCCCAGGGTCTCGCCCGCCACGGCGTCGGTGAGCACATCCAGCAGGGTCGCCGCCTCCACCGCCAGCGCCAGGGCGTTGCGGCCCCGCGCCGGCGGGTCGGAGCCGGCGCGGGCGGCCAGCGCCAGGTAGGCGCGGGTGCGCATGTCGGGATGGTCCGGCGGCGCGGGCCGCTCGGTGCGCTTCAGCGCCGCGCCGTGGCCGCCGCGCAGCAGGCGCGCCACAGATTCCAGGGTCTCGCTCTCGGCCAGCCGGATGGCGTCGCGCCCCCGGTAGAACAGCCGGCCGCCGGCCACCGTGGTGATCTCCGAGGCCAGCACCGGCTCGCCCCAGGCGATGGCCCCGGCCGCTACGTCGGAGACCTTGCGGCTGCGCGCCTTGCGCTGGGCGAGCGCGGCGATGTCGGCGGCCCGGTAGAGGCTGCGCCGCGGGTCGCCCGGATCGGCGCGCACCTGCACCCGCCCACGGCTGACATAGGCGTAGAGCGTCTGCGGGCGCACCCCCAGGCGCTCCCGCGCCTCCTCGGCGGCGATCCAATCGGCTGTCGCAGACATATATTGATTATATTGATCAATCTTGACTAAGCAAGGGCGGAGACTCTTTTGATGGGCGGCAGCAGATCTGGAGGTTCGGTCATGTCGGATGGGTTGGAAGGCGTCGTCGCCGCGGACACCGTGTTGTCGGAGGTCGACGGCCAGGCCGGGCGGCTGATCATCCGTGGCCGACCGCTGGACGAGCTGGCGGGCCGCGCCACCTTCGAGTCGGTCACGCGTCTGCTGTGGGACGGCTTCTTCGACGACCTGCCCTCCGACCTCGGCCCGGCGCTGGGGGCGGCGCGGCTGGCGGTGTTCGCGGAGGTCGCGGCGCTGGACACCGGCCTCCTCGAGCGCACTCCGATCGAGGGCATGCGGGCGCTGACCGCACGCTTGGCCGACGGCGACGAGCTGGCCCTCGCCCTTCGCCTGGCGGCCGCGCCGGCAGTCTTCACCGCCGCCATAGTCCGCGCCCAGGCGGGTGAGGCGCCCGTGCGCCCGGATCCGGCGCTCGGCCACGCGGCCGACACCTTGCGGATGCTGCGCGGCCGGCCGGCCGGCCGGGCCGAGGCCGAGGCGCTGGACACCTACCTCGTCACGGTCAGCGACCATGGCCTCAACGCCTCGACCTTCGCGGCGCGGGTGATCGCCTCGACGCGGGCGGGGCTGACCTCGGCGGTGCTGGGCGGGATCAGCGCGTTGAAGGGCCCCCTGCATGGCGGCGCTCCCGGCCCGATCATCGCCATGCTGGACGCCATCGGCCGGCCGGAGAACGCACAGGCCTGGATCGAAGACGCGCTCGACCGCGGCGACCGACTGATGGGCTTCGGCCACCGCGTCTACCAGGTGCGCGACCCCCGCGCCGACGCCCTGAAGGCCGCGGTTCGCAAGCTGACCGAGGGCTCCAACGCCATGCCCGGCCGCCTGGCCTTCGCCGAGGCAGTGGAGGTGGCGGCGCTGGCGATCCTCAAAGCGCGAAAGCCCGATCGGTCGTTGCAGACCAATGTGGAATTCTACACCGCCCTGTTGCTGGAAGCGCTGGCTTTCCCGCCTTCGGCCTTCACCTGCGTCTTCGCCACCGGCCGCGTCGCCGGCTGGATCGCGCACGCCCGCGAGCAGCTGGCCGGCGGCCGCCTGATCCGCCCGCAATCGCGCTACGTGGGACCGGCGCCCCGGCGGGCGGCGTAAGCTGCGAGTCGTTCGCGCTGGTCTGGGGCTGCGTCACCGATAGACTCATGCCCCATGACTACCGTCCACGGTCTCGCGCCCGCCGAAACCGCCGCCCTGACCCGGCGGGTGACCCTCTATTCGGTGGCGACCGCCGCAGTGCTGGTGGCGATCAAGGTGGCGGCCTGGCTGGCGTCGGGCTCGGTGGCGCTGCTGGCGTCGACCGCCGATTCCGGCCTCGACCTGCTGGCCTCGCTGACCACGTTTTTCGCCGTGCGCTTTGCCGTGACTCCGCCGGACGCCGAGCACCGCTATGGCCACGGCAAGGCGGAGGGGTTCGCGAGCCTGATGCAGGCCGGCCTGGTGTTCGCCTCGGCCGCCCTGATTGGGCAGCAGGCGATCGTCGACCTGATGCACCCCCAGCCGATCCGGCAAGGCGGTTGGGCGATGGCGGTGATGGGGGTCTCCATCGTGCTCACGGCGCTCCTGATCGTGGCGCAAGGCCGGGTGCTGAGGCAGACCACCTCGGTGGCGGTCTCCGGCGACCGCGCGCATTACGCCGCAGACCTCGCCTCTAACGTCATCGCGCTGGGGGGGATCGCCGCCACCGCCTGGCTGGGGATCGCGCGCCTCGACGCGTTCGCCGCCCTGGCCATTGCAGCCCTGCTGCTGTGGGGCGCGGTCGGCGTGTTCCGCGAGTCGTCCGGCCAGTTGATGGACCACGAGCTGGGCGACAAGGTGCGCGCCCGGATCGTCGCGCTGATGACCGAGGACCGCCGGCTGACCGACGTGCACCAGCTGCGCACCCGCGCCTCGGGCCCCTACGTCCACATGCAGATGCACGTCGACCTCGATCCGGAGCTGACGCTGGAGGCCGCCCACCAGGTGATCGTCGCGGCGGAAAAGCGGGTGCTGGACGCCTTCCCCTCGGCCGACATCATCATCCATGCCGATCCGCGCGGCCGCGCCGAGCCGCACGGCGGGGCGTTCGCCGAGCGCGGAGCCGTCCGGGCCAAGGCCGCGAAGAGGTAGTAAACGCCGCCTTAAGGGGTCCGGCGTCCATTGGGGCCAACGATTCCCCAAGATCGAATTGGCCGCCTTCGCGTTAGCCGGACATGAGCCTCGAACGCACCTTGCACCACTTCCCGCTGGACCCCGCCTCGCGCCAGGTGCGCCTGGTGCTGGGCGAGAAGCGGCTGGCCTTCACCGAGGTCGAGGTCCGTTACTGGGAACGCCCCAAGGCGTTGACCGCGATGAACCCCTCGGGCCTGGTCCCGGTGCTGGTGGAGAGCGACGGCGACGACCGGCTGGTGCTCTGCGAAGCGCGCGCGATCCTCGGCCATCTGGAGGAGACGGTTCCCGAGCCCGCGCTGCTGGGCCGCGAGCCCGCCGAACGCGCCGAGGCGCGGCGCCTGCTTTCCTGGTTCGACCGCAAGTTCGAATACGAGGCCGGCGGCTACATCCTGCACGAGAAGATGGAAAAGCGCCTGCTCGGCCTGGGCGCGCCGGACCTCGCCAACCTGCGGCAGGGCCGCGAGGGCCTCAAGACCCACATGTTCTACATCGACGGGCTGCTGCAGGCGCGCGAGTGGCTGGCCGGACGACGGCTGTCGCTGGCCGATTTCGCGGCCGCCGCCCACCTGTCGGTGATCGACTATTGCGGCGACATGCCCTGGGCGGACTTCCCCGCGGTGAAGACCTGGTACATGAAGCTGAAATCCCGGCCGTGTTTCCGGCCGCTGCTGGCGGACCGCTGGCCGGGCCTGACGCCCGCCAGGCACTATGACGACCTCGACTTCTGACACTTCCATCAGCGATGGGCCCGAAGACCTGATCCGCGCCGAGGCGCTCGCGATCGGCTTCGACGCCTGCCGCTTCACCGCTCTCCAGGATTCCTGGCCCGCCTCGGCGCGGCTCGCCGAGTTCATCGCGGCCGGCCGACATGGCGAGATGGACTGGCTGGCGGGCGCCGCCGAGCGCCGCGCGCACCCCCGGGCCATGTGGAGCGACGCCCGTTCGGCCATCGTGCTGGGAATGAACTACGGCCCGGACCACGACCCGCTGACAGTGCTGGGCCAGCTGGCCAAGGGCGCGATCAGCGTCTATGCGCAGGGCGACAACTATCATGAGCTGATCAAGGGCCGGCTTAAGGCGCTGGCCCGCTGGCTTCAGGCCCGGTTCGGCGGCGAGTTGAAGGTGTTCGTCGACACCGCCCCCCTGCTGGAAAAGCCCTTGGCCGAGCAGGCAGGGCTCGGCTGGCAGGGTAAGCACACCAACCTGGTCTCCCGCGAGTTCGGCTCATGGTTGTTCCTGGGTTCGATCCTGACCACCCTGGACCTGGCGCCCGACGCGCCCGAGCCCGGCGCCTGCGGGACC
>JBIOED010000182.1:0-4895 GCA_044445675.1 Caulobacterales bacterium | reverse complement strand
CGGGCAACCCCAGGCCGTAGCCGCCGCCCTCGCGCCGGGTCAGCACCTGTCGGCGCAGCCGCGGATCGAAGGAAATATGGGTCCAGGTCCCCTCCTCGATCACCTGGTCGAAGGCGATCCCGGACCCCGCCAGGGCCCGGCACACCGCCAGCGGATCGCCGAACCCGTAGCAGTTGAAGTCCACCGCATGCCCGGTCAGGTGGGCGGAGGTTCGCGCCCCGCCCACCGCCCGGTTCAACGCCGGGCATCGATAGCCGCTGGAGACGCTGATCACCCGCCCGCCCAGCAGCCGGCGCACGCCCTCCAGGCCCGCGGCGGTGGTGCGCAGCGTCGCCACCACCTCGGGCGGCGGCCGGTTGTCGAACTCGCGGTGCTGCGTGCACGCGAGCTCCTCCAGCGCGAAGTGCGCGGTAAGCTGTGTGGCCATCTGGTCCTGCTGGTGGGGGTTCGGTCGGCGCGCAGGGTTCGCGCCGCGGGCGTCAACGCACGGTAAGGTCGGCGACCTTCCGGACAGCGGGGCTGACCGCTTCGAGCCGCGTCAGCCGGGCCTGGCTGCCGGCCCAGACCTGGGCCATCGCCCAGGCAAGCAACGACACCGCGATGACCCAGAAGCGGCTCTTCAGGCCTTCAACGGCCTTCAGCGTCGTGGCGGCGGAATGCTTGATCTCGCCGAGCCGTTCCTCGCAGCGGGATTCGTGGTCCGAAAGGCGCTGTTCGAGGGACGCGAGCCGTTCGGAGCCGGTGGCGCCATTCTGTCTTGCTGTCATCACAGCGGGATCCCCGCGAAATTCGGCAGGCCCGAATAGGAAAGCCCCGCCGACGCGTTCACGTTGGTGTTCTGCCCCTTGGCGGTGGCGGCGATATCGCCCGTGCTCGTCTGCCCCGTGAACAGGTTGATCGGCAGGCCGCTCAGCATCGCTACGATCTGCGCGGTGCTGGTCGCCGGGGCCTGGGCCTGCTGCTGGGCGACGTTGCGCAGGTCGTCGCCGGTCGCGGTCTGGGCGGCGATGTTCGCCCGCTGGTTGGCGTCATAGGCGCTCGACAGGCTGGTGAGGCCGTTCGCCGCCGCCAACTTCTGGGCCTGCTGCTGCTGGTCGAGCTGCGCCTGGGCGGTCGCCCCACCCAGCGCCTGGGCGTAGCCCTGTGCGCGAAGGCCGCCCAGCGCCGTGGCCCTCGCCCGCGCCAGTTCGCCCTCGGTGGCCGACTGGGTCAGCGCCGCCCCGGATCCGCCGAACGCGCCGGCGTGCGCCAGGTCGAGCGCCTGCTGCGCCCGCACCCGCCCGTCGCTGGCGTCCAGGTCCGCCGAGGTCGCGCCCACCACGTCGCGCAGGTAGGGGTCCATGAACTGGCCGATGCCGCCCGCGATGCTCGGCGTGGGGGCGCCCGCTGCCTGGCGCATCATGTCCGCGGCCCCGTCGAAGTTCCACGGCGAGCCCGTCAGGCGCCCGGCGCTCGCCGCCGCCTGCGTCTGCAGCGGGTCGGCCGGCGCGACCAGGCCCTGGGGCGCTGCGCCCAGCAGGCCGCCCACGCGGCCGGCCACGTTCTGCGTCAGGCTGGACGCCCAATCCGGCACGACCGGCGTGGTGGCCGAGTTGGTGGTGGTGTTGGAACTGCTGCTCGAATTGGTCTTCGAGCCTCCGATCTTCAAGCTCATCTAGAGGTCCTTTGCGACGATCCGCGCCAGCGGCGCATATCCCTTTGATTTCAGCGTCCGTTCCCAGCCCGCCCGGCCGATGACGAGGGCGCGCCGGCAGCGGTGCATCCGGCCCCAGGCCTCGGCCCGCGGCAGCATCTCGGTCTCCAGCTCGTCGCGCTCGCCTCCGGCCAGCCAGATCAGCAGGCGGCGCTCGCCGGGGTCGCACTCGATCGCAGCGACCAGCGCACTCTCGGCGCCGGCCCAGAACCGCGCCTCCCCGCGCGTGATCGCCGCCTTCACGTCCGTCAGCGAATGGGTCCGTCCCGCATGGTCCAGCGCCGCCTCGAGCCAGGGCGCGCACCGGGCCCACTCGGCTTCGAAGCTCATCGCTGGCCGGCCGGCGTCGCGTCGAACACCGGCAGGCCGATCCGGCAGGCGGTGGGCCCGCTCGATCCGGCGAAGGTCACCTTGAACAGCCGCCCGGAGATCAGGATGTCCGCTTTCGGCTCGCCAGGCGCCATGGCCGGCGCCGCGATCACCTGCGCCGCGTCCTGCGGATGGCGGCGCGCCCCCACGCTCACCGTCACCGGCCCCTGCTGATCCTTGAAGTCCGGCCAGATCTCGCGAACCAGCAGGCAGGTGTCCGGATCGAGGTAGCTGTCGGCCGTCTCGATGAACCAGGCGAACGGCTGGCCGTCGGCCGAGTGGCCCTTCTCGTGATGGTAGACCTGGCCGTCGAAGGTCACGCCGATCGGGTAGAGCGACGGTCCCGCGTCCACGAACGCCGTGCGCGCCATCACCCCGCGATGCCAGGCCCCGGTGTCGGCCCCGGAAAGCGCCAGCGCCAGGTAGCGGCTGTTCTCATAGCCGTCGCGGCTGTCGGGATAGTCGAATCGCACCTCGGAGAACTCTGCGTTCGACGAGGCGACCACCTTGTCCCCCTGGCTCGCGGCCAGCTGGTCGGCGAAGTCCTGGCGGATCGGGCACGGGATCGGTTGCGGCTGCCCGCCGACGCCATAGCTGTGGAACTGCCGATCCGGGCTGACCCAGAACGCGGTCTGCCCCACCACGACCGCCGCGTTCGGCCCCATCAGGCCGCAATTGCGCCCCACCCGGTCGAACCGCCACGGCGCCTCCAGCGCCCCCACGAAGGCGCCCAGGAACAGGGCGTCGCTGGTCCAGACCAGCATGTAGGGCCCGGCCATCCGGCCCGCCACGATCCGCCCGCCGCCGGTCAGCACATATTCCCGCGCTGTCGATCCCGACGCGGTGGTGCTCCATTGCGTGTTGTCGCGGATCGAGGAATGCCGGATGCAGAGCGGGTTGAAGGTCCCGGAGACCTCCTCGTTGCAGCCCAGGGCGAAGACCTGGTAGCCGCCGCTCAGCGGCGCCACCAGCATATAGGTCAGATTGGCCGGCGCGTTGGCCAGCGCCACAGCCTTCGCCGACGAGTCGTTGCTCCAGGCGAAGATCGTCTGGTTGCGCGGGCTCGCCAGCAGGTTCTGCCCCCACGCGGCGAACGACCAGGTCAGCGGGAAATAGTCCGTGGCCGAAGGCAGCCCAAAGCCGCCGATCCCATAGGCGCCGGTTCCGAACCCCGCGCCACCCGCGCCGTCGACCGCCCCGGCCGTGAAGCCGGATGCAGGCGTGATGTCGAACAGCGCCCCGCCTTGCCACAGCTGCAGCTTCGTATGCGTGCCGAACGCGATGTTCAGCACCGCGGCGTTGTCGGTCCACGGAAACGCCGTGCGGCACACCCCGCTCAGCGGCGCCGCCGCCAGGCTCTCCCACCCGCCGATCACCTGCGCCGCCCCAGCCGGAACCGCACATTGGACCCGTCGGCCCAACGCCCGCTATCGGCAAAGCTGGTGTCGTCGCCGTTCAAGCCCGGCGGCAGATCGAGCGGAATGCGCATGCTGATGTCCATGAAGCGGGCCACGGCGGGCGGCCGGGCGGGGAAGTGGAAGGATATCGGCAGCGCTCATCCGAAGGGGGCACGCAGGTCGTCCGGGTGGCGCGTGCTAAGGCTTGTTGGGGTGCGCGCCGGCTTTTCTGGGTGCTAGAGTCCGATCATGTCCGACCCCATGTTTCTCGCGAATCGCGAGCGGATCGCCGGAAACCTAGAAGGCGCCGTCGTTCACTATCAGGAGGCTTTGGCGCGCCATCCTGTCGATGCCCATCATCCCTTGGGCGTTGTACTTGCGGCTCTCGGAAGAACTTCCGAAGCCGAGGCTTGCCTCTTGGAGGCATTGCAACTCTCGCCGGGCTTCACGCCGGCACAACATAGCCTCGCCCTTCTTCTCCTCAGCCAGGGCCGCTATTCTGAAGGCTGGCCACTCTACGAATCCCGCCGACGTTTGCCGGCGCTCCAAACCCCAAATCCGAAACTTCCTTTCCCCGAGTGGGCGGGGGAGGATTTGAGAGGGAAAAGGGTTTTGGTCTTCGGCGAACAAGGTTTTGGCGACCAGATCATGTTTGGTCGATTCCTGGCGTCGCTCCGCGATAGAGCGGCCGAGGTGATCTACGTGTGCGCTCCCGCCCTGACCTCGCTGTTTCCCGGCTCGATCCCGGCCGGCGGTAATTCAAACATAGCGCGACCGGATTACTGGGCCCTGGTTGGTTCACTGCCCCTGCTACTTGGCTCGAACTTGGAGAGTCTTCCGCCACCGTTGGAGACTGGAGTCATCAACAATATGGGAGGGGGTGTGGGCGTCATCGCTGTGGGAAACCCAGTCCATGGCCGCGATGCCTTGCGATCACTTAGGGGATCAGATGCGGAGATTCTGCGGTCTATGGGCCAAGACATATCTCCTGAGGCGACGGGCGCCGCAGACTTCCTGGAAACTGCGAAGCGGATCGCGAGCCTCAGTCTGGTCATCACCGTCGATACCGCCATGGCGCATTTGGCAGCATCCATGGGCAAGCCGACCTGGGTACTGCTACAGGGCCACTACACAGACTGGCGGTGGCTTCGCGATCGCGCTGACTCGCCTTGGTATCCAAGCGCCACTTTATATCGCCAACGCGATCCGGGCGATTGGACGGCGGTGCTCGCTGCGGTGAAGCGCGACTTGGAATGGGGCCATTCGGGAACACCGCACGTCGAGCCTCCCCGAGCATGCACCTAAACCACTATCTTGAAGATGTAGACCAATACCCGGCCCGCGCCTCCGGCGCCGGTGGGGCTGACGTCCGAGCAACCGGAGCCGCCGCCTGGGAAGCCACCCGCCGCCCCGCCACCTCCAGGGGCGGCGGGTGG
>JBIOED010000181.1:0-4976 GCA_044445675.1 Caulobacterales bacterium | reverse complement strand
TCTCATCGAGAACTTCTTCTGCCGGCTCAAGCAATTCCGAGCCATCGCCACCCGCTATGACAAGCGCGCCACCAACTTCCTCGCCGGCATCTACGCCGCCGCCAGCCTCATCTTGCTCAATTGAGGACAGGCCCTAGCAAGTCTATGTTTCTAGTGTGCGTCTTGGATCTGAAGTTCGCTCGGCGCGTGGCCCGTGGAGCAGGCGAACTTCAGATCCAGCACACTAGCCTGCCGGGGCCAGGAAGGGTCTTCACCTGCGGTCAAGGTGTGCGATACGGCTTGCACACCTCGCACTCTCTCCCGGAAGGCCTTTGCCGCATGCGCCATCTGCTCGCCGTCGCGCTGATCCTGACCGGCCTGCCGGCCTTCGCCCATGCAGCGGGCCGGGCGCCGGCGCCATGCACGCAGGTCGCCGCGGCATGCACCGAGTGGGTGCGGCTGGGCGAGGGCCCGGCGCGCGCGATGATCTACCGCACCTATCCGCTGGGCGTCCGCAACCCCGGCGTCCGCCGCGCGCTGATCATGGTCCACGGGACCCTGCGCAACGCCGACCACTACTTCACCACCGCGACCGGCGCGGCGTTCCTGGCCGGCGCCCTGGGCGACACCGTGGTCATCTCCCCCGCTATCCGCTCCTCCGATCGCAACTGCAAGGACCGGCTGGAGCCGAACGAGGTGAGCTGGAGCTGCGGCGGGGACAGCTGGCGATCCGGCGGCGCCTCGGTCAGCGACCCCAGGCTGACGTCCTTCGACTTCATCGACCAGATCGTGAAGCAGCTGGCGGACAAGCGGGTCTTCCCCAACCTCAAGGCTATCGTGGTCGCCGGCCATTCGGCGGGCGGCCAGTTCGTCTCGCGCTACGAGATGGCCAACCGAATCCACGAGACGCTCGGCGTCCCGGTCACCTATGTGGTCGCCAACCCGTCCAGCTACGCCTGGCCGGACGCCACCCGGGCGCTGCCGGTCGACGACGCGGCGCCGGCCAGCGCCGTGGCCGGCTGGAAGCAGGAAACCCCGCACACCCAGTTCAGCTATGGCCCGTTCGACGCGTCGAAGGCGCCCGGCTACGACCGCTGGCCCTACGGGCTCGAGGACCGCGTCAGCGGTTACACCGCCAAGACGAGCGACGCGCAGCTCGAGGCGCAGCTGGCGTCGCGGCCCACCACATACCTGCTCAGCCAGGTCGACACCTTGCCGCTGGGCGGCTTCGACGGCTCGCCGTCGGCCATGGCCCAGGGCGCCACGCGCCGCGCGCGGGGCGAGGCCTTCGTGAAATACATCAACGAGCATCTGGGCGCGAAGAGCCGGGTGCTGATCGTGCCGGAATGCGGTCACAACGACCGCTGCGTCTACACCACCGACACGGTGTTGCCGGTAATCTTCCCGCCGGTCGATTGACGTCCGGACGGGCCGGAACGCCGGCGCTTCGCCGCCCGTTAGGAAGGCCTCGCACAAGGAGACCTTCCATGGCTGACCCGCAGACCGGCAAGACCGGCGACAAACATCCCGGCATGTTCGGCGACGGCACCGAAGAGCAGAACCTCAACCAGAAGGGCGACCCCGGCGCGCGGATCACCGAAGGCGAGGTCAAGGACGCCTTCAAGGACAAGGCCGCGAACCAGCCGAAACCGTAGCGGCCAGCCGGTCAGAGCAGATCGCGCAGCCAGGCGACCAGCGGGGCGTCGGCCGGCGGCATGGGGTAGTCGGTGAGCTTTGCCGGCTTCACCCACGCCAGCGCCTTGTGCTCCCTCGCCGTCACCTGGCCCGTCCAGCGGCGAAGGAGATACAGCGGCATCAGCAGGTGGAACCCCTCGTAGGCGTGGCTGGCGAAGACGAAGGGGGCGAGGCAGGCGTGGGTGACCGCGATACCCAGCTCTTCCTCCAGTTCGCGGACCAGGCAGGCCTCCGGCGTCTCGCCGGCCTCCACCTTGCCGCCCGGGAATTCCCAGAGGCCGGCGAGTTGCTTGCCCTCCGGCCGCTGGCAGATCAGCACCCGGCCATCGGCGTCGACCAGGGCCGCGGCAGCGACCAGAAGCATCGGTTTGTCGGTCATGCCGCTTCATTCCCGGCCTGAGTCATAAAGGCAACAGCCGGCGGCCAAAGCCGCGCTGTGGGTTGACTTGGGGCCTGCGAACCCCGATGTGCGCCCTGCGTCATCAAACTACGGCGCTATCGGCGCTCCAGCCGCGTGGGGTCTCTCTTCGAGGCCCAGCCTGTCGAGCACCGTAAGACCCATAGATCGCCCATCACGCGGGGCGCTTCCCCAAAGACCCGCGACCTCCGCGCCCTCGATAGGATCGAGCCGGCGCGTTCGGCGCATATCTGAGAGTTTCTTTTTGACTCAATTCACCGATTTCGGCCTCGCCGCTCCCCTTCTGAAGGCGCTGGCCGGCGAAGGCTACACCGCACCCACCCCGATCCAGGCCCAGGCGATCCCCGGCGTCATGGCCGGCCGCGACCTGCAGGGAATCGCCCAGACGGGCACCGGCAAGACCGCCGCCTTCGCCCTGCCGATCCTCCACCGCCTGGCCGCCGAGAAGCGCCAGCCGGAACGCAAGGGCGCCCGCGTCCTGGTGCTCTCCCCCACCCGCGAACTCGCCAGCCAGATCGGCGAGAGCTTCCGCACCTACGGCAAACACATCGGCGTCACGGTCGCGGTGATCTTCGGCGGCGTGAAGTACGGCGCCCAGCACAAGGCCATGGCCAACGGCGTCGACGTGCTGGTCGCCACGCCCGGCCGCCTGCTCGACCACCTGCAGGAAAAGACCATCACCCTGAAGGGCGTGGAGATCTTCGTCCTCGACGAGGCCGACCAGATGCTCGACCTGGGTTTCGTGGTGCCGATCCGCAAGATCGTGGCGCACATCCCGAAGGTCCGGCAGAACCTGTTCTTCTCCGCCACCATGCCCACCGAGATCGGCAAGCTCGCCTCCGAGCTGCTCACCGATCCGCTGCGCGTTTCCGTCGCTCCGCAGGCCACCACGGTCGAGAAGGTGAACCAGCGCGTCCTCTTCGTGGAGCAGTCGCGCAAGCGCGCCCTGCTTTCCGAGCTGTTCGACGATCCGGGCTTCAAGCGGGTCATCGTCTTCACCCGCACCAAGCGCGGCGCCGACCGGGTGGCGCGCAGCCTGGAGCAGGTGGGCGTCGACGCCGCGGCCATCCACGGCGACAAGAGCCAGGGCCAGCGCGAGCGGGCTCTCGCCGACTTCAAGGCGGGCAAGGTCCGCGCCCTGGTCGCCACCGACATCGCCGCGCGCGGCATCGACATCGACGCGGTCAGCCACGTCGTGCAGTTCGAGTTGCCCAACGTGCCGGAAAGCTACGTGCATCGGATCGGCCGCACGGCGCGCGCCGGGGCCGACGGCTCGGCGGTGGCGTTCTGCGCCGACGACGAGCGCAACCTGCTGCGCGACATTCAGAAGGTGACCCGCCAGACCATCCCCTCCTTCGACCGCCGCAACGACAAGCAGCTGGGCGCGGCGACCGCGGCCCTGCCCGAGCCACAGGGCGTCAAGCCCGACCGCGCCGACACCCGCGGCCAACCGCACCGCGGCAATCACCAGCCGAAGCGCAACCGCAACCACGGCGGCGGCGGAAACGGCGGCGGCCATCGCCACGAGGGCGCTCCGGCGCGCGGCAATGGCGGCGGCGAGAGCAAGCCCGCCAGCGCAGGCCGTCCGGCGTTCAAGGGCCCGCAGCGCGGCGGCGGCGGCGGCAATGCGTCCCCGCCCCGCAGCGGCGTCTGGTCGAACCGCTAGGGCGACCTTTTCCAGCGAAACAGAAGGCCCCGCAGCGATGCGGGGCCTTTTTTCTGGCCGTGATGCGCGGCGCAAGCCGAAGGCAGACGCCGTCGCCGTCAGGGCAGGATCAGCGCCTCCAGATCGGGTACGGCGACATAACGTCCGGCGAGGCTGCCATCGCGGAGAAAGACCTCGATCTCGGTGGGCTGGCCGACGGCGGAATAGCGTTGCGCTAGCGAACGCGCCGCCGTCTCCGCCTCAGCGCCGCTCAGGAACATCATGCCGTTCTCGAGGGTGTCGCCCTGGACGCTCCAGCCGTCCTGCGCGGCCCTGATGGAGATTGTGAACCTCATCCCGGTCTCCCTTGGTCTGGGCGGCGCGGGATAGAGGGGCTCCGTGTCGGGGGCATGACCGGATGACGCCCACGGTGAGTCGAAAGCTGCAGGTTGTTCGAAGCCTCAACTGCGATAGTCGCCGTTGATCTCGACGTAGCGTTTGGTGAGGTCGCAGGTCCAGATGCTGGCGGCGCCGCGGCCCATGCCGACGTCGACGCTGACTTCCAGCTCGGCGCGCTTCATGTAGGCGCTCATCGCGGTCTCGTCGTAGGTGGGCGAGACCAACCCGTCCTGGGCGGCGACCAGGTCGCCGAACTTCACGCTCATGGCGTCGCGGTCCACCGGCTCGTCGGCGCGGCCCACGGCCATGACGATGCGACCCCAGTTGGCGTCTTCGCCAGCGAAGGCGGTCTTGACCAGCGGGCTTTCGGCGATGGTGCGGGCGATCTTGCGGGCCGAGGCGTGGCTTTCCGCGCCGGTCACCGTGATCTTGATGAACTTCGTCGCCCCCTCTCCGTCGCGGACCAGTTGCTGGGCGAGGTCCATCAGCACGTGCTCCAGCTTGTCGCGGAAGTCGGCCAGGCGGCGGTCGCCGGCCCGGCTGATCCTCGGCGCGCCCGATTGGCCGGTGGCGAACAGCAAGAGGGTGTCATTGGTCGAGCGGTCGCCGTCCACCGTCACCGCGTTGAAGGTGTTGCGCGTGTAGAGGCTGACCAGGTTCTGGAGCGCCGCGGGCGAGATAGCCGCGTCGGTGACCACGAAGGCCAGCATGGTGGCCATGTCCGGGGCGATCATGCCGGAGCCCTTGCAGATTCCGCTGATCTTGACCTGTGCGCCGTCGATGTCGGCCACCGCATGCGCGCCCTTCGGGAAGGTGTCGGTGGTCATGATCGCCCGTGCG
>JBIOED010000180.1:0-5000 GCA_044445675.1 Caulobacterales bacterium | reverse complement strand
CACTGTCGCACCCTGCGCCCGCGAGACCCATGACCACATTGACCGGCCGGTCCACCGACCGCACGATGGTGTCGATGTCGTCGAGGGACGTGACGCCCGGGGCGTAGAGCACATCGGCGCCCGCTTCCTGGTAGGCCTGCAGCCTTTGAATCGTATCGGCCAGGTCGGGGCGGCCGATCAGGAAGTTCTCCGCACGCGCGGTCAGGGTGAAGGCAAACGGCGCCGCCCGCGCCATCTCGACAGCCGCCCGGACCCGCTCCTTCGCCAATCCGATGTCATAGGCCGGCGCTTCGCGGCGGCCGGTCGCGTCTTCGATGGAGCCGCCCACGACACCGGTCGCCGCGGCAAGCCGGATTGTCTCGCCGACGATGACCGGCGCATCGCCAAAGCCGTTCTCAAGGTCCGCGCTGATTGGAAGGACGGTGGCGGCGGCCAGGTCGCGGAGATGAGACATCATCGCCTCGCGCCCGACCGCGCCGTCGCATTGGCCGCGCGCGAAGGCGTAGCCGGCGCTGCTCGTCGCCAGCGCCTCGAAACCCGCCTGTTCGAGAATCCGCGCGCTGCCGACATCGAATGGGTTCGGAATGATGAAGGGGTAGGGGCGTTCATGGAGGCGACGGAACGCTTCGGCCTTGTCCAGCTGCGTCGGCATCCGATCAGGCCACCGCGGGGCGGCCGAAGGTGCCGGCGACATTCTCCAGGAAGGTGCGCTCTTCACGCAGGACGAAGCGCTTCTCCTGCGCCATGGCGAAATTCGCCTTCGATTCCGGATCCACCCGGAGGCGGGCGCGATAGGTCTCGTAGTCGGCCAGACTGTCGAACGCGATCAGGCCCCAAGCGATGTCGTTGGTTCCTTCAGCGGGCAGGAAGTAGCCGACGAGATAGCCTCCGCAACGCGGGATTATGCGGCCCCAGGCTTCGGCGTATTGGCGGAACGCCTCCTTTTGGAACGGGTCGATCTGATAGCGGATAAAACAGGTGAATTTCGGCATCCGTACTTTCTCGGCAGGGCCCGCGAGGGCCTCGGTGGCGATGAACGACAGGGACGCAAGGCCTGCGGCCAAGGCGAGCACGTCTCGCCGAGACGCCTCCCCATCCCGATCAACCTCAGTCATGCGCGCATCATGCCGTCCGAAGCCTTGCCGATGCTTCGGTTAGGGTCGAACTGTCGAATTTTCGCGCTGGCTCCTGAACCGGGGGCGGGATCCAGGTGGGCCGTTTCAAGCGACCGCGGGGCGGCGGCCCGATGACGGGTCGACAACCCTCACCCGTGGGACCGGCGATAACAGATGCCTGCAGCCGGTCGCTTCGGCCGGTTCCGAACCATCGGTGCATTGCAAATCGCTAGTCTGCGTTGTCCTTCCGCACGCCCCCTGGGCGACGAGAACGCCGATCGTTTTGAGTTCAAGTGCAATGCGTAGCGCTACCCTTCGGTCAACCCCGTCACTGCCGAACATCTCGGAGGGACGGCCTTACGGACCCGCCGGCGGCCAACCGCCCGGCCCGCCAACCGGGGCCCTGAACTATCGATTGCTGACGGACCTGGCTGGCATGGCCGATGTCGGTCGCGACGAGATCGACGCGGCGCGGCGCGTCATGGCCTTGCTCGGCGACCCGCTGCGTCGAACGATCGTCGAACGGCTATCCTTGCGTCCGCAAGCCGTAAACAGCCGGTTCCTCGAGTTGATCGGCGCCGCCAAGGGCGATGTCTACCACCGGCTGAGGAGCTTGCGGCGCGCCGAGCTGGTGAGGCCGGAGCGGCATTGCACCTATAGGGTCGAGGTCAAGGTGCTGAGCGCCTTACGAAAATATGCCGACCTGCTGCTGATCGCAGCGTCCGCCTCGGGGGGGCGTCGCCATGACGCCTGACATCGACCTGGTTCTGGAAGCTCTGGCGGACCAGACCCGCCGCACCATCTTCGAGCATATCGTCGTCCGGTCCCGGCGGATCGGCGACCTGGCCGAGATCATGCCGGTCTCGCGGCAAGCGGTGTCGCACCACGTCGGGGTCCTGGAGAGCGCCGGACTCGTTCAAAACAACGCGCACACGATCGAGGTCGTGGTCGAAGCCCTGCCGCAGCTGCGAACCTATTTTGACCGGCTGTGGCTGGAGGCGTCGCTCGGCGACAACTGGCTGTCCCGCCGGCGCTCCACGATCGACGACCAACGACTGTGACCCTGCGTTGGCCCGTCGCTCTCTGCGGCCTTCGACATCCGGCACGCCTTTCATAGGAGCAGAACCATGTCCGCAGCGCGGTTGAATCCGCTGGAAACCGCGCCCGAGGGCGCCGCAGCCCTGATGGCGGTGGAAGCCTACCTCGCGAGGTCAGGGCTCGACCGCGGGCTCATGGAACTGGTCAAGATGCGCGCCTCCCAGATCAACGGCTGCGCTTATTGCCTCGACATGCACAGCCGCGACGCGCGCAGGCGTGGCGAGACCGAACAGCGCCTCTATCTGCTCGACGGCTGGCGGGAATCCTCGCTCTACACCGCCCGGGAGCGGGCGGCCCTGGCCTGGACCGAGGCCGTCACAAAGATCGCCGAGACGCACGCCGCCGGCGCGGACTACGCGGCCCTGCGCAAGGCGTTCAACGACAAGGAGGTCGTTGACCTGACCATCCTGGTGGGAATGATCAATCTGTGGAACCGGCTGGCGATCAGCTTTCGGACGCCGCACCCGGTCGCAGCGGGGGCGCCCGGCAACGCCGCCAATGCGCCGCCGGCAGGGCGCGCGCCCCCAGAGTGAACGGCGTGACCCGCCGCCCGAGGCGGCCATCAAGGCCGCGCCGGCGGCCAAGGCGTTCATGCGGAAGGGGTCTCGCCCTCGATGGCGGCGACAGGACGGCCGTCGGCTTCGGGCTCGCGGCCCGCGTTCAACCAGGCCCGCCATGTCCGCCCACCCGTCCTGCCCCGGACTTCGCGCAACTGGCTGAAGGCCCGGAGCGGCCCAAAGGCGGGGACCGGCACAAGGTGCTTCCGGATGTGGCGGACCTCGAGCCAGCTCGCCGCCAGGTGTTTTAGCCGCAGCGTCTCGGGGCCGTGCAAATCCGGCATCCGGCCTTGCGGCGCCCCTAGGCTCGCGGCCGCCAGGGCCGCGGCGACGAAGTCCGGGTCGACCGGCTGCAGCGCCACCTCGGGGGTGAGCAGGAACGGCCCAAGGGTCAGCCGCTCGATCAGCATCTCGACGAACGGGTGCAACTGGGTGGCGCGAACAATCGTGAAGGGACAGCGGCTGGCGCTCAGCCGCGCCTCGCAAACCGCCTTGGTTCGATAGTACTCGGACGAGGCCGTCGCCTGTTCGATGCCGGCGATCCCGACATGAACCAGATGGACCCGGCGCTGTTCCGCAACGTCGATCAGGCGGCCAAGGACATCCATGTCCTCTCCGGGCGCCTGTGGATTGGTCGCGCAGTGGACCACGGCCTTCACGTCTTCAAAGGCGCTCGCGACACCGTGCCCGGTCAGGAGGTCGACCTCACGCCATTCGGCCGGGAAGCCGTCTGGCGCCGGACGGCGACCCAATCCTCTCACACGGGCGCCGGCCGCCAGGAGCGCGTGGACCACGGCGCCGCCCAGAACCCCGCCGGCGCCGGTGACCAGTATCCGGGTCGTCATGCGGCCGGCCCCGCATCGCAATCCAGGCGCCCCATCCTTCAGTCCAAGTGGCGCAACGCGCCAGGCGATGGTCTTGCCGGAAGCAGCAGCCACACGGCGACCAGCGCCGGTGCGAAGACGCCGGCGAAATCACGAACCAGATCATGTCCGGGATGTCCGTTCACCGCCGCGTCGGCGACGTGGATCAACGCGTGCAGCGCGAGGAAGGCCGCACCCGTGACCAGCGCGCCGCGCCCCGTCGCCGGTTTGAGACTCCACCAGGCCAGGCCGCCCGCCGCGACCAGGTGGGCGGCGCCGATGTCCTTGACGAAGTGGGCGTTGTACGGCCCGCTCAACATCACCCCGGGGACCGCGCCGTACCACCAGCCTCCGGCGACCAGCATCGCCACGCCGTTCGCCCCCTGCATCAGGGCGACAAGCCCGGCCAGCAACCGTTTCATAAGAGCTCCCGTGGCGCGTTCTGACCCGCGTCGGATTTCAGACCAATGGCGCAGCTTGGCCGCGACGGTGGCGACCAAGGGCGAGTCCTCGCCAGGACGGTCGCCGCGCCGCCCTCGGGACAGACGCCCAGACGACGCGACGGCCGACGGCGCAGGGTGCGGACGGCGCCCACGACGGCTAGACGGCCGCCTCCGCGTGGCCGAGCGCCTCCAGGACCTCGTCCGTCCCCGAGACTTCCGCGAACTCACCGTCGAGGTCGCTCAGGGCCGCGTCGTGGACGTCCTGCGCCAGTCGCATGGTCCCGTCCAAGCCGGCGCGGTCGAACGTCGCCGTCGCATCGGAAACCACGACGGCCCGGAAACCCAGGTTTCCCGCCATTCGAACGGTGGTCGAGACGCAATGGTTGGTGGTCAAGCCTACCACGACAAGGGTGTCTATGCCGGCGCGCCGCAAGTCCGCTTCGAGGGTCGTGCCGATGAAGGCGCTGTTCACCGACTTGTGGTGGATGGGCTCGCCGGGCGCCTCCTGGGCTTCCGGTTTTGGGGCGTGCCCCGGCATCTCGGGACGGAAGGAGCCTTGGGGACTTGAGGAGCGGTGGCGCACGTGCACCACCGGGCGGCCGGTGGCGCGCCAGGCGCCCAGCAGGTCCGCGATGCAGGCCTCGGCGCCCGGATTGTTCCGGGGTCCCCAACTCTTGTCGTTGAACCCGGTCTGCACATCGATCACCAGCAGGGCGGCGTTGGTCGGGAGTGGGCGCACGATTGACCTCAAGCGATTGGCGACGGCGCGAGGCCGCCGGTCGAAGTTCTGCACGACCCGGCCCACCCCTCCAAAGCTGCGTGTTGGACATCGGCGATTCCGATGGGTAAAAAGCAACATGAGCGCAGACCTCGAGATCAGGCACTGCCGAACCCTCATTGCGGTCGCAGACTGTGGCGGCATCT
>JBIOED010000179.1:0-5032 GCA_044445675.1 Caulobacterales bacterium | reverse complement strand
GGCCTTGCGACCTGGCAGAACAACGCCGCGCCTGGGAACAATGAGAAGGGCAAGGCCGATGTCAGCAACGCCCAGATCGAGATCCAGAAGACCGATGGCGTGATCCAGTTCTACATCCAGGCTGGGACCTACAATTTCCCGTCTCTTGGGGCGCCCTACGTGTCCTCGGGCCGGCTGACAGACGAAACCTACAAGATCGTGCCCGTGGCCTTCCTGAAGCTGGCTCCGACCTCGGAATTCAATATCATGATCGGAAAACTTCCGACGCTGATCGGCGCGGAATACACCTTCACCTTCGAGAATTTGAACATCGAGCGTGGCCTGCTCTGGAACCAGGAGCCCGCAATCAGCCGCGGAGTCCAGGCCAACTACGCCAAGGGTCCGCTCACCCTCTCGGTGTCCTGGAACGACGGCTATTATTCCAACCACTATTCCACCGGTTCGGCCCTGCTCTCCTACGTGCTCAGCCCCTCTGACACCGTGGCCCTCGCAGCGACCAACAATTTCGGGAAGACCTCCGCCTCCAGGTTCGTGACGCCGCTCGCCCAGGATAACGGCAGCCTCTTCAATCTGATCTGGACCCACACCGCCGGGCGCTGGGTATTCAATCCGTACCTGCAATATTCCACGACCCCGAAGGATGCATCCGTCGGCCTTCCTGGCGCGGCCTCGACGTTCGGGGGCGCCGTCCTTGCGAAATACGCCTTCAGCCCCGCGTTCAACCTTGCCGGACGTATCGAATATGTCGGCTCTTCCGGATCTCAGGTGAGCCTGCTCTACGGCCCCAGGAGTTCAGCTTGGTCGCTTACCTTGACGCCCACCTGGCAGATCAAGACATTCTTCGTTCGCGGGGAACTGTCCTACGCCAAGCTGGACTCCTCCGCCGCGGGCGCCGGCTTCGGAAAATTCGGGAACAAGGATGATCAGGCCCGCGCGATGGTCGAGACCGGCTTCCTGTTCTAAGGCGGCGCCCGCGGCCTGCAATCTGCAAACCCTGCGTCGGGGCGTCGCCGATCGAGGGGCGGCTTTCCCTTGCGCGAAGGTCCACCCCTTTCTAAGGTCGCGGCCGCTCTGCCGACGCGCCTGAAATGTGCGCCGCGCGCAACATCACAAGCGGGAATGCGCTGTCCCGCCGGTTTCGGTAGACGGTCGCCCCCCCGAGTCTATGTTGACGATTCGCAGAGCTAACGGAGCGCGGCGCATGGAGCGGATGGCTTTTCGAGCCCAGACCATCGTCGCCGACGTGGCCCTGGCCGCGATAGCCTTCGCCCTGGCGTTCTTCGTCGCCGCTTCCGGCGTGACGATCCCGGATGTCGCGGGAGCCGCCTCGCTCAGCCTCCTTCAGCTGATCGTGCTCTACGCCGCCCTGACCGGCGGCTTCTCCATGCTGTTCCGCCGTGAGCTTTCCCCCTGGCGTTACGCCTCCATTCCCGACGCCCTGGTGCTGGCGCGCATCGCGGTGCTCACCATTGGCGTCTTCCTGCTCTGGGTCTTCGTGATCGATCGCGCCCGCGGCCTGCCGCGCTCGACTCTCTTTCTCGCGCCGATGTTCCAGATGGTCGGGTCGATGGGCGTGCGGATCCTGCGCCGCGCCCTGCACGAGCATGCGCTGGAATCGTTCTCCCCCCTGAAGACCGCCAGCGACAGGATCACCCAGGCCACGTCCCTGCTGCTGATCGGGCCGCCGGCGCTCGCCGACAGCTATCTGCGCGACATCGCCCGCAGCCATGATCGCACCTATACGCCGGTCGGCATCGTCGGCTCGGATTCGCGCGACGTCGGCCAGCAGGTCCGCGGCGTCTGCGTCATCGAAAGCCTGGAGAACCTCGACGCGGCCCTGGCCGACCTGCGCCGCTGGAACCGCTATCCGCGCGCCATTCTGTTCCTTGAGGAACCGGGCCGCCTGAAGGGGCTCACCGCCGACCAGCTTGGCCGCCTGAAGAACGACGGCCTCCGCCTCCTGCGTCTGCCGTCGATCGTGGAGCTGGCGCAGCACGACGGCGTCACCCTGCTTCCGATGCGCGACATCAACATCGAGGAGCTGCTGGCCCGCGACCCGATCGAGCTCGATCGCGTGGGCATCGGCAACCTGATCCGCGGTCGCCGCGTGCTGGTCACCGGCGCCGGCGGCTCCATCGGCGCCGAGCTCTGCCGCCAGGTCGCGGCCTTCCACTGCGCGCACCTGACCTTGCTGGATTTCTCCGAGACCGCGCTATTCGAAATCGAGCGAGAGATGGCCGAGACCTTCCCGCATCTGTCCCGCCGGGCGGTGCTGTGCGACGTCCGCAACTCGGCACGCGTCCAGCATGCCTTCGCCGCGCACAAGCCCGACCTCGTCTTCCACGCCGCCGCGTTGAAACATGTGTCCATGGTCGAGCAGCATCCCTGCGAGGGTGTTCTGACCAATGTCATCGGCACCTGGAATGTGGCAGAGGCCTCGAAGGCCTGTGGCGCCGGCCAGATGGTGCTGATCTCCACCGACAAGGCGGTCGATCCCACCAACGTCATGGGCGCCACCAAGCGCCTGGCCGAAAGCGTGATCCAGGCGCAGCAGAACGCCGGCCAGGGTGCGCGCTTCTCGGCCGTGCGATTCGGCAACGTCTTAGGCTCGGCGGGCTCGGTTGTGCCGATCTTCAAGTCGCAGATCGATCGGGGCGGCCCGGTCACCGTGACCCATCCGGACATGGAGCGGTTCTTCATGACCATCCCGGAGGCGAGTCAGCTCGTTCTCCACGCCACCGCCACCTGCGCCGAGGGCGAGGGCCGCGAGGCGCGCCTGTTCCTGTTGGAGATGGGCGAACCAGTGCGGATCATCGACCTGGCCCGCCAGATGATCGCGCTTTCCGGCCGCACGCCCGGCAAGGAGATCGAGATCGAGATCACCGGCCTGCGTCCGGGCGAAAAGCTTACGGAGGCGCTGCTTGACGAGACCGAGCGGTCCCTGCCCTGCGCCCACAAGGTGCTGGAAGTGGTCTCAAACTCGGCCGTTCGCATCTCGCCCGCACATCTCGCCGAGCTCGAAACCCTGGCCGACCTCGGCGACGTGGACGCAGTGCGCCGCGCCCTCTTCGACCTCGTGGCTCAGATTCGCGGCGAGCGTCCCGGCGCCGCCCCCAACCTGCGCGTCGTCGCCAACGGCTGAGGCCGCCGCAGCCCGCGCGGCCGGCGCGGCCGGCGCGGCCCGTCATCGCACCCCCGCCTGTCATCCCGGTTTCGCGAAGCGAAACGGGGACCTATGAACGCGACATCTTCAGGATGGATCGCCGCCTCGCCGCCGGCGCCCATCGCGTGTCTGGGTGGCGGACAGCGCCCGCGCGCTTCCGGGATGACATCGGATAGGGTGCGGCGGGGCTATTCCGCCGCCGCCATCGCCGGCTTGCGAACCGGGGCGCCAAGGCGCGCCACCAGGGTGTCCATTTCGGCCCAAAGCGCCGCCGGCATATGATCGCCGAACCGCTCGTAGAAGGCCGGCGTCAGGGCCGCCTCCTGGCGCCAGATATCCGCATCGACGGTCAGCAGTAGATCGAGCTGGGCCTGCGTCAGGCCGAGGCCCGACACGTCCAGGCTGCCCGGCGCGGGCAGAAGCCCGATCGCCGTGTCCACGGCCTCGGCGCGGCCTTCGAGCCGCTCGACGATCCACTTCAGGACGCGGACGTTCTCGCCATAGCCCGGCCAGACGAACTTGCCGCGCTCATCTTTGCGGAACCAGTTGACGAAGTAGATGCGCGGCAACTTGGCCGGATCGGCCTTGGCGCCCATGGCCAGCCAATGCGCGAAATAGTCGCCCATGTGATAGCCGCAGAACGGCAGCATGGCGAACGGGTCGCGCCGCAATTCGCCGATGGTTCCCTCGCCCGCCGCCGTGCCTTCGGACGCCACGTTGGAGGCCATGAACACGCCGTGCGCCCAGTCGCGGGCCTCATTGACCAGCGGCACCGCGCTGGCCCGTCGTCCGCCGAACAGGATGGCCGAGATCGGCACGCCGGCCGGGTCTTCCCACTCGCTCGCCACCACCGGGCACTGGCTGGCCGGCGCCGTGAAGCGGGCGTTGGGGTGCGCCGCAGGCTCCGGGCTCTGCGGCGTCCAGTCGTTGCCCCGCCAGTCGATGAGATGCGCCGGCGGCTCGGCAGTGAGGCCTTCCCACCAGACGTCGCCGTCGTCGGTCAGGGCGACGTTGGTGAAGATGCAGTTGGCGTGCAGGGCCTCGATGGCGTTGCGGTTGGTGTGTTCGCCGGTGCCCGGCGCCACGCCGAAGAAGCCGGCCTCCGGGTTCACCGCATAGAGCCGGCCGTCGTCGCCAAAGCGCATCCAGCAGATGTCGTCGCCCACCGTCTCGGCTTTCCAGCCGGGCAGCGTCGGCTGCAGCATGGCCATGTTGGTCTTGCCGCAGGCGCTGGGGAACGCCGCCGAGATGAAGCGAACGTCCCCCTCGGGCGACGTCAGCTTCAGGATCAGCATGTGCTCGGCGAACCAGCCCTCGTCGCGGGCCATCACCGAGGCGATGCGCAGCGCGAAGCACTTCTTGCCCAGCAACGCATTGCCGCCGTAGCCGGAGCCGTAGGACCAGATCTCCCGGCTCTCCGGGAAATGGACGATGTACTTGATCTCGTTGCAGGGCCAGGCGACGTCGGCCTGCCCCTCGGCCAGCGGCGCGCCAACCGAGTGCAGAGCCGGCACAAAAAAGCCGTCCTCGCCGAGCTGGTCGAGGGCGGCTTTACCCATCCGCGTCATGATCTTCATGGAGACGGCTACATAGGCCGAATCGGTGATTTCGACGCCGATGGCGCTGATCTTGGAACCCAGCGGCCCCATGCAGAACGGCACGACGTACATCGTACGCCCGCGCATGCAGCCCTTGAACAGATCCTTGAGGTCGGCCCGCATCTCGTCGGGGTCGAGCCAGTTGTTGGTCGGACCGGCGTCTTCCGGCTTCTCGGAGCAGATGAAGGTGCGGCTCTCGACGCGGGCCACGTCGCGCGGATCGGAGGCGGCATAGAATGAGTTCGGGCGCTTGGCGGGATTGATCTGCTTC
>JBIOED010000178.1:0-5064 GCA_044445675.1 Caulobacterales bacterium | reverse complement strand
GGCTTTGGCGAACTTCGGAATCGAGGAGGACACTAGCAAGCCTATGTTTCTAGTGTGCGTCTTGGATCTGAAGTTCGCTCCGCGCGCGGCCCGTGGAGCAGGCGAACTTCAGATCCAGCACACTAGCATCCGGCCCGCTCAGATCTCCAGCCGGTAAATCCTGCTGGCCGTGCCGGAGAACAGCGCGGCCTTCTCTTCCGGCGAATAGCCCACGGCGATGCGCTTGAAGGCGTTCCACAGGGTGGCGTAGGTGCAGCTGCCCATGTCGACCGGGAAGTTGCTCTCGAACATGCAGCGCTCCGGCCCGAACGCCGCGATGCAGGCCTCGATGTAGGGCGCCCACTCGCGCGCCAGCTGCTCGGACGGCGCGCGCGGCTCGGCGAGGAACGAGGGGAAGTTGCAGAAGGCCATGGCCAGGCCGCCCAGCTTGACCACCACGTTCGGCGACTTGGCGAGCTCGCGGACGTTGTCGCGCCAGATCCCGAACCGCTCGCCCAGCCGTCCGGCGTAGCTGGCGCGGCCCAGCGGCGTGCCGACATGGTCGAGCACGATGGTGGTGTCCGGGAAGGCGCGGGCCAGGTCGATCAGGTCCGGCAACTGCGGCTCCAGTAGCCAGGCGTCGAAGGTCAGGCCCAGCGGCGCGAGGTGCGCGAACCCTTCGCGGAACCCGTCGGCCAGATAGAGGCCGGCCTCCACCCGATTGAGCGGACCCAGCACGTCCTTGTCCGCCTCGAAGGACGCGGAGTTGCGGATGCCGCGGAAGCGGCCGCCGCCGGCCCGGATATGCGCCTCCAGCACCGGGACCACGCCGCCGCCCAGGGTCAGGTCGGCGCGGCCGACGATGCCGGCGCAGGCGCGGAAGTCGCCATAGGTCCCGCTGGCGCTCATGGCCGCCACGCCGTTGACGAATTCGGTCTCGCCCACCACCCGCAGCTCGGCCGGCCCGTCGGCCTTGTAGAAGGCGCCGCACTCCACGAAGACGGTCGCCTTGACGTTGTGGCCGGTCCGGGTGTCGGCCATCAGCTCGTCCAGCAGATAGCGCCGGGCGCCGGCGATCGCCGTCATGAACGGATGTTCCGGCGCCTCGGACCGGCCCGCCGGCTCCACGTAGCTCCGATGGTCCCACAGGTGATGGTGCGGATCCACGATCGGCAGATCGGGCTCCAGGATGGGTTCAGCCATGCGGATCGTCTCCTCGCGCCCTTCTCGGAGACGCGCGCGGCGATCCTCGCCTATCGGCGGCCCTGGCGGCAAACCAAAACGCCGCCGCCGATCGGCGGCCGTTCAGGACTCGGCGGGAAGGGCGAAGGCCCGCAGCGCCCCGGGCAGGCGCATGGCCGCCCGGGTAGCTTCCCGCAGGTTCTGGAAGCGGGCGGCGTTGTGGGCGGCGGCGGCCCACTCGCCGCGCCCGGTTTCACGGACGAGATACTCCATCCCCTGGGGGCTGGTACGCGCGACAACTGCGGCAAAGGCCATCTGATGTCTCCGGCGTCTATGGAGCCGACTGTCCCGTTGCGGCTCAGCGTGCGAACGGGCTTCAAGACCTGTGCCGGGCGTATTCGCGTCAAAGGCGAAGCTGGTTGTGGCGGCGGCGCGCTCATGGCCAAGGTGCGGCCTGCGATGAACCGGGCGCCGCGCCCGGCCCAGGAGATTTCGATGTCGACCATTCGTTCGCTGCTCTGCGCGACCGCCCTCGCCACGGCGTCCCTGCTGGCCACCGGCGCCCAAGCCTCGGCGATCTTCGTCGACAACGCCTCGTTCGAGACGCTGAATCCGGGCGCCGTTCACAACGCTTGCAGCGGCGCCGGCTGCTTCTTCACGGTCGACTCGATCCCCGGCTGGACCAACAGCGGAAACTCGGGCCAGTTCACCAACGCCTCGCCCGGCTACTTCAACTTCATCCCCGACGGGGTGACGGTCGCCTATTCGAACAACAACCCGATCAGCCAGACCGTCTCGGCCCTCGCCCAGGCGGGGACGACCTACACCCTCTTGGTCGATTTCGGCTTCCGCAACGATACCGGCGACCTGGCCGGCATGGCGCTGGTGGTGGGCGACCACACCGTGGCCGGAACCGGCACGCCGTTGCTCAACAGCCGCGACTGGTCGACCTATACGGCCAGCTACACCGCCACCGCCGACGACGCCGGCAAGGCGATCGGCATCGTCCTCGACACCACCGGGGCCCAGGGCGACTGGGACAATGTGCGTCTGAGCGCGGTTCCGGAGCCGGCCTCCTGGGCGCTGATGCTGACCGGCTTCTTCGGCCTGGGCGGCGCGCTTCGCGCCCGCCGCCGGACGACGCTCGCCGCCGCCTGATCTTCCGCCTATTGCGGCGGACCGGCCCGCCGCGCCAACAGGGCCGAGCCCTCCGGCGTGATGTCCCAGCCCTCGCGGCTGCGTTCGGCCAGGCCCAGCTCGGTCAGGGCGCGCGCCGCGCCGATGTTGATGAACGGCGGCTCTTCGCCGGCCTTCTTGCGCGCCAGGTTCTGCAGGGCGTTCATCTGGGCGTCGGTGAGCTCGGGCATCCCCCGACCCTATACCCAGGCGCGGCGGCGCGGCGGGATATTCGCCGGGCCGCCGCGAGGGTCAGCGCGGACCGATGATCTTCAGCACCAGGCCCAGGACCGCCATGGCGATGAACGCCCACATGGCGATGGAGAATCCCACAGCGGCCAGCAGGCCGAGAAGGCGGCTCGACCGTTTGGCCGGGGGAGGCTCGCTCTCACCGTGCGGCGGTTTCATCGCGGTCCCGTTCACGCCACCTCGCCCTGCCGTCTGTTGTAAGCACGAACTCTACGCTCGCGCGCGCGGCGGTTGCGTCTAAAGGGGCCACGTCCGCGCGCGCCGCGCAAGAGGTGACGGCGGCGGGCGGCGGTCAGGGCGCGTTCGCCGGGAGGATCGCCAGCAGCTCGACGTCGAACACCAGGGTGGCGTCTGCCGGGATGCCGCGCCTCTGGGTCACCTGCGCCGCCGGCCCGGCCGCCGGCGTCCCGGTCGGGGGCGTGAAGGGGCGGCCGGGCCCATAGGCGAGGTAGGGCGGCAGTGTGATCCGCCAGCGGTCGCCGGCCCGCATCAGCTGCAGGGCCGCGCTCATCCCCGGGATCACCGCCTTCACCGCGAAGGTGGCGGCCTGCCGGCCTTCGTCGGGCGAGGTGGAGAACACCGCCCCATCCTCCAGCCGGCCGACGTAACGCATGGCCACGCTGTCCGCCCGGCCCGGATGGGCGCCGGTCGCCGGCCCCGAGGCAAGCACCTGATAGCGGATCCCGGGCAGGGACACGGTGGTCTCGCCCGGATGCTCGGGCGTGGGCGCCGCCACGGCGGCCGACCCCAGCAGGGCGGCGGCCAGCGCCGCGGCGATGAAGCGTCCGGTCATGGCGTCACCATAACCCGATGCGGGCCATCTCCACAGCAGCCCCGCTCTGGATTACCGTGCCTCAGGCGAGTCCGGCCAAAACGGGATCGGGCCGCCACAGGGAGATGATCAAGTGAAACTGAAGACGATCGGCCTGGCGTTCGTCGCCACGGCGTTCCTGGCGGGCTCCGCGCTCGCCCAGTCGGGCACGATGCAGCCCATTCCGAACCCGCCTGAAAAGGCCAAGATGATGAAGCATCACAAGAAGCACATGACCAAGGCCATGGCGGCCAAGGACAAGTCCGAGGACAAGGCGGAAGCCGCCGAGGACAAGACCAAGAAATAGCGAGACCCGGCGGGCGGCGCCTCAGGCGCCGCCTGCCGCTTTTTTCGGCTCGAAACTGAACAATATGTAAAGTGTACTTCGTGTAAGCCATGCGCCCGACGGAAGGCATGTGGAGCGCAGGTGAAGCCGCAAGACCCCAGGGGCTACTACGAGGTCCTAGGTGTGCCGGCGGACGCGTCTGCCGAGGCGATCAAGCGCGCGTTTCGCGCCGTCGCCATGGAATGCCACCCCGACAAGAACGCCGATTCCCGCGCCGCCGCCCGGTTCCGCAAGCTGAGCGAAGCCTATGCCGTGCTGTCCGACGACCGCAGCCGGGCGACCTACGACCGCCGGTCCGACCCGGGCCGCCGCGCGCGCGCGCGCGGCGCCGACGCGCGCGCGGCCGACGCAGCGGGGGACGCGCAGGCCGCCAGCGCCGCCGCCGCGCCCGGCGAGCTGATCCACTGCTCGTGCTGCAACCGCCCGACCGCCCAGCCGCGCCACGCGGTCTACTGGACGGTGATCTCGGTGCTGGTCACCTGGCGCCGCTCAACGCGCGGCGTCTACTGCGCCGGCTGCGCCAACCGGATCAGCCTGCGTTGCACCGCGCTCACCGCCGCGCTCGGCTGGTGGGGCGTGCTGGGTCTGGTCTGGACGCCCCTGGCGATCCTCCGCAACGCCCGGGGCGGCCAGCGGCAGGAAGCCGCCGACGCCCAGCTGCTATGGCGCAACGCCAAGGCCTTCCTGGCCCAGGGCAAGCCCGCCGTCGCCCACGCCCTGGCGCGGCAGGTCGCGGCCATGAAGTCCGCCAACGCCCTGGACGCCGCCGACCTGCTGGCCGAGCTGCACCGCGCCGGCGTGCCCAGGGACACGCCGCCGCTGGTCGATCCCTGGCGGGCGCGCGCCGGCGCCGTGGCCCTGCAAGGCGGGCTGGCGATGGCCGCGCCGGTCCTGGTCGGCGCGCTGGTCTGGGTCTACGGCGTGCCCGCCGGCGCCTTGGCCACGCCGGCCTATGCCCGGGCGCTGGAGCCGATGGTGCGCGCCTCCTTCTCCACCATCGCCCCCGGCGCGGAGCCGCCCGGCGCGGCGACCGCCGCCCCGCCCGCGCCGACCTGCGCCCGGCCGCCCCAGGACGGCGAGCTGCTCGAGGGCCGGCTCGACCCGGTGAAGTTCGGCCATCATGTGGAGGTCAACAACGGCGCCGACGGCCCCACCATCATCAAGCTGCGCGACGCCGACACCGGCCGCCTGCGGCTGGCCTTCTTCGTCAGCAAGGGCGGCCACGCCAAGGTGGGCCCACTGCCGGACGGCGCCTATCGCATCCAGTACGCGGTCGGCTCGGCGCTGGCCCAGGACTGCAAATCCTTCACCAGCCTCGCCG
>JBIOED010000177.1:0-5192 GCA_044445675.1 Caulobacterales bacterium | reverse complement strand
CTTCCGATCCTCTGGGCCGGCGGCGCGCCCAACCTGGAACCGCGGGACTCCATCCGCCCTACCGACCCGGCGCCTATCCTGGTTGGCTCGCCCCAGGGGATCGAACTCAAGCAACTCCGCTGGGGCTTCACCCAGCCGAAGGGTGGGCCGCTGATCAACTTCCGCTCCGATGGGCGGCGCTTCCCCGCCGGCCGCTGCCTGATCCCCGCCGATGGCTTCTACGAATTCACCGGAGCCAAGGCGCCCCCAAGAGGCCTCAAGTCCAAGTGGCTGTTCACCGCCGGCGACAACGACCTCTTCTGCATCGCCGGCCTGATCCGCGACGGCCGCTTCACCATGCTCACCACCGAGCCCGGCCCCGACATAGCGTCCTACCACGACCGCCAGATCGTCATCCTGCCGCGCGCGCAGTGGGGGCCATGGCTCGACACCTCCGCCCCACAGCCGGTGTTCGCGCCCCTGCCGGCGGGCAGCCTGCAGGTCGAGCAGATCCGCTAAGGCAGGTCTTCCGAGAGGATCGCCATCTCGAACATGAACGAGCCGTCGCCATCCTCGTCCTCGAAAACCACGCCCACGAACTCCTCGCCGACATAGACCTCGGCGGAATCCTTCTGCTTGGGACGCGGAGTGAGCGCGATACGGGCGTTGGCGAAGGTTCCCCGCAGGTGGCCCTCGATCTTGCGGATCATTCTTTCGTCCACGCCAACGCTCCTCAGGATTCTACAGGCGGCGGGAACCTAGCCGGTCGCGACCCCCGCGAAAACCAGGAAGAGGCGAAAACCTCAGATCACGTAGTCGTAGGCGGCTTCGGAAAGCGATTGGTCCATGCTCTTCGCCGGCTCGTCGCAGGTCGGGCAGTTGACCAGTCGCGCGGGCACGCCTGCGGCGGTGCAGCCTGGCGGCACCGGCTTCAGCACCACCGAGCCCGAGGCGATCTTGGCGTAGGCGCCGATGACGATGTTGCCGAGCACCTTGGCGCCCGCGCCCAGCAGGACGCCATTGCCGATCTTCGGATGCCGGTCGCCCCGCTCGGCGCCCGTGCCGCCCAGCGTCACGCCTTGCAGCATCGAAACGTCGTCGCCGATCACCGCCGTCTCGCCAATGACGATGCCGGTGCCATGGTCCACGAAGACTCCGCGCCCGATCCGCGTCGCCGGATGGATGTCCACCTGGAACAGCTCACTCATCCGGCTCTGCAGATAGAGCGCCAGGGTTTCGCGACCGTCGTTCCACAGCCAATGGGCGACCCGCTGCGTCTGCAGCGCCAGGAAGCCCTTGAAGAACAGGAAAGGCTGCAGATAGCCCTTGCAGGCCGGGTCGCGCTCGAACACCGCCTTCAGGTCCGCCTCCGCCGCGCTCACCAGCCCGGGATCGCCGGCATAGGCCTCCTCGGCGATCTCGCGGATGCTCATCGCCCGCAGCTCCTGGTCGCCGAGCTTGCGGGCCAACTGGTACGATAGCGCCGCGCCCAGGCTCTTGTGGTTCAGGATCACGGCGGCCAGCAGGCTCGCGAGCGCGGCCTCGTTCTGGGCCGCGGCCTCGGCTTCGTTGCGCAGCGCCGCCCAGACCGGCGGCGCATTGGCCGGGTCGACGACTTCCAGGCGTTGCTGGCTCATCTGATCCTCCCGCCGCATCAGGCGTCTCCCTTATCCTAGCATGGCGCGTGCCAGCGCGTCCGGCAAAGACCCTTCGCGAGCCATATGGTAGCCCCGCAACAGCATCGCCACCGTCAGCATGTCGGGAAGATGCCCGGCCACCGCGACGTCCAGCGCCTCGCGGAACGGAACCCGGGCGAGCGCGATGGCCTCGGTGTCGTCGGCCAGATGCGCGGTCCCGCTGGGCGACAGCCCCACGGCCAGATAGCCGATCATCCGCTCGTCCGTGACGGAATTGGAGAGCTGCGTGCGCATCACCTCTCGCCACTCGGCGGCTGCCAGGCCGGTCTCCTCGGCCAGCTCGCGCTTGGCGCCCGCCAGCGGATCTTCGTCCAGCGGCGCGCCGCCCTCCGGCAGCTCCCAGCTGTAGTCGCCCAAGGGAAACCGATGCTGGCCCACCAGGGTCACCGTCCCGTCGTCGTGGATCGGCAGCACCGCCACGGCCAGGTTTTTAAAACGCACCAACCCATAGGGTGCGGGCCTGCCTGTGGGCGCGATGGCCGTCTGGTCGGTCACCCGGATCCAGCCACTCTCGAAAGCGACCCGTTCGGTCCCCGGCGTCCAGGGCTCGCCATGCGCCTTCAGCCAGGCGGGTTTCTCGGGCATCGTCTCAGGCTCGCTTTGCGGTGCGCGCGGGCGCACTCATAAGGGCGCCACCCTATCGCTTCCTGAACGCCGCTTCCCATACCAGAGACGCCCGTGCCCATCACCCTGCCGCCTGCCCCGGAATTCGGTTCGCCGATCGACCTCGCGCCCGCGCCAGAGGTGCTGGCCTTTCTCAGCCGCCGCCGCTCGACCTCGGCGGTCACCCTTGTCGAACCGGCTCCCAGCCCCGAGGAGCTCGACCTCCTGCTCCGCCTGGCGACCCGCGTCCCCGATCACGGCAAGCTCTCCCCCTGGCGGTTCATCGTCCTGCAAGGGGATGACAAGGCGCGCTTCGCGGCGAAGCTTGAGGCCCTGGCCCTGTCGCGGGGCGACCAGACCGCCGCCGCCAAGCTCGCCAAGCTGAAAATCCCTCCCCTGGCGGTCGCGGTGATCTCGGCTCCCAAGCCCGCCGCCATCCCCGAATGGGAGCAGGTCCTGTCCGCCGGCGCCGTGGGCGCGACCCTGCTCTACGCGACCTTGGCCATGGGCTATGGCGCGAACTGGATCACCGACTGGTACGCCTATGACGCCGAGGCCAACGCCATCCTCGGGTTGGCGCAGAGTGAGAAGGTCGCCGGGTTCATGCTCATCGGGACGCCCAGGGAGCCACCTCTGGAGCGCGAACGCCCCGACGCCAAGCCGCTCGTCAGCCGCTGGCGGGATCGGGGTCGGCTCTAGGCGCGCCTTCGGAATCAAGTTCCGGAATCACAACGGCCGGACGACGCGGGGCGCCGTCCGGCCTGAGGTGTGACACGCCCGAGGAGAGATGGGCAAATCTGCTATAGGCCGGATTAACGGTTTTGGAAAGCCCCAACCGGCGCTTGCCAGAACAGCCATATGTTTTCCCCTCAGAGGAGAAATGCCGCCCCCCAGTGCTCCGGACGCGATGTCTCGACACCACCCGGTCGCGCGAATCGATCCGGAGAACGTGAAGGATTAATTTCAGTAATCGCCGTCGTCGAAGCACAGATTGACATAACGGAATTGCTGAACGCGCCCTCAACCCCGTCCGCGATAGGGCGCCACGCCTTGATCGGGCAGCCAAAGGCCTTCCGGAGCGGGGCCGCTCTGCCAAAAGACATCTATGGGGATGCCGCCGCGCGGAAACCAATAGCCACCGATCCGCAACCAGCGCGGCTCCGCCACGGCGAAGATCCGCCGCCCGATGGCCACCGTGCAGTCCTCGTGGAACGCTCCGTGGTTGCGGAACGCGCCGAGATAGAGCTTCAGCGACTTGGATTCGATCAGCCAGTCGCCAGGCGCGTAGTCGATGACCAGGTGCGCGAAATCCGGCTGGCCCGTCACCGGGCAGAGCGAGGTGAACTCTGGGGCGGTAAACCGCGCCAGGTACAGGGCGCCGGCCTGCGGATTCGCCACGCGCTCCAGCACGGCTTCGTCGGGGTTCGCCGGCGCGCGCGCCTGATGGCCGAGCTGGGTCAGGTGGGTGGCGTCCATACGGCGGCTTTACCGCCGGCGCCGGGCGCCCGCAACCGAGACAGCCACCCGCCTTGCGGCTATCAGGAACCAGGCAGCAGGAGGCGGGCGATGTCCGGCGGTGGTTTCGAAGACTTCGTAGTGGTGGTCACCGGCGCCTCCACGGGCCTGGGCCGGGCGATCGCCCTGGAAACCGCCCGCCAGGGCGCCAAGGCTGTGGTGATCAACTACGCCCGCAGCCGGGACGAGGCCGAAGAGACTGGCCGTCGGGTTGAAGCCGAAGGCGTGAAGGCCGTCCTGGTCCAGGGCGACGTCGCCTCCGACGACGACTGCCGGGCGATCGCCGCCGCCGCCGAGCCCTTCGGCTGCGTCGACGCCCTCTTCAACAACGCTGGCGCGACCCGGTTCGCCAATCACGCCGACCTCGACGCCGTCTCGGGCCAGGACTTCCTGGACCTCTACGCCGTCAATGTCGTGGGCCCCTATCAGATGGTCCGCGCCTGCCGGGCCCTGCTCGAAGCCGCCCCGCAACCGGGTGCGGTGGTGAACACCGCCTCGATCGCCGGCGTCACCGGCATCGGCTCCTCGGTGCCTTACGCGGCCTCCAAGGGCGCGCTGACCACCATGACCCTGTCCTTGGCCCGCGCGCTGGCGCCGCGGATCCGCGTCAACGCGGTCTGCCCGGGCTTCATCGATACGCCCTGGTTCGGCAAGGGCCTGTCCGAAGCCGCCGTCGACCGCATCCGCGCCAACGCCGCGGCCGGCACGCCGCTTCGTGTGGCCTCGACGCCGGAGGACGTTGCCGCGGCGACGGTGTTCCTGGCTTCAAAGGCGTCGCGGCACATCACTGGCGAGACCCTGCTGGTCGATGGCGGCTCCCACCTCGGCTACGCGGCCCGCGTCGCCCGCTGATCCCAACCGACCTTAGTCATGTCGATGCCCCGGGGCGCCTAAACGAAGGGCGCTACCGATCGGGGCCGCTCAAACATTGGTCAGGCCGGCCAAGCGCGGCCTTACCGCCTCCGCGAACGTTGATCCTTCCCGGCCCGCCCCAACCATGGGCGCACGGTCACATGCGGTCGCCCCGGACAGCATAGGCCGGACCAAGGGGACATACCGATGAAGGCTCTGAGACTCTCGCTCCTGGCCGCCGCGGCGACGCTGGCGTTGACCACCGCCGCGCGGGCCGACGACGCGCCCGCCACGCCCGCGGCCCTGTCCACGCCCGCCATGTCGGCGTCCCTGTCGTCGAACGCCAATCCGCTGAGCGTCGATGCGGGCGTGCTGGGCAAGATCTATTTCGGCGGCCAGGTCACCGGCCTTGCGACCTGGCAGAACAACGCCGCGCCTGGGAACAATGAGAAGGGCAAGGCCGATGTCAGCAACGCCCAGATCGAGATCCAGAAGACCGATGGCGTGATCCAGTTCTACATCCAGGCTGGGACCTACAATTTCCCG
>JBIOED010000176.1:0-5201 GCA_044445675.1 Caulobacterales bacterium | reverse complement strand
ACGTCCGTAGCTGCGCCGGCGCCACCGCAGGGAACGCCTCACGCGCCGCTATGCTGACGAGCAGGCCCTGGCCAAATATGAAGTAGTATTCTATATACTTCTTATGACCACTCCTGACGAAAGGCGGCTGATCGCTCCGGGGACCGCCGTCGGCGTCACCGAAGAGATGATCCACACCCTGGTCCACGCCTTCTACGCCAGGGTGCGCCGGGACCCGGCGCTCGGGCCGATCTTCGGCCGGGCCATCGCGGACTGGGATCACCACCTTGAAAAGCTTTGCGATTTCTGGTCCTCGGTGACCCTGATGACCGGCCGCTTCAAGGGGGCTCCGATGGCGGCGCACGCCCGTCTCCCGGACATCCGCGCGACCCACTTCGCCAGATGGCTGAATCTGTTCCGCGAGACGGCGGCGGAGACCTGTCCTCCCGGCGCCGCCTCCCTGTTCGTCGCCAAGGCAGAGATGATCGGCCAGAGCCTGCAGTTCGGCATCGCCGCCAGCCGCAGCGAACCGCCCGTGCGCCCGCGCCGGGTCCGCACCTTGACGATGTAGGCGGCGTGACCGCGATGGCCCTTCCCGGTTGTGTCCGGCCCTGCGAGCGGACAGCCGTATTCACCGAGGCGACCCTGCGGCGCACCTATGCCGCCAAGGCGGGCGCTCCATGTCCTGGACGGCCGCCTCGCCTGGCGGATCACGGACCCGCGGCGCTTGGGGGTCCGAATCTGCTGCTCGTCGGGGCCAGCCTCGCCATGGGCGTCGCCTTTGTCTCGACTCCGGCTTCGTTTGTTCAATCCCGATAGGAGATCGTCCGATGTTTCGCCTGCTGATGGCGCCGTCCAACACCGTCTGCGACGCCCTGAAGATCACCGACGAGCACGAGCGCGGCATGATGAGGATGCTCGTCAATATGATGATCTTTACCGCGATCGTCGTGCTGGTCTTCTTCGTGGCCTGGAAGCTCATGGCGTGAGGGACGCCGGGACCTAGACGATCACCTATGTCCGCGCCGAGGGCGCGCCCGGGAGGCCCAGCGAGGCCGGGGTCCCGCTGCTGGAAGCCGCCCTTCGCGCAGGCGTTCCGGGCATCGAATCTCCTCCGCCACGTCCGCATCTGACGCACCGCCGTGCTCCGCTGCCCCCCGCATGTTGGACGCGCTCTGCATCACCGAGGACGAAGCCGCGGGGCTTTCGGAGCTGGCGGCGCTGGACCTGGCCATGGCGCGGGACTTCGCCGCCCGCGCCCAGGCGGCCGAGGACCCGGAGACCGCCAACGACCTCGCCCGCAGCTATCAGCGCATGGCGCGCTCCTATCGCCAGAGCCTGGCGTTGAAGGTCCGGCTGCAGCGCGAGATGGCGCTGGCCGAGCGCGACGCCGCGCCGCCGGGTCCTGCGCCCCGTGACGAGGGGCGCATCGCCGCCCGGGCCGATGAGCTGCGGGGCGCGGTCCAGCGGGTGATCTGCGCCGAGCGCGAGGCCGCCGACCCGTCCGAGCAAGACGACGAAGACCTCGAGGGCTATCTGCTCGACCTCCTCGAAACGCGCCTGGACCTCGGGGCGCTGGACAACCGCTTCGGGCTGGAGCCGCTGGACGACCATGTGATGGCGTTCTGCCGCGCGCTCGGCCTGGACCCCCGCCTCGCCGCCCGCTGGCGCGACCTTCCTCCTCCCGACGAGATGTTGCCCGACCCGCCGCCCTGGCGCGGCTCCGGATGAGCCGCCGCGCCGTAGGCGCAGTCGGATTTCAACCGCCAAGACCACCAAGTTCGCCAAGGGGCCTGCGCAAGCTCGCGCCCTCAACAGGCATGGCTTCTTGGCGTTCTTGGCGGTTCAAAAGACCGGCGCTGCGCGCCGAAGACAAAAGAGTGCTCCCGCGAAGGAGAGGGCCGTCGCCCCACGCCCGCGTCGAAGGCGCTGTCCAATTCGACACGAAGACCACGAAGGCCCCCAAGCCGCCTCGGGGTCCGGATAGGCATGACCTCTTCGTGGTCTTCGTGGTCTTCGTGTCCAAAAGACAGAGGCGCTGCGCGCTCAAACAAAAGGGCCCTCCCGCGAAGGGGAGGGCCCGTGATATCTTGCGTCAGCAGGCGCCTAGAGGACCTCGAACAGCCCCGCCGCGCCCATGCCGCCGCCGATGCACATGGAGACCACGACGTTCTTGGCCCCGCGGCGCTTGCCTTCCTGCAGCACGTGGCCGGCCAGGCGCGCGCCGGTCATGCCGAACGGGTGGCCGATGGCGATGGAGCCGCCGTTGACGTTGTACTTCTCCGGATCGATGCCGAGCTTGTCGCGGGAATAGAGGCACTGGCTGGCGAAGGCCTCGTTCAGCTCCCACAGGTCGATGTCGTCGACCTTCAGGCCGTGGCGCTCCAAGAGGCGCGGGATGGCGAACACCGGGCCGATGCCCATTTCGTCGGGCTCGCAGCCGGCGACCGCCCAGCCCTTGAAGACGCCCATCGGCGCCAGGCCGCGGCGCTCGGCCTCCTTGGCCTCCATGATCACCACCGCGGCCGAGCCGTCGGACAGCTGCGAGGCGTTGCCGGCGGTGATGTACTTGCCGGGACCGCGCACCGGCTCGAGCCTGGAGAGGCCTTCCATGCTGGTGTCGGGGCGATTGCACTCGTCGCGGTTGACCACGTAGTCGACGATGGATTCCTCCTTCGTCTCCTTGTTGACCACCTTCATCTTGGTCTTCATCGGGACGATCTCGTCGGCGAACTTGCCGCCCTGCTGGGCGGCGGCCATCCGGCGCTGGCTCTCCAGCGAATACTCGTCCTGCGCCTCGCGGCTGACCTTGTAGCGCTCGGCGACGATGTCGGCGGTGTCGATCATCGGCATGAAGATCGCCGGGTACATCTCCGTCAGCTTCGGGTCGAAGTTGTCCTTGCCGACGCCCATGTTGGGCATGGAGATGGTCTCCACCCCGCCGGCCACCACCACGTCGGCGCCGTCGTTGCGCACGAAGTTGGCGGCCATGCCGATGGTCTGCAGGCCCGAGGAGCAGAAGCGGTTGACCGTCACCCCCGAGGTGGTGATCGGCAGGCCGGCCAGCAGCGAGGCCTGGCGCGCGACATTGCCGCCGCCGTGCGCGACATTGCCCATGAACACGTCCTCGACGTCGGCGCCCTCGATGCCGGCCTTGGCCACCGCATGCTTCACCGAGTGGGCGGCGATCGAGACCGTCGGCGTGATGTTGAACCCGCCGCGGACCGACTTGGCCAGGCCCGTGCGGGCGTAAGAAACAATGACGGCTTCGCGCATTTTCAATGATCCTTCCGAAATATGGGTCCGCGGCGCCTTGGCGATCGGGGCGCATTCGGGGGCGACCTTTACATCCCGGGATGTAAATGGCTAGGGACGGGCGGCGGCCTCCGGACAGCCTTGGGGCCGCAAACTCCCATCCGTGTCGAGGGTGATCCGCATGGCCGCCAGCAAGGCGTTCCGTCCCAGGCTGCGAGCCGGCATTCTGGCCGGCCTGATCGTCGCCGCGGCCCTGGGCGTGGCGAGCTGCGGGCGGGGCGGGGCGACCGAACATGCGCCGGAGCGCGGCGACCGCGCCGTGGCCAAGGTGGACGGGGCGACCGTCTGGTCCTCCGACGTCAAGCGCGAGGCGGTGGCCCAGGGCCTGATCGGCGAGGGCGAGCCCCTCGACGTCTCCTCCGACCTTTTCCGCCGGGTGCTGGACGAGGTGGTCGACCAGAGGCTGCTGGCCGGCGAGGCGGTCAAGCGCAAGCTGGACAAGGATCCGGTGGCGCAGCGCCGCCTGGCTGCGGCCCGCGACCGGGTGCTGGGCGACATGCTGGTGGAACGCGTGGTCTCCGACGCGGTCAACGACAACGCCGTGCGCGGCCTCTACCAGGAGCAGCTCAAGCTCGCGAAGCGCTCCGAGGAGATCCACGCCCGCCAGATCGTGCTGGCCACGGCCGCCGAGGCGGACGCCGTGCGCAAGCTGCTGGCGTCGGGCGCCTCGTTCGAGGCGCTGGCCATGGAGCGCTCCACCGATGCGGCCACCCGGTTCAACGGCGGCGACCTGGGCTATTTCACCATAGACGTGATGCCCGAGACCTATGACGCGGCCCTGAAGTCCGCCAAGCCCGGCCAGATCGTCGGGCCGTTCGCGGTGGAGAACGGCTTTGCGCTGGTCAAGGTCGAGGACCGACGGGCGGAGCAGCCGATCACCCTGGAGGCGGCGCGGCCGCAGATCGTGCGCTTCCTGACCTACGACCAGATCCGTGACCTCCTGGAGAAGCTGCGCAGCCGCTCCAAGGTCGAGGTGTTGGTCAAGACCGACACGCCCAGCCAGGCGGTCCCGCCGGCCGACGCGCCGCCCAAGGCGCTTGCGGCGCCTACATCGACCACGAAAGGGGGCAAGACGTGACGAAGAAGCCCGCCAAGACCTCCGGCGCCCCCAAGCCCGGCGGCCCAAAGCCCGGCGCCAAGGTGCTGGAAGCCGCGTCGCGTCCGGTCGAGGTCATGGGCCAGACCCTGGAGCGCGCTTTGGACCCGCTGGCCAGCGCGCTGAAGCGCGCGGCCCTGAAGCGCGCCGACAAGCAGGCGCGGCAGTTCCCCGCCGCGGCCGTCGCCGTCCCACCTGCCGGCAAGGCTGGCGCCATGCCGGTCTCGCCGCTGGCCGTGCCCTTCCCGAGGATGCCGCCGATCGCCGGCGTGCAGATGGCCACCGCCCGCGCCGGCTTCTACAAGCACGAGCGCGACGACCTCCTGGTGATGAGCTTCCCCGAGGGCGCGAGCTGCGCCGGCGTCTTCACCCGCCACGGGGTCGGCTCCGCGCCGGTCGACTGGTGCAAGCGCCACCTTGCGATGACCAAAGGCGAGGGTGTCCGCGCTCTGGTGGTCAACGCCGGCTGCGCCAATTCCTTCACCGGACGGCCCGGCGCGGACGCGGTGCGCCGGGTCTGCTCAGCCGCCGGCAAGCGTTTCGATTGCCGGCAGCGCGACGTGATGGTCGCCTCGACCGGCGTGATCGGCGTCCTGCTGGACGACAGCAAGATCGTCCATCGCCTGCCCGATATCGAGCACCGGCTGACCGAGGACGGCTGGGCGGGCGCCGCACGGGCGATCATGACCACCGACACCTTCCCGAAGGGCGCGCATGCGGTGGCCGACATCGACGGCGCACAGGTCAAGATCAGCGGAATCTGCAAGGGCTCCGGCATGATCGCCCCGGACATGGCCACCATGCTGGCCTT
>JBIOED010000175.1:0-5305 GCA_044445675.1 Caulobacterales bacterium | reverse complement strand
CTGCCGCGCTATGACCGCAGCCGCGTCGACGGCATCTGGATGACCCGCGACGAGTGCGACGCGGCCGCCGGACGCCTGCTGGGGCTCAACGCCAGGGCGCGCGCCAACCAGCCGTGCATCGGCCCGGACCGCGCGGACCTGGTGCTGGCGGGCGCGGCGATCCTGCAGGCCGTTCAGGAGCTTTGGCCGTGCAGCCGCGTGCGCGTCGCCGACCGGGGCCTGCGCGAGGGCATTCTGCTGTCGCTGATGGCCGACCGCGGCGGGCGTTCGCGCCGAGGTCGGCGCGGGGGCGCCCGGCAGATGGCGGCCGCGCAATGAGCGACGACGAGCCCCCCCGCAAACGCATGGTCAAGCCGCCGAGCGGCGGGACGGAGGCGGGCCGGGTGGTTCCGGAGCGGCTGAAGACCGCCTGGAAGCGCACGCCGTCGCAACAGGCGTGGCTGTCGCGGCAGATCAACGACCCCTTCGCGGCCAAGGCCCGCGCCCACGGCTATCGCTCCCGCGCGGCCTACAAGCTGACCGAACTCGACGACAAGTTCCACCTGCTGAAGCGCGGTGCGCGGGTGGTGGATCTGGGGTTGGCGCCCGGCGGCTGGACGCAGGTGGCGATCGAGCGCGGGGTGACCGACATCGTCGGCGTCGATTTGCTGCCGGTCGATCCGCTGCCGCCCGCCCACATCCTGCAGATGGACTTCACCGACCCGGCCTGCGGGCCGGAGTTGATGCGCCTCCTGGGCGGCGCCCCGGACGTGGTGCTGTCGGACATGGCCCCCAACACTGTCGGCCACCGCCAGACCGACCACCTGCGCATCGTCGGCCTGATCGAGGCCGCGGCCGACTTCGCCGTCGAGGTGCTGAAGCCCGGCGGCGCCTTCGTCGCCAAGGCCTTCCAGGGCGGGGAGACCGCCGAGGTGATCGGCACGCTGAAACGCCACTTCGCCAGCGTGAAGACCGTGAAGCCCAAAGCCAGCCGATCGGACAGCTCGGAACTTTATCTGGTCGCGACCGGGCTCAAAGGCCGCTGAGACACAAGGCTCGCGTTGACTCCGCCCCCCTTTGCGGGAATACGACCCTCGCAAAACGAGGTGTCTCCATGGAGATTCGCGAAGGGCTCACCTTCGACGATGTTTTGCTAGAACCCGGCCCGTCCGATGTGATGCCCACCCAGGTGGATGTCGCGACCCGGTTCACGCGAGAGATCAATCTGAACATACCGCTGGCGTCCGCCGCCATGGACACGGTCACCGAAAGCCGGCTGGCCATCGCCATGGCGCAGAACGGCGGGCTCGGCATCCTGCACCGCAACCTCACGGTCGAGGAGCAGGCCGACCAGGTCCGCGAAGTGAAACGCTACGAGAGCGGGATGGTGATCAACCCGCTGACCATCCACCCGGACACGCCGCTCAGCGAGATCCGCGAGATCAAGGCGCGGCGGAAGATTTCCGGATTCCCGGTGGTGGACGAGAAGGGCAAGCTCTGCGGCATCCTGACCAACCGCGACATGCGCTTCGAAGGCAGCGAAGATGTCCCGGCCAAGGTGTTGATGACGCATGAGAACCTGATCACGGTGAAGGAGGGCGTCAGCCAGGCGGAAGCCCGCGACCTCCTGCGTCGGCACAAGATCGAGCGGCTGATCGTCGTGGACGACGACTATCGGGCGGTGGGCCTGATCACCGTCAAGGACATGGAGAAGTCGCAGGCCCACCCCAACGCGGCCAAGGACGCCCATGGGCGCCTGTTGGTGGGCGCGGCCTCCACGGTCGGCGACGCAGGCTGGGAGCGGTCGATGGCGCTGGTCGACGCCGGCGTGGACGTGGTGGTGATCGACACCGCCCACGGGCACAACGCCGACGTGGCCAAGGCGGTGGGGCGCATCAAGCGCGAGACCAACCGCGTGCAGATCGTCGCCGGCAACGTGGCGACCTACGACGGCGCCAAGGCCTTGATCGACGCCGGCGCGGACGCCGTGAAGGTCGGCATCGGCCCCGGCTCGATCTGCACCACGCGGATCGTGGCCGGCGTGGGCGTGCCGCAGCTGACCGCCATCGCCGACGCGGTGCGCGCGGCGTCCGGCTCCGACGTGCCGGTGATCGCCGACGGCGGGATCAAATATTCCGGTGACCTCGCCAAGGCGCTGGCCATGGGCGCCTCGGTGGCGATGATGGGCTCGGTGTTCGCCGGCGTCGACGAGGGGCCGGGCGAGGTGTTCCTCTACCAGGGCCGGTCCTACAAGACCTACCGCGGCATGGGTTCGCTGGGCGCCATGTCCCGCGGCTCGGCCGACCGTTATTTCCAGAAGGACGTCACTGACGCGCTCAAGCTGGTGCCCGAGGGCATTGAGGGCCAGGTGCCCTACAAGGGGCCGATCGCGCCGATCCTGCACCAGATGGTCGGCGGCCTGCGCGCCGCCATGGGCTATGTGGGAGCGGCCAACCTGGTGGAGTTCCGCCGACGCGCAAGGTTCATCCGCATCACCGGCGCAGGCCTCAGGGAGAGCCACGTCCACGACGTGATGATCACCCGCGAGGCGCCCAACTATCCGAGCCCGGTCTAGAGGGCGCGGCACGGTCTCTAACGCCAGCCGGCCGATCCCGAGCCGGCGGCGCAACGGGGAGGCGACTATGGGTGTTCAGGTTCCTGTGGAATTGAAATTGCTGCTCGCGGCCGTGATCATCGGCCTGGTGCAGATCGTCTGGGCCGCCGCGGCGGGCAGCGGCGGCGAGCGCGACCTAGCCTGGCTGATGGGCGCGCGCGACGAGGTCAAGCCGGTCGGCGTGATGGCTGCGCGGCTCAATCGCGCGCTGACGAACTTTCTCGAAACCTTCGCCCTGTTCGCTGCGGCGGTGATCGCCTGCGCCATGGCCGGTAAGCTCGGGCCGCTGACCATGTGGGGCGCGGCGCTTTATGTTATTGGACGCGCCCTTTACGTCCCGATCTACGCCTCCGGCCTGGCGGTGGTCCGCACCTTGGTGTGGACGCTCAGCATGGTCGGCGTCGTGATGGTGATCGTAGCTTTCTTCAGGTGATGTTCCTTGCGTGACGCCGGACGCCTCGCGGCGGCAATCGATGTCCTGACCCAGATCGATGAACGCCACCGGCCCGTCCGGATGGCGCTGAAGAATTGGGGGGAGTCCGCGCGTTACGCAGGATCCAAGGATCGCGCCTTCGTATCCGGTCTGGTGCTGGACGTCCTTCGCCGGCGCCGGTCGCTGGGCTGGAAGATGGGCGACGACAGCCTGCGCGCCACCGCTCTGGCGGCGCTGACGTTCCTCTGGGGCTGGCCGGTGGCGCGGGTGGCGGAGGCCGCCGGTGAAGACCCGCACGGCCCTGGCCCGCTGACGGAGGCGGAACGGGCCGCGCTTTCGGCGCCGCGGGACCTCGTGGGCGCGCCGCACGCGGTTCGCGGCGACTATCCCGAATGGCTCGACGCCTCGCTGCTCCGCGCCTTCGGTGAAGCGCGGGCGGACGAGGCGGCGGCGCTGTCGGAACGGGCGCCGGTGGATCTGAGGGTCAATCTGCTGAAGTCCGATCCGGCTCGGACGCTGAGGGCGCTGACCTCGCTTGCGGCGGAACGCACCGACCTCTTGGCCACGGCGCTGCGCATGCCGGCCCTCGATCCCATGACCCGCAGCGGTGCGGTCGAGACCATCCCGCAGTTTTCCAAGGGCTGGTTCGAGGTGCAGGACCTGGGTTCGCAGATCGCCGCGGCCTCGGCGGGCGAGGTGAAGGGCAGGCAGGTCCTCGACCTGTGCGCGGGGGGCGGCGGCAAGACGCTGGCGCTGGCCGGCGCCATGGGCAACACCGGCCAGATCTACGCCTATGACTCCGACGCCCGCAGGCTGGCGGACACCATTCGCCGTGCAGACCGCGCCGGCGTACGCAACCTGCAGGTCCGCTCGCCGGTGAACCCCGAACCGCTGAAGGGACTGGAAGCCAAGATGGACGTGGTGTTCATCGACGCGCCCTGTTCAGGGTCTGGCTCCTGGCGCCGGCGCCCCGACACCAAGTGGCGGCTGACGCCGGAGACCCTGGAAAAGCGGATGGCCGACCAGGACGCCGTGCTGGACGCCGGCGCGCCGTTCGTGAAGCCCGGCGGGCGGCTGGTCTACGTCACCTGTTCGGTGCTGCCGGAAGAGGACGAGGACCGCGTCGCGGCCTTCCTGGCGCGCACGCCCGGCTTCGTCGCCACGCCGGCCACCGACGACCCGAAGCTCACCCCATACCTGACGGCGGACGGCTTCTTGCGCCTGACGCCGCGCACCTCCGGCACGGACGGCTTTTTCGTCGCCGTGCTGGAGAAACCCCGCTAACGGAGCCCCATGGCCGAACCTGCACACGAACGCGTCCTGATCGTCGATTTCGGCAGCCAGGTGACCCAGCTGATCGCCCGGCGGCTGCGCGAGAGCGGGGTCTATTGCGAGATCCATCCCTACGACAAGGTCGAGGGGATGCTGGAGAGCTTCGCGCCCAAGGCGGTGATCCTGTCCGGCGGACCGGCCAGCGTGCACGAGGCGGCCAGTCCATCGGCGCCGCAAAGGATCTTCGAGCTCGGCGTGCCGGTGCTGGGCATCTGCTATGGCGAGATGACCTTGTGCGCCCAGCTGGGCGGCGCCGTGGAGGGCGGCCATGACCGCGAGTTCGGTCGCGCCGAGATCCTGATCGAGCGCGAGAGCCCGCTGCTGGCGGGCCTCGGCGAGCCGGGCTCCCAGGAAACCGTCTGGATGAGCCATGGCGACAAAATCACCGCCATCCCGCTGGGTTTCGAAGTGGTGGCCGCCTCCGAGGGCAGTCCCTATGCTGTGATCGCCGACGAGGGTCGCCGGTTCTACGGCATCCAGTTCCACCCGGAGGTCGCCCACACGCCGCGCGGCGCGTTGATGCTGCGCAATTTCACCCACCGGATCGCGGGGCTCAGCGGTGACTGGACCATGGCGTCGTTCCGCCAGGAGATGGTGGCTAAGATCCGCGCCCAGGTGGGCCGGAGCCGGGTGATTTGCGGGCTCTCCGGCGGCGTCGACTCATCGGTGGCCGCGGTGCTGATCCATGAGGCGATCGGCGAGCAGCTGACCTGCGACTTCGTCGACACCGGACTGCTGCGCCTGAACGAGGCCGAACAGGTCGTGGCGCTGTTCCGAGACCACTACAACATCCCCCTGGTTCATGTAGATGCGTCAAAGGAATTCCTCGGCGAGCTGGCCGGCGTCAGCGATCCGGAGACCAAGCGCAAGATCATCGGGCGGGTGTTCGTCGAGATCTTCGACCGCGAGGCGGCCAAGGTGGAAGGGGCCGCCTTCCTCGCCCAGGG
>JBIOED010000174.1:0-5461 GCA_044445675.1 Caulobacterales bacterium | reverse complement strand
GCCGTGAAGGCGCTCGAGATAGCCGGACAGCGCCTCGCGAAGGTCGGGGCGGCCCAGGTTATGGGTGTAGCAGGTCTTGCCTGCCATCAGGGCGTCGGCGGCCGCCCGGCGAATGAACTCCGGCGTCGGCTGGTCGGACTCACCGACCCAGAACGCCAGCATGTCCTCGCGCCCCATGCCGGCGTTGGCCACCTCGCGGATCTCCGAGGTGCGCAGCGCAAGCACTTCGGGGCGGGCGATGGGATCGGCCACGGTGGTCAGCTCCGGCCGGGGGCGATGAACGGCTGGCGGATCTCGCGGAACACCGCCAGGTCCTCGCAGGCGCGGGCATGGGCTTCGAGCGCCGGCCAGCGGCTCCAGTCCAGCTCGCCCGGCAGGGCCTCGGCGGCAAAGCCCCAGAGGGCGGCCAGCATCACGTCGGCGTGGCTCAGCGCCTCGTCGAACAGGTAGCGCGTCGGCCGCAGCTGCCGCTCGGCCTCCAGCAGGTCCAGCGTCTCACCGATCTGCAGCCGGCACCGCTCGACCCACAGCGGCAGCGCCGCGTCGCGCAGCACCCGCTCATAGAGCAGGCTCACGCCCTTTTCCGCGACCCCGGCCGCCAGGGCGGCGATCCGCAGGTTGTCGCGCCCGTCCTCGCCCCGGCGGGCCAGGCTCGCGCGCTCGACCCCGACCATGTCGTCGAGCACCGCCAGGATCGCGGTGGAGTCCACGAAGGCGGTGCGCTCGTCCATCACCAGGGTCGGGACCCGGCGCAGCGGGTTGAACTTGGCGATCCTGTCGGCGTCGCCGAATACCGACCAGGGCCGATGCTCATAGGCCAGGCCATAGGTCGCGAGGGCGATCGCCACCCGCCGCACAAAAGGCGAATCGTACTGCCCGATCAGAATCATGGAAGCGGCTCCGACGCGCCATGGCCCGCGCAGGCGCTTGGTAGATCAGCCCGGGGGGTCAGGTCAAAGCCGGGATCCGACTCGCCTCTCAGGCGAATTTATGCTTAAGATTTTTCCACCGAGGATGTTGGGGTCACCGGATATGAATGGCTTTCGTCGCAAGCTCCGCCAGTTCAAATCGACCTGGATGGAAGCGCCGCAACGGCCTCCGCGCCGGCCGCGGGCTATGGTCGGATTCCTCTGCAACGCCGACGACACCCCCCGCGGCTGGACCGACGACGGCGGCCTCCAGGCGGCGCGCGCCGCCCTGCCGCCCCCGCGCTCCCGCGGTTCCGCGACCTGGCCGTCCCCGAGCCCCGCCGCCACGCGGCCTAGCTTGGCGGCTGGACGGAAGCCACGATGGCCAAGGCCCGGCGCGTACGGCAAAAGGCCCCGGCGCTAACCGGGGCCTTCGCAGGGCCGAAGCGGAGTGCTTGGCCGGGTTAGGCGACGACGGCCGCGGCTTGCGTGCGACGGCGGCGCATCATCGCGCCAAGGCCGCCGAAGCCCACGAGCATCATCGCCCAGGTCGCCGGCTCGGGCACGGGCGCCGTAGCGTCGAACACGCTGCCGTTCACCGTGAAATTATCCGCCAGCATCCGCTGGGTTCCGGCAAAGCCGCCATCCAGGTCGACGTACACGGCGCCGACGGACGTCGTGCCCGCTTCGGCCACGAATTGCGCCCAGGTGATGAAGCTGTTCGGCGTGTTGATGCCGTCAAACCCGTTGACCGCGACACGCAAGTCACCCGAGGCCAGGTTGGCGTAGTTGCCGGTGTTGGCGAAGGACCCGGCGTTGGGGTCGGTGAAGCTCCCGCCTCCCATGGGCGTGCCAAAATAGATATAGGCCTCGTTCGTTGCGTTATTTGTGCTGTCGGCAATCGAAAAGCGCGGCGCGCCGCCTCCGAACGAGCCCGCCGTCATCTGGTAGTCCAGGCTGAGGGTGGTGATTTGATTCAACAGCAGCGGGCTCGAAGGCGTGAGGTATATGCCCGCATATCCGGGCGTAACCGCCGAGGTGAGCTGAAAGACGATCGGATCCGACACGGGGCCCGAATTGACGACGCTGACGTCTCCGTATTTTCCAAAAGTATCGGCCTGCGCAGCCAACGGCATTGAAAGGACCGCCACGGACGCGGCGGCCAGCAACAAACGCTTTATCATTTGGTTTTTCCCACACTCAAAATCGCCTCAGGCATGCCGAAGGCGCACTAACGGAATCTTAAGACTTCCGCTCACCATACCGCAAGACGGAACTCAGGCATGGACCATCGACCGTTCCGCGCGAGCCTGGTGATCGGCGGCAGCACGCGCTGTCACCGCGGCCGGGCGCGCCCGCAGCCTCGCCGCCCGCCCTACTTGCCGTCCGGCGCGATGATCGGCCGGGCGTCCTTCCACTTGTAGGGCAAGGTGTCGGGGATCACCGAGACTTCGGTGGTGAACTTGAACGGGGACTTGGTCCCGCTCGGATAGGTCAGCTCGACGAAATAGGCGGTCCAGCCGGCGGGGGGCTTGGCGACCTTGCCGACCCAGGTCCCGTCGGCCTGGCGCGTCAGCGGCGTCGAGGTGAACGCCTTGCCGATGGTGTCGACGCGAAAGTCGCGGGCCTTTGGGTCGGTCCCCTGCCAGAGGTTCACCGCCAGCGGCTTTTCCTTCGAGCGCACCACGATCGCCCCGTCCTGGCGCACGGTCCACGAATAGCTCGGCAGCGGCCGGTGGTTGAGGATCGCGTCGTAGAAGGCGGTCATGCTCTCGTCGATGTCGGCGCCGGCCGTCGAGTGCTTCGAATTGGGGATCATCCGCAACCGCTTCACCTGCGGCAGCAGGTGGTAGGAGAACCGCGTGTTGTCCGGCGGGAAATACTCGTCGCCCACCGCATTGATGATGTACTTCGGCATCGTCATCGACGGCCGGTCGCGATAGTTCAGCGGGTCCTCGATCACATTGTCGTCCTCGATCCCCGGCTTGCCGATCTGGCCCGGGATCAGGCCGTTCTCCACATAGTCCTTCAGGGCCGGCGAGAAGTAGCCCATCGCCTCCCAGTGGTGGCGGGTGGTGGCGTCCACGTCGAGCACGTTGATGACGATCGGGATGATGGCGATCACCCGCTTGTCGAGCGCGCCGACCAGCCAGGTGGTCCAGGCGCGCTTGGAGCCCCCCGAGACCACGAAACCGTCGATCTTCAGCTTCCCGCCGGCCTCGCTGGCCAGGTACTGCTGGATGGCGGTCATCGCCTGGGTCCCGCTCTTCACCATCGGCAGGCGCACCAGATCGAGCGGATTGTGGTCACGCGCGAACTTCGCCTGCTGGTAGGCGATGATCTGGTCTTCGACGCGCGGCTTGGGGTCTTCGGTGAAGCGCAGCGGCTGGTTCGGCACGTCGTCCAGCTCGGTGACCACCGAATGGGTCTCCACCGCCATCTTGGCGAAGCGCTCGGCGGCCTTGGTCGGCGCAGGGTCCTTCTTCTCGCCGCCGGTGATGAACATCAACGCCTTGTCGTGGGTGACCTTGTCCGGAACGATCACCGTCAGCCAGTGCTTCCACAGCGGCTGATCCACCTGCTTGGCGGTCAGCCAGGATTGCGAGGTCACCGCCAGCACCGCCCCGTGGTAGCCAGGACCCGAGACCTGCCCCACCACCTTCCATGCGAACGCCGGGTCGGGCCTGGCCACATAGGCGTCCAGCGCATTCTTCGGATTGGCCCACGCCGGCCCGGACACCGACAAGAGGGCGGCGATCCCGGCGCCCGCCAACGCCGTCCCAATCATACGCACCAGACGCATCACGGTCCTCCCCGACGGACCTGCCCGGGTCCTTGAGCACACCATGGCACGGCCGTTCGCGCCGCCACAACGGGTCGGAAATGGCAGTCGCGCGGCGGGGTCAAGCCCCGCCGCGGTGCGACAGGACGCCACCTTCCGGCGAGCGCCGGCTCCGCGCACCTTGAGGTTGTTCTGCGCCTTTGAACCACACGCAGGGCAAGAGAGGGGGGCGTTCCGGATTTTCGGAGCGGCCCCCTAGCTCCGCGCCATCCGCCGTTGCGCCAGCGCCGCGCACGAAGCCGAGCCGATCGGCCCGCGCTCGTCGTAGAGAAAGCACTCGCCGACCGCCACACCGTCGGTCGCCCCATGGTTCACCACCTCGAATCCCACCCACTCGGTGGCCGGCTCGCGGTGCAGGTAGATCGTCACGTCGGAGTTGATGAATTCCAGCCCGTCGTCGCCGGCGTTGGCGAAGGGGCTGGCGAAATCCGCCGCCACCGCCACCCGCACGAACGGCGTCAGCGCGCGCCCGGCCACCAGGTCGCGCACCTCGCTCATCCAGATCCGCTTCTGCCCCACCGTTCCGAAGTCGCCAGCGATCCGCCGCGTGGCCCACATGCCGCCCATGCCGGCGCGCGCGTCGGCCGGCGGAGCGATGTCGGCGGGCGCCGGGACCTCCCAGCTCGGCGGCTTCCAAACATTGCCCGCCGGAGTCTCGGTCCGCTTCAGGAGCTGGCAGGTCGCCCGGCCCGCGCTGACCCCGCCGGAGACGAACTCCGCGTCAATCACCTTGATCCGGTTGCCTGCGCGCACCACCCGCGTCGCCACCTCCACCGGAGACAGGTCCGGCAGCCGATACATGTCCACCGTCAGCCGCGCCGGCAGGAAATCCGGGCTCCCGTGCAGCCGCTCGATCTCCGCCCCCAGCAGGCCCGCGATCACCCGCCCGTGCAGGGAGTTGGGGTTCCACGGCCCGCGCGCCGCCGCCGTCGGGACGTACTGCGTCCCCAGGATCGTGAAGAACGGTTCGTTGGTCATGGCCACGCTGGGTAGGGGCCGCCGAACGATCCCGCAACCCGCGGCGGCGCGGTTGGCTCAAGGATTGCAGCCCAGCCGTCGCCGACGCGCCTGACGGTGAAATCGAGGCATATGAGGCAAATTTGAGACTCGCCCCAAAAACCATCACAATCTGGCGATTTCGGCAACTTTAAGCTCCACTGCGCACTTAGGTTAGGTGTCGTTCCCGAGTAATTGGCCCACCATGATGTCTAGGACTAGGTCAGCGGTAATTGTGGCGTTGTTTGGCACGGCCATAGCCACGCCGGCGGCCGCGGTCGATTGCTTCCCCAAGATCAGGGCCATCGAAGCCCACCATGCCTTGCCGCCGCGGCCGGCGCCGCCGCGCCGCCATCTCGCGGCCGCGCCCCGTCGTCCACCATGTCCACCGCGTGCGGCACGTCGTCGGCGCGCCGGTCAGGAAGGCCCCTCGAGTGGTGGTGGCCAGCCGTCCGCGCGCGCTCAACCTGGCGGAATCCTCTCGCGACCAGCAGACCATCCCGGTGTTCGTGCCGCGGCCGGTGAGCTGCGACGACCAGCCGGTCATCGCGTTGCAGTCGCCCCCGCCGGCCCGCCCGGTGGCGCCGGCGCAGCGCCTGCTCGACGCCCTGGCCGGCCCCCCGCCGGTCGGGGGAAAGTCGACGCCGGTGTCCGGGCCGGTCGGCGGGCCGATGTTGGTGATGGCGCCGGTGGGCGGGCCGGCGACGGCCTCCTC
>JBIOED010000173.1:0-5605 GCA_044445675.1 Caulobacterales bacterium | reverse complement strand
TTGCCAAGGTTGGGGTCGAGAGTTCGAATCTCTTCGCCCGCTCCAAATTTCCGCACATGATGTCGACGTAGCCGGCGGCCCGATCCGGGGCCTCCGGCCGCGCCGTTTCCGCAAGACGCCAAAGGGGGGCGATCATGACTCACGATCCCGCGCTGGATGCCCATGAGCACGCCGAGCACGCCGAGCATGCGGCCCACGACCGCGATCCATTCATCAGCCGCGTGTCGATCACCATCGCCATCCTGGCGGTGCTGGCGGCCGGCGTGGGCAGCCTGGAGACCGTCGAGGCGGGCGGCGCGATCACCGCCTCCAGCGAGGCGGTCCTGTCGCAGGACAAGGCCACCGACGTTTGGGGCGAGTACCAGTCCGACAGCCTGAAGAAGCATCTCTACGGGATCGCCGCCGACGCCGGCGGCCCCAACGCGGCCAAGTACCAGGGCACCGCCAAGGCCCAGGTCAGCAAACAGGCCGAGCTGAAGAAGCAGGCCCAGGACGACGAGACCGAGCGCGACAAGCTCCTGGCCATAAGCCGGCTGCACGAGCACCGCCACCACTGGCTGACCGCGGCCGCCACCCTGCTGGAGATCGGCATCGCCATCTGCACCGTGGCGATCATCACCCACCGCCGGACCTTCTGGCTGGGCTCCGTCGGCCTGGGCGTCGTCGGGCTGGTGTTGTTCGGGGCGGCTTACCTGGCCTAGCTACCGAGCGCCCGGGTACTGGATCTTCGGCCTCAGATTGTCCACCACCGCCCGCGCGTCGAAGGCGCGCGGGTCGTCCGCCGGCTTGGCGCCCTTGTGGGTGATGATCTCGGCCGAGGCCTCGAAGTTCTGGATCGTCTGGACATCGACGCTGTCGGCCCAGAAGGGGTCGCCGAAATAGGGATCCCAGGTGCGCCAGCCGAAGCCGCGCCCGCGGAACCGCCAGGCCGGGCGCCAATAGCCGAAGCCCGGGCCATACCAGGGATGATAGAGCGGGTCGGGCTGCACGTAGGTGCGGGTCTTGTCGTCGGTATGGCGGTCGACGATCGAGAACCAGTCGTCGCCGTTCTGCAAGGTGAGTTCGGCGGCGCGGAACAGCAGATAGCCTTCCACCGTCGCGCGCGAGGTCATCGAGTTGCCAGAGAAGTTGACCCGCCAGCGATTGGGCTCGATCCGCGTCTCGGAATAGCCGCCAGCCGTGGCGTTGCCCCGGGCGGCGGGCTGGTAGGGCGTTGGCGAGACGCAGGCCGAGAGACCGGCCGCCAGGACCAGTGCGCTCGCCAAGGCCGCTGATGTCTTGCTCATTTTGATGTCTCGAAGCCAGGGCCCCGCATAGCGCGAAGCTTAATCCGCACAACACATGGCGCCCAATTGTGGTTGCCCGATTTCAGGTCTGTGCGGCCAAGGTTACGCACCCACCACCGCCAGAACATAGATGATCCGGCCGAGCGCCCCGAACAGCAGAACGGCAGTGACGAGCGCCTGGATCAGGAACCCCGGCCCGCGTTTGCTGGCGTCGGCCGCGTAACCCAGGGCATAGGCGATCCGCCCGAGGATCCAGACCACGCCCAGGCCCGCAGCCACCAGGTCGCTCCAGTAGACGGCGAACAGCCACATGGAGACCAGGAAAATCGGCAGCCATTCCAAGGTGTTGTAGTGCGCGCGGATGGTGCGTTCGAGCAACGGGTCGCCGGTCATCGCGGGCGCGTAGATGCCGCAGGCCTTGCGCGCCGCCGGCACGCGCGTGGACATCCAGAAATAGGTCAGAAGCGCCAGCAGCGTGACGAGCGCCACCCAGGTGTGCGGATGCATGCGGTTTCCCCCGAAAACGGCGACGTGAGCTTCGCCTTAGGCGCGCGAGCTTTGCACGTATCGGGGTTCTTCGGGAACCGGCTACGCGCGTCGCGGTGTTAGAGTCGGCAACAGCCCACGGGAGGCGACCCATGGACATCGATTCCACCGCAATCCGCGAAATCGACTACGACGCCGAGCGCGCCAAGTTACTGGTCCGCTTCACGAGCGGCGAGCGCTACGTCTACGTCGGCGTGCCGGCCGAGGTCTGCCGTTCCTTTGTCGAAGCGGAATCGAAGGGCCGCTTCTTCCAGCTCCACGTCCGCGACCGCTACCCGTTCAACAAGCTGGACGCCTAGTGTGCGGGATCTGACGTTCGCCCACGGCAGCCGCGAGCGCTGGCGAAGTTCGGATCGGGATACTAAGCCTTCACCCGCTTGTCACGCTGGGCCTGGACGCGAAGGCGAAGGGCGTTGAGCTTGATGAAGCCTGCGGCGTCGCGGTGGTCGTAGGCGACGGCGCCCTCCTCGAAGGTGACCAGCTCCTGGTCATAGAGCGAATAGGGGCTGGTGCGGCCGATGACCGTGACATTGCCCTTGTAGAGCTTCACCCGCACCTGGCCGGTGACCATCTGTTGCGACAGGTCGATGGCCGCCTGCAGCATCTCCCGCTCCGGGGCGAACCAGAAGCCATTGTAGATCAGGCTGGCGTACTTCGGCATCAGCTCGTCCTTCAGGTGCATGGATCCGCGGTCCAGCGTGATGGACTCCATGCCCCGGTGGGCGGCGAGCAGGATCGTTCCGCCGGGCGTCTCATAGACGCCCCGCGACTTCATGCCGACGAAGCGATTCTCCACCAGATCGAGGCGGCCGACGCCGTTGTCGTGGCCGAGTTGATTGAGCTTGGTGAGCAGGGCGGCCGGCGAGAGCGCCTGGCCATCGATGGCGACGGGGTCGCCCTTGTCGAAGTCCAGGGTGAAGACGGTCGGCTTGTCGGGCGCGTCTTCGGGGGCGATCGTGCGCATGTGCACGAACTCCGGCGCCGCGATGGCCGGATCTTCCAGCACCTTCCCCTCGGAGGAGGAGTGCAGCAGGTTGGCGTCGACGCTGAACGGCGCCTCGCCGCGCTTGTCCTTGGTGATCGGGATCTGGTGTTTCTCGGCGAAGTCGAGCAGCGCCTCGCGGCTCTTGAAATCCCATTCCCGCCAGGGGGCCACCACCCGGATGTCGGGCTCCAGCGCGTAGTAGGCGAGTTCGAAGCGGACCTGGTCGTTGCCCTTGCCCGTCGCGCCATGGGCCACCGCGTCGGCGCCGGTCTTGCGGGCGATCTCGATCTGCTTCTTGGCGATCAGCGGCCGGGCGATGGAGGTGCCCAGCAGGTACTGGCCCTCGTAGACCGTGTTGGCGCGGAACATCGGGAAGACGTAGTCGCGGACGAATTCCTCGCGGACGTCTTCCACGAAGGCGTTCTCCGGCTTGACGCCCAGGGTGATGGCCTTGCGCCGTGCGGGCTCCACCTCCTCGCCCTGGCCGAGGTCGGCGGTGAAGGTCACCACCTCGGCGCCGAGTTCGGTCTGCAGCCACTTGACGATGGTGGAGGAGTCCAGCCCGCCGGAGTAGGCGAGCACGACCTTCTTGATGGGCTTGTCGGCCATAGCGCCGCTGCGTCCTGACGAGGGGTGGGAGAAAAGGGTCGCGCGCCTTTAAGGGCCAACCGGCGCGAAGTTCAAGACTTGAGCGCGCCTTCGGCGGCCAGCGTGGCCATCGCCGCCTTGAGCCAGCGCAGGTGGAGGAGCGGGAAGACCGCCGCCAGGGTGGCGCGGACGCCGAACAGGATCAGGGCCTCGTCGCCGGTGACCCGGAGGTTCCGGCTGGCCACGAACAGCAGCAGGCTGGCGGCGAAGGCGAGGCCGGGCAAGGCGCAGAGCGCCACCACCCGCCCGGCGCGCCAGCCCGGCGTCCCGTCGCGCTTGAACGACATCGGCACGCGCGTATCGGGCGCCATCCGCTTCCAGGCGTCGCGCGAGGCGCCCGCCATGATCGACAGCGCAATGATCCACAGCGCGTCGCCCGCATAGGTCAGGAAAACCATGGGGGCTAGATGGTGACCTGCGTGCCCAGTTCCACAACCCGCCCGGGCGGGATCTTGTAGAAGTCGGTCGGGTTCGCGGAGTTCTTCATCAGGAAGATGAACAGCTTGTCCTGCCACAGCGGCATGCCGGACTGGGCCGACGGCACCACCGAGCGCCTTCCTAAGAAGAAGCTCGTGGCCATGATGTCGAACTTCAAGCCGAGCTTGCGGCACAGGCCGAGGGCCTTGGGCAGGTTGGGGCTTTCCATGAAGCCGTAGGAGATAATCACCTTCTTGAAGTCGTCGTTGACCGGCTCGATGCGGACGCGGTTGTCGTCGGCCACCCGCGGCGTCTCGGCGGTCTCGATGGTGAGCACGATGTTCTTCTCGTGCAGCACCTTGTTATGCTTGAGGTTGTGCATCAGGGCCACCGGGGCCATCGAAGCGTCGGAGGTCAGGAAGATCGCCGTGCCGGGCGAACGGTGGGGCGCCCGCGCCTTGAGGATCTCGGACAGTTCGATCAGCGGCACCGAGTCGCGGCGGGTCTTGTCGGTGAGGATCTTCGCCCCGCGGGTCCAGGTCCACATGATCACGATGATCATGGTCGCCAGGGCGAGCGGCAGCCAAGCCCCGTTGAGGAACTTGAGCAGGTTCGAGGAGATGAAGGTGATGTCCAGCGCGCCGAAGCCGCCGGCGGCCGCAAGCGCGACCCACAGCGGCCGCTTCCACATCCAGCGGACGATGACGAAGAACAGCAGGGTGTCGACGAACATCGCGCCCGTGACGGCGATGCCATAGGCCGCCGCCAGGTTCGAGGAGGTCTTGAAGGTGAACAGCAGCACCAGCACCCCGATCATCAGCGCCCGGTTGACCTGCGGCACGAAGATCTGGCCGGCCTGGGTCTCCGAAGTGCGCAGGATCGAGATGCGCGGAAACAGGCCGAGCTGCACCGCCTGCTGGGTCATGGAGAAGGCGCCGGTGATCACCGCCTGGCTGGCGATGATCGCCGCGGCGGTGGCCAGCAGGATGACCGGCCAGTAGATCGCCTGGGGGATCATCTCGAAGAACGGATTGGCTCCGGTCGCGGGGTGGTGCAGCACCATGGCGCCCTGGCCCAGGTAGTTGAGCAATAGGCTCGGCAGCACGAACACCAGCCACGCCGCCCGGATCGGATCGCGCCCGAAATGGCCCATGTCCGCATAGAGCGCCTCGGCCCCGGTGACCGCCAGGAAGACGCTGCCCAGGATGATGAATCCCACGAATCCATTGTCGAGCAGGAAGATCACGCCGTAGTGCGGCGACAGCGCCCGGAAAATCGTCAGGTCTTCGGCGATGTGATAGACGCCCAAGCCCGCCAGGACCAGGAACCACACGGCGCATATCGGGCCGAAGAACCTGGCGACGGCCGCCGTGCCCTTGGCCTGCACCAGGAACAGCCCGATCAGGATGGCCGCCGAGATCGGCAGCACCAGATTGGCCACCTCGTGGGGCGCGCCCGGCGCGTCGCGCACGCCCTCCACCGCAGCCAGCACCGTCACCGCTGGCGTGATGATGCCGTCGCCATAGAACAGCGCCGCCCCGGCCATGCCCAGTAGCAGCACCCAGCCCGAGCGCCGCGGCACGAAGCGCTGCGCCAGCGCCATGAGCGCCAGGGTGCCGCCCTCGCCCTTGTTGTCCGCCCGCATCAGGAAGACGACGTACTTGATGGTGACGATGAGGATCAGCGCCCAGATGACCAGCGAGACGACGCCCAGCACCGCCAG
>JBIOED010000172.1:0-5638 GCA_044445675.1 Caulobacterales bacterium | reverse complement strand
GCTGAAGGGCAAGCAGGGCCGTTTCCGCCAGAACCTGCTCGGCAAGCGCGTCGACTACTCGGGCCGATCGGTCAACGTGGACGGCCCGGAACTGAAGCTGCACGAGTGCGGCCTGCCGAAAAAGATGGCGCTGGAGCTGTTCAAGCCGTTCATCTACGCGCGCCTCGACGCCAAGGGCCTCTCCGGGACCGTCAAGCAGTCCAAGCGCATGGTTGAGCGCGAGCAACCGGCGGTCTGGGACATCCTCGACGAGGTGATCCGCGAGCACCCGGTGCTGCTGAACCGCGCCCCGACCCTGCACCGCCTGGGCATCCAGGCCTTCGAGCCCAAGCTGATCGAGGGCAAGGCGATCCAGCTGCACCCGCTGGTCTGCGCGGCCTTCAACGCCGACTTCGACGGCGACCAGATGGCCGTCCACGTGCCGCTCAGCCTGGAAGCCCAGCTGGAAGCGCGCGTGCTGATGATGAGCACGAACAACATCCTGTCGCCCGCCAACGGCCGGCCGATCATCGTGCCGTCGCAGGACATCGTGCTGGGCCTCTACTACCTGTCGCTGCTGCGCGAGGGGGAGCCCGGCGAAGGGAAGGCGTTCGCCGATCTCAACGAGATCGACCAGGCGCTCGACGCCGGCGTGGTGTCGCTGCACTCCAAGATCCGGGCGCGCTACAGCGAGATGGACGCCGAAGGAAACCTGGTCCGCAAGGTCATCGAGACCTCGCCGGGCCGGATGAAGATCGCGGCCCTGTTCCCGCAACATCCGGCGGTCGGCCACCGGCTTCTTGAGAAGAACCTCACGAAGAAGGAAATCGCCAACCTGATCGACATCGTCTACCGGCACTGCGGCCAGAAGGCGACGGTGATCTTCGCCGACCAGATCATGGCGCTCGGCTTCAAGGAAGCGGCCAAGGCCGGCATCTCGTTCGGCAAGGACGACATCGTCATCCCGCAACGCAAGGCGCCGATCGTCGCCGAAACCCGCAAGCTCGTGGAAGAATATGAGCAGCAGTACGCCGACGGCCTGATCACCAAGGGCGAGAAGTACAACAAGGTGGTCGACGCCTGGGCCAAGGCCACCGACCGCGTCGCCGACGAGATGATGGCCGAAGTCTCCACGGCGGAGAAGGACGCGACAGGCCGCGAAGGCGAGATCAACTCGATCTTCATGATGTCGAACTCCGGCGCCCGGGGTTCGCAAGCCCAGATGAAGCAGCTCGGCGGGATGCGCGGCCTGATGGCCAAGCCGTCCGGCGAGATCATCGAGACGCCGATCATCTCGAACTTCAAGGAAGGCCTGACCGTCCAGGAGTACTTCAACTCCACCCACGGGGCCCGTAAGGGCCTGGCCGACACCGCGCTGAAGACCGCCAACTCCGGCTATCTGACGCGGCGTCTGGTCGACGTGGCGCAGGACTGCATCATCACCGAGGAAGACTGCGGCACCACCCGGGGCATCACGCTTCGCGCCGTGGTCGAAGGCGGCGACGTACTGGTCTCGCTGGGCCTGCGCATCCTGGGTCGCTTCGCGGCCGAGGACATCAAGGACCCGAACACCGGCGAAGTCGTCGTGCCGGCCGACACCTACCTGAACGAGAACATGTGCGACCTCGTCGAGGCCGCGGCCGTCCAGTCGGTGAAGATTCGCTCGGTGCTGACCTGCGAGACCAAGGTCGGCGTCTGCGGCGCCTGCTACGGCCGCGACCTGGCCCGCGGCACCCCGGTGAACATCGGTGAAGCGGTCGGCGTCATCGCCGCCCAATCCATCGGCGAGCCGGGCACCCAGCTGACCATGCGGACCTTCCACATCGGCGGCACCGCCCAGGTGGCCGAGCAGTCGTTCTTCGAAAGCGCCAACGACGGCGTGGTGAAGATCAGCGGCGGCAACACCGTGGTGAACGCCCAGGGCCATTTGATCGGCATGAGCCGCAACCTCGCCTTGACCGTCCAGGTCGATGGCAAGGACCGCGAAGCCTACAAGCCGCCCTACGGCGCGCGCCTGCGCGTCAAGGACGGCGAGAAGGTCAAGCGCGGCCAGCGCCTCGCCGAATGGGACCCCTACACCACCCCGATCATCACCGAAGTCGGCGGCAAGGTGCGGTTCGAAGACCTGGTGGAGAACATGTCGGTCCGCGAGGAAGCCGACGAGGCCACGGGGATCACCAATCGCGTGGTCATTGACTGGCGCGCCTCCACCAAGGGCTCGGACCTGCGTCCGGCCATGGCGGTGATCGGCGAAGACGGCGCCTACATGCGCATCTCCAACGGCGGCGAGGCGCGTTACCTCCTGCCGGTGGGCGCGGTGCTCTCGATCGGCGACGGCGACGAGGTGAAGCCGGGCGAAGTCATGGCCCGCATCCCCACGGAAAGCGCCAAGACGCGGGACATCACCGGCGGCCTGCCGCGGGTGGCGGAACTCTTCGAAGCGCGCCGTCCCAAGGACTGCGCGGTGATCGCCGAGATGGACGGCCGCGTCGAGTTCGGGCGCGACTACAAGAACAAGCGCCGGATCAAGATCACGCCTGAGGACGGCGGCGAGGCGGTCGAGTTCCTGATCCCCAAGGGCAAGCACATCGCCGTCCACGACGGCGACGTGATCCGCAAGGGCGAGTACCTGATCGACGGCAATCCCGACCCGCACGACATCCTGCGGATCCTCGGGATCGAGGCCCTGGCCGACTTCCTGGTGAACGAGATCCAGGAGGTCTACCGACTGCAGGGCGTGCCGATCAACGACAAGCACATCGAGACCATCGTGCGCCAGATGTTGCAAAAGGTGGAGATCCTCGAGCCCGGCGACACCGGCCTGCTCAAGGGCGATCACCTCGACAAGATCGAAGTGGACGAAGAGAGCGAGAAGACCGAGGCCCGCGGCGGCCGCGCGGCGGTCACCCAGCCGGTCCTGCTGGGGATCACCAAGGCGAGCCTGCAGACCCGCAGCTTCATCTCGGCGGCCTCCTTCCAGGAGACCACCCGCGTGCTCACCGAGGCGTCCGTCCAGGGCAAGGTCGACACCCTGGAAGGCCTGAAGGAGAACGTGATCGTGGGCCGCCTGATCCCGGCGGGCACCGGCTCATACCTGCGCAACCTGCAGCGCATCGCCGCCAAGCGCGACGAGGCGCTGACCGCCAGCCGCGAAGAGGCCATGGAGCCGCTGCCGGAAGTCATCGCCGTCGAGGCGGAGGCCGAAAAGGTCTAGCCGCGCTCTCCAGCGCCAGCGTACCGAACGGCCCGGGAGCGATCCCGGGCCGTTTTGGCGTCCGCTGCAACCCGGGATTGCGGCGAGCGGAGAAGGGTGTAGCTTAGCCTTAGTGTCTGGGATCGGGGGGTCTCTGTTGAACGCTTTCCTGGCGGCTTGCGCCGCAATGGCCTCGCTGGCCGCACCGGCCTTGGCCGAACCGCCGCCGCCGGCCTCGGCATTCGGGCGCATCCCCGCGATCGTTACGGCGGCGATCTCACCCGACGGCCGCCGGGTGGCGATCCTGGGCGGAGCGTCCGACCAGCGGTTCGTGTCCATCGCCACCGTCGATCAGCCAGGCCTGCCGGTCGTGCCGCTGGGTAACGTCGAGGGCGTCGGGCTGAGGTGGATCGGCGACGACTACCTGGCCGCCCGAATCGCGGTGATGGATAAGCTGGCGCCGCGCAGGCAATATCGGCTGGAACGCAACGTCGCGATCTCGGCGACGGGCGATATTCTCAACGTCCTGCTCGGCAAGGACTCCCTGTCGAGGTTCATCATCGAACAGCCTGTGCTGGGTGTCACGACGACTGCGCCGACCCGGGCGCTGGTGGAAGGCCTTGTGTTGTCGAGTGGTCCGAGTTCGGACATGAACACCAAGATCGCCAGGAAGGGCGTGGACGATCCGTTCGTCGCCGCGCTCTGGAGCGTCGACCCGAAGACCGGCGTCGGCTCGCTGGTCGAGCGCGGCGATTATGACACCCGCTATTGGGAGGTGGATTCGGCTGGTCAAGCCCGCGTGCGGGTGGAGATTGACCAGATCACCCACGCATTTTCGATAATGGGCCGCGCCAAGGGCGTCCGCCAGTGGGCGCTGGCCTGGCCGGGCGGCGACTATGACGAACGACGCGCCTACTATGGCTACTCGGAGCCCGACGACGCCATCTATCTGGCGCTGAATGACCGCATGGTCCTCAAGCCTTTGGGCGGCGGCGCGCCGACGCCAATCGGCCCCTCGTTGGCCGGGACAAATCCCGAGCTCGTCTGGGACGACAATCGCAACACCGCCGTCGGCATTGAGACCGGCGCCGAGAAACCCGTGACCGCGTGGCTCGACCCGGAGATCGGCGCGGTGCATGCCGCCTTGGGCCGGCTCTAAGGACAAGCGCGTGGAACTCAGGGGGTGGTCCGCCGACCGAACCCGCTACATCGTGCGCGTCGGGTCGCCTGGCGCGCCGCCCGTCTGGTATCTTTTCGACAGGACGCGCAAAGAGCTCTCGCCTCTGGGCGAGGAATATCCGGAGTTGAAGGGCGCAGCCTTTGGAGCCACCCGTTGGATCACCTACAAGGCGCGTGACGGGCTGGAGATTCCCGCCTACCTGACCCTGCCGCCCGGTGCGCCCCCGAACAGCGCGAAAGCGCCGCTGATCGTCCTGCCGCACGGGGGCCCGGGCGCGCGCGACACCTTCGAGTTCGATTTCCTCGCCCAGTTCCTGGCCACCCGCGGCTACGCCGTCCTGCAGCCGCAGTTCCGCGGCTCCTGGGGTTTCGGCAAGGCTTTTGAAGACGCCGGCCAGGGCGAATGGGGTGGCAAGATGCAGACCGACCTGCTGGATGGGATCGCCGCCGCCGCGGCGTCCGGCGACATCGACCCGACGCGCGTCTGCATCGTCGGCGCCAGCTACGGCGGCTACGCGGCCCTGGCCGGCGTAGCTTTCCATCCGGAGACCTGTCGCTGCGCGGTCGCAATCGCCGGGGTCTCGGATCTTGGTCTTCTGTCGGTCGAACAGGCGCGCCTCTATGGCCGTGACTCCGACAGCATGCTGGCTTTTCGCAAGATGCTGGGCGGGGCGTCGTCGGCCAAGCTCCTGGCGACGTCGCCGGCGCACCAGGCCGCCAGCATCCGTGCGCCCGTCCTGCTGATCCACGGCGACAAGGACACGGTAGTCCCCATCGAGCAGTCGTTGAATATGGCCGATGCGCTCAGGGCGGCCGGCAAGCCCGTGGAGATGGTCACCCTAGCTGATGAGAACCACTACCTGACCCGTGCGGCCACCCGAACGCAAACCCTCGAGGCGCTGGGGACCTTCCTCGCCAGGAACCTCCCCGTCCGTCAGCCCTGACGGCCGCGATCAATAGGGCAGGCCGCGGGGCCTGCCGGGCTCTTCGGCTTCGCTGCCGGCCAGGCCGGGGGTCATCGGGGCGTCGCGGTACTTTCGATAGGCGTCCTTTTTCGCCGCGGCGGCGTCGAGCAGCCGCTGCTTTTCGGCGTTCAGGCCAAGGCCGACGAACTCCGCGTCCTTCGCGCCCTTGCCGAAGGTCTCGTCGCAATGCTCGCGCTCGGCGCGGTTCAGGCCGGTGGCCGAGGGATTGGCGCAGCCCACCGAGCCCTGACGCAGCGCGGTGCGCACGTCGCCCTTGGGGCCCTGTGGCAGCGGAGAGGGATGGACCGCGACCGGGCCGTGG
>JBIOED010000171.1:0-5822 GCA_044445675.1 Caulobacterales bacterium | reverse complement strand
GGTGCGGCATATCGAGGTCACGGCGGACGGCCGCCCGGTCGGAAACCTGAACGAGCTGGAGTGGGTCAAGGGCGAGATCCTGGCCAATGTCTGGCAGACCCACCTGATCGCGCGGATCGATCCTCGCACGGGTAGAGTGAAAGCCTGGATCAACCTGACCGGCCTGCCCGAGACGCTGAACCCCGCCAACCCCGACGCGGTGCTGAACGGCATCGCCTATGACCGCGAACATGACCGCCTTTTCGTCACTGGCAAGGACTGGCCGCATCTCTACGAGATACGCCTCACGCCGGCCAAGGTCGTGGCGCGTTGACCGCGCCGGCCGAGACTGGGGCCACGCCTCCGCCGCCCGCGGGCTATGTTCCCTCCGAGGGCCGCGGCGGCTTCTCGACGCTCAACGGCCCCTATTTCCACCGCCTCGACGGCGACCGGGAGGTGGACGAGCAGGCGTTCTTCGCGCTGCCGCGCCACGCCAACGGCCTGGGGCTCGTGCATGGCGGCATGCTGTCGGCCTTCATGGACGGCGTGCTGGCCGGCGCGGTCTGGCGCGGCACGGGCAGGACCGCCGTGACCATCCACCTGTCCATCGACTTCCTGCATATGGCCCGCGCCGGCGAATGGGTGATGGGCGAGGGCAAGCTCACCCGCGCCACCCGCGAGGTCGCCTTCGCCGAGGGCCGCGCCTATGTGGGCGGCCACGATGTGGTCCGCTGCTCCGGTGTCTTCAAGCTGATGACCCGCGGCCGTTAAGGCAGTTCGTAGCCTGCAGCCGCCTCCACATGGAGCGTCCGCTGCACAGCCGCCCGCTGCATCATCCGGTCATGCAAGCGGTTGAGGTTTGGGAATTCCTCGGCGGGGGGCTTCAGCGAGTTCAAGAACCGCCAGAAGAGCCGGAAGAGATGGATGTCGGCGATGGAGCAGCGGTTGCCGACCGCCCAATCGCGCGGCCCCAGACGCTGGTCGGCCAGGGCATAGATCGTCCGGGCATGGTCGAGACCCTGGCGCCGGGCGGGGTGTAGGGTCGCGGCTATGAAGGACATCCAAGAGACGACATGAGCCTGGCCCTCGGTATCTTCGGGGAACAAGGCCGCCTCGGGATAGGTCTTCGCAATGTAGAATAGAATGCCGGCGACCTCCGTCATCGCGCGGCCATCGATGACCAGAACTGGCACTTGGCCGAGCGGATTGATCGCCAGGAATTGGGGGCTCTTGTTCTCTTGTTTTCGGAAGGAGATTGGGCGGCCCTCGAAGGAAGCGCCCGTCTCAAAGAGGGCGATGTGGGGCGCCATGGAACTGGCGCCGGGCGCAAAGTAGAGCGTGAGCATGGGCCGCGACCTCCCGACCCATCGCAGCCTAAGTCCGCGCCGTCCGTTGCCGAAAGCCGAAAACGCTTATATCGCAACACCGCCGGCGCCTTCGGGGCGTAGCGCAGCCTGGTAGCGCATCTGCTTTGGGAGCAGAGGGTCGCAGGTTCAAATCCTGCCGCCCCGACCATCGCCGGCAAAGGGAGTTCGAGGTTTCGTCCATGCTCGCGCGCATCTTCCGCCCGTCCAAGACCGCCATGCAGTCGGGCAAGGGCAAGTCCACCGAATGGGTCCTGGAGTTCGAACCCACGGACGCCAGACGGGCCGACCCGTTGATGGGCTGGACACAGACGACGGACACCGAGGGCCAGGTGCGGCTGTCGTTCGAGACCAAGGAAGAGGCGGTGCGTTACGCCGACCAGCACGGCATCGCCTTCCAGCTGATCGACCCCAAGCCCACCAAGCGGATCATCAAGGCCTATGCCGACAACTTCGCCTTCGGGCGTAAGGTCCCGTGGACGCACTGACGCCTTGTCGGCGCCCTTAGCTCAACCGGATAGAGCACTCGCCTTCTAAGCGAGCGGTTGCAGGTTCGAGTCCTGCAGGGCGCGCCAAGACCTTCGGTCGCCCGACTCGCCGAGATAAGAAGTCCGAACGCGGTTGCGATATCGCTCCCGGGGCGGCGCCTGCGCGGCCGTTCTTACGCGTAGGGATTTCGCCCTGGGTCGAGCGTGACAACCCAGTCGGCGCGGCCCGGCATTTCAGCCAGGATCCAGCGGGTCAGCCGCTCGTAGTGGGCGATGAAGCGGGGAATCTCCGCCTCCGCCATCCCGCCCGCCCCAACTGCGCGCAGCTTGGCCTCCTGCTCGGCGCGCCAGGCGGCGACCACCTCGAAGCTGGGGGCTTCCAGCAGCACCAGGTCATGCAGGCGCGCGAACAGCGTCTGATAGGGGCCGTCGAGTTGGTCGTTGGCGTAACCGCGCCAGATTCCCTCGGGGTCCTCGTCGCGCTCCAGGGCGTTGACCGGCGTGGCGAGCGCGGCCTTGCCCTGGCTGATCGCCCCGACGCACCAGCCTTCGAGCAGGATCACGTCGACCGGCGAGGCGACGGTCTGCCAGGTCCCGCGCGGCGTGCGGTTGTCGGTGGCCTTGTCGAAGTGCGGCAGCGTGACCTTTCCGCGAGCGCGGAGCTGGTCGATGGCCGCTCCGGCCATGCCCACGTCGTGGGTTCCGGGCGGCCCGCGGGTGGCGAGCAGCGGATGCACCTCTCGCGCCAGGCGCTGCCGGGCGTCGTGGGTCAGATAGAAGTCGTCCAGCGACAGGGTGACGGCGCGTAAGCCGCGCTGCTCCAGCATGCGAACGGCGTAACGGGCGATGGTCGTCTTGCCTGACCCCTGCGCGCCGCAAAGCCCGATGACGGCGGTGCGCTTGCGGTCGATCCTGCGGCGCTGAGCGCGGGCGGCCAAGGGCTCGCCGACCAGCTCCGCGGTTCGGCGGAAGCTCTCCGGCAGGCCCTCCTCGGCAATGAAGCGTTGCAGCCCAGCCTCGTCCACCCGCACCCCTTCGCGGGGCCTACCCCCCGCTGTAGCCGCCGATCACCGGCAGGATCTCGCCGGTGATGTAGCTCGACGTCTGCGGCGAGGCGAGGAAGACGTAGGCCGGAGCCAACTCCTCCGGCTGCGCGGGGCGTTTCATCGGGGTGTCGCCGCCGAACTTCGCGGCGCTCTCGGGATCCTTGTCGGCCGGGTTGAGCGGGGTCCACACCGGGCCGGGCGCGACCGCGTTCACCCGGATGCCCTTGGGGATCAAGTGCGTTGCGAGGGAACGCGTGAAAGCGTGGATGCCGCCCTTGGTCATCGAATAGTCCAGCAGGTCCTTGTTGCCCAGGAGGCCGGTCACCGAGCCGGTCATGACGATAGCCGATCCGGGCGCCATATGCGGCACGGCGGCCTTGGCCATGAAGAAGTAGCCGTAGAGGTTGGTCTTCAGGGTGCGGTCGAAGTGCTCCTCCGTCAGGTCCTCGAAGTCATTTACGTGCTCCTGGAAGGCGGCGTTGTTGACCAACACATCGAGCTTGCCGAGCTCCTTGACGGTGCGCTGGACGGCCGCATCGGCGAACCGGGCGTCGGCGACGTCGCCGCAGATCAGGATGGCGCGCCGGCCCTCCTTCTCGACGGCGGCCCGCGTCAGCTCGGCGTCCTCGTCCTCGTCGAGATAGGCGATGGCGACGTCCGCGCCCTCGCGGGCGAACAGCACGGCGACCGCCCGGCCGATGCCGCTGTCGGCGCCGGTGATCAGGGCGACCTTGTCCGCGAGCTTGCCCGAGCCCTTGTAGAAGGGCGCGTCCCACAGGGGCTGCAACTGCATGTCGGCTTGCAGCCCGGGCTTTTCGAGGTGCTGCTTCGGGAAGGGCGGGGCAGGGTACTCGCGCGCGCCCGCCTGCATGGGCTTTTGATCGTCTTCGGACGACTTGAAGGAGCGTGGCTCGCTGGAGTCGATCTCCTTCTGGATCTTGCGTTCCTGTTCGGCTGCGCGCTGGGCTCCGCCGCGGAATTCGCCGCCGGCGTCGGTGCTGCTCATGACCATGTCCTTGGATTGCTGGGGCCTGGTCTGGCAATCGCCGAGGCGAAGTCCGGTTCCCGTCTCAGCCCTTGTGGGCCGCGTAGACCTCCAGGCCGCGCTGCAGGTCGGCGATCAAATCGCCGGGGTCCTCCAGGCCGACATGCAGCCGGATCAAAGGGCCGCCGTAGTCCGGGCGGAATCTGCGCACCTTGAACTGCGGGTCGCAGGAAATGGCCAGGCTTTCGAACCCGCCCCAGGAAAAGCCCAGGCCGAAGAGTTCGAGTTCATCCAGGAAAGCGTTCACCGCTGCGGCGGGACCAGGCGTCAGGGAAAAGGCGAACAGGCCGCAGGCCCCGGCGTAGTCGCGTCTCCAGAGTTCGTGGTCGGGCGCGCCGGGCAGGCCGGGATGGAACACCTGCGCGACTTCAGGCCGTTCGCGCAGCCAGGCGGCGACCGCGAGGGCGCTCTCGCCATGCCGCGCCATGCGGGTGGGCAGGGTGCGCAGGCCCCGTAGCACCTGATAGGCCTCGTCGCCGGCCACGGCCCAGCCGACGTCGTGGATGCCGTCCTCCAAAGCCTGCGCCAGCTTGGCGTCCCTGACGGCCGCCGAACCCATGAACACATCGGAATGGCCGCCGACGTACTTGGTCAGCGCCTGCACCGAGATATCCACGCCGTGGTCGAGCGGCCGGTAGAGATAGCCGGCCGCCCAGGTGTTGTCGGCGACGGTCAGGATGCTCCGCGCGCGGGCGAGCTTCGCCACCTGGGCCAAGTCCTGCATCTCGAAACCCAGAGAGCCCGGCGATTCCATCAGGATCAGGCGCGTCGCCGCCAACGCGCCGCCCACCAGCTCCTCGGGCGGCTGGCGCGGATCGAAGTAGCGGGAGGTGATGCCAAAGCGCCTCAGCACATGGTCGCAGAACCGTCGGGTGGGCTTGTAGATGGCGTCGGTCACCAGCACCTCGTCGCCGGCCTTCAGCACGGCCAGCAAGGCGCCGGTGAGGGCGGCCAGGCCGGAGGGATAGAGGGTGACGTCGGTGGCTCGCTCCAGCTCCGCCAGGGCGGCCCGCAACGCGAACTGCGCCGACAGGCCCTGGCGGCCATAGGTCAGCTGACCCTGGTCGCCGTAGAGGCTGGCGGCGTCGGGCAGGAGGACCGTTGAGCCTTTCTGCACCGTCGGACCGACCGTCTTCGCCGCGCACCCGGCGCCTTGGCCGGCGCGGATCAGGCGGGTCTCCTCTCGGTCGTTCCGGGTGGGCATTGAGGTTGCGGGGCCTAAGCTGGCGGGCGACAGTGACCGCGCACTTAGAGCCCGCGGGTCGGGCTCTTTCAAGGAGCACGGATGATCCGGCGGCTGGCCGTGGCGGGGCTCGCGATCCTGATCTTGAGCGCCTGCGACGGCGGCTCGACGCCCACGGCCACGCCTGCGCCCGCGGGCCTAACCGCGGCGACCGACGCGCCCCACTACAAGGCGACCTCCAGCAAGGTGCTGACGGCGGTGCGCAGGCGCGGCTACATCGCCTGCGGCGTGAACCCCGGCTTGCCGGGGTTCGCCTATCCCGACTTCCGCGGCGTGTGGCGGGGGTTCGACGTCGACATCTGCCGGGCGGTGGCGGCCGCGGTGCTGGGCGACGCCAACAAGGTGCGGTTCATCCCGATCGGCTCGCCGGACCGATTCAGCGCATTACAGAAGGGCGAGATCGACATCCTGTCGCGCAACACCTCGTGGTCGTTCTCGCGCGATGCGGGCCTGGGCCTCGATTTCGCGGCGACCACCTATTTCGACGGCCAGGGGTTCCTGGCTCCCAAGGCGCTCGGGCTGACCAGCGCCCAGGAGTTGTCCGGCGCACGGATCTGCGTCCAGGCCGGCGGCGCCAGCCGGGACAACCTGGCCGACTTCTTCCGCGCTCGGGGCCTGAGCTATAAGCCGGTGGTCGTGGCCTCGGAGGCCGAGGCG
>JBIOED010000170.1:0-5898 GCA_044445675.1 Caulobacterales bacterium | reverse complement strand
GGCCTTGGCGGCGCCGGTCGAGGTCGGGATCATCGACATGGCCGCGGCGCGGGCGCGGTAGAGGTCCTTGTGCAGCGTGTCCAGCGTCGGCTGGTCGCCGGTGTAGGAATGGATCGTGGTCATGTAGCCGCGCTCGATGCCACAGAGGTCCTGCAGCACGCGAGCCACCGGCGCGAGGCAGTTGGTGGTGCACGAGGCGTTGGAGATCACCAGGTCGTCGGCGGTCAGCGCGTCGTCGTTCACCCCGTAGACGATGGTCTTGTCGACGCCGTCGGCGGGCGCCGAGACGAGAACCCTCTTGGCGCCCGCCGCCAAGTGAGCGGCGGCCTTCTCGCGGGTGGTGAAGAGGCCGGTGCACTCCAGCGCGATATCGACGTTCAGCGCCGCGTGCGGCAGGTCCTTGGGGTCGCGGATCGCCGTGACCTTGATCTTGCCGCGGCCGGCGTCGATCCAGTCCTCGCCGGCTGTGACGGTCCCGGGGAAGCGCCCATGCACGCTGTCGTAGCGCAGCAGGTGGGCGTTGGTCTCCACGGGCCCCAGGTCGTTGATCGCCACCACCTCGATATCGGTGCGTCCATGCTCGACGATCGAGCGCAGCACCAGCCTGCCGATGCGGCCGAAACCGTTGATGGCGACGCGGACGGTCATGAGATCAGATCTCCTCGCTAAAGTGCGGCGTTTTTGAAGTGAGGAACGGTCAAGTCAACCCGTTTCCCTCCCTTAATGGGGAGGGACCGCTCGCCGGGAGGCGAGCGGGGTGGGGAAATATGGGCCGGAGCTCCGACTCGGAGTTTGACCGCGACAGCCCCACCCTGGCCGCTTCGCGGTCTGTCACTCCCAGAAAGGGAGGGAAAAGGGCGGCTACAGTTTCGCCTTGGCCGCGGCGGCCACTGCCTCGGCAGTGATGCCGAAGTGCTTGTAGAGCACCTCGGCGGGCGCGCTGGCGCCGAAGCCAGCCATGCCGACGAAGGCGCCGTGATCGCCGATGAACTTCTCCCAGCCCATGCGGATGCCGGCCTCGACGGCGACCCGCACCTCCGTTTCACCAATCAGCTGGGCCCGATAGTCGGCGGGCTGCGCGTCGAACAGTTCCCAGCAAGGGGTCGAGACGACGCGCGCGCCGACGCCCTCGGCCTCCAGCAGGTCGCGCGCGGCCACCGCGACGGAGACCTCCGAGCCGGAGGCGAAGAGGGTGACCTGGGCCGGGTGGCCAGCGCCGACCAGCTGATAGGCGCCGCGCGCCGACAGGTTCTCGCCAGCCACCACCGTCCGCACCGCCGGAACCTTCTGGCGGGACAGCGCCATCAGCGACGGCGCTGTCTTCGACTCCAGCGCCAGTTTCCAGCACTCGGCCGCCTCGACGGCATCGGCCGGGCGGAAGACGTTGAGGTTGGGGATCGCGCGGAGCGAAGCGAGATGCTCCACCGGCTGGTGGGTCGGCCCGTCCTCGCCAACGCCGATGGAATCATGGGTCATCACATGGATTACACGGGCGCCCATCAGCGCCCCCAGCCGGATCGCCGGGCGGCTGTAGTCGGAGAACACCAGGAAGGTGCCGGAATAGGGGATCACCCCGCCATGCAGGGCCATGCCGTTCATGGCCGCGGCCATGCCGAACTCGCGCACACCATAGTGGACGTAACGGCCGGCGTAGTCGGGCCGGTCGAAGGCGCCCATGCCCTTGACGATAGTGTTGTTGGAGCCGGTCAGGTCCGCGGAGCCGCCGACCATCTCCGGGATCGCCGGAATCAGCCGGGCGAGCGCCGCGCCGGAATGTTGGCGGGTGGCCGCGGCCGGCATTTCAGCCTCGGCGGTGGCGATGTGGCCGTCGAGGGTGTCAAAGGCGCCCGCCGGCAGGTCGCCCGCAATGGCCCGCTCGAACTCCACCCGGTGGCTGGAGCCGGCCAGGGCGGCTTCCCAGGCCTTGCGGACCCGCGCGCCCCTGCGGCCGGCCGCGCGCCAGGGCTTCAGGGCCTCGTCCGGAACGGTGAACGCCTCGTGGCTCCAGCCCATGGCCACGCGCGCCTCGGCAATCTCGTCGTCGAACAGGGTGTAGCCGTGGCTGTGGGGGTCGGCTTCCTTGCGGCCGCCGCCCTTGGAGATCTTGGTCCTGCAGGCGATCAGCGTCGGACGGTCCTGCCGGGTCGCCCAGCGCAGGGCGGCGGCGATCTTGCCGAAGTCGTGGCCGTCCACGACCTTCACCGCCCAGCCGGCAGCCTTGAAGCGGGCCAGCTGGTCACCGGTCTCGGCGATGGTCGCCTCGCCGTCGATGGTGGTGTTGTTATCGTCGAAGAGCACCGTGAGCTTGGCGAGCCGGAAGCGCCCCGCCAGGCTGATCGCCTCGTGGCTGACGCCTTCCATCAGGCAGCCGTCGCCGGCGACCACCCAGGTGCGGTGGTCGACCAGCGCGTCGCCGAAGCGGGCGTTCACATGCCTCTCGGCCATGGCCATGCCGACCGCGGTCGCCAGCCCCTGGCCGAGAGGCCCGGTGGTGGTCTCGACGCCGGGCGTGTGGCCGTACTCGGGGTGGCCCGGCGTATTCGAGCCGAGCTGCCGGAAATTCCTGATCTGCGCCATGCTCACCGCCTTCACCCCGGTCAGGTGCAGCAAGCTGTAGAGCAGCATGGAGCCGTGGCCGGCCGACAGCACGAAACGGTCGCGGTCGGCCCAGTCCGGCCGCGCGGCGTCGTACTTCAGGAATTTGGTGAACAGCACCGTCGCCACGTCCGCCATGCCCATCGGCATGCCCTGGTGGCCGGACTTCGCCCGGTGCACCGCATCCATGGACAGTACACGGATGGCGTTGGCCATCATCTGGAGGGGCGCAGGCATCGGGACCCTTGAATCGCAGGCGTTGAGGAATGCTCGGCGGGGTCGCACGCAAGCACGCGAGGGTCAAGAAAAGGGCACGCTTTCGAAGCATGCCGACGCAGGTCTATAGATAGGCAGGCAGGAGGACGGCGATGAGCGGCGGGGAGAGCGCCCTGGACGTGGCGGCGCGCAGGCTGGAGCAGGCGGTGCACATGCTGGAGCAGCGGCTTGCCCAGCGGCTGAAGACCGCCGGCGAGGCGGTGGGCGGCCTGTTCGAGCAGGACCGCGCCAGCCTGACCGCCGAGCTGGACGACGCCCGCGCCCGCGAGCGCGAGTTGGAGGCGGCCGGCGCCGAGGCGTCAGCCGCGCTGGGCCGCGCCATCGTGGAAATCCGGGCCGCGCTGAACGGCGGATCGCCGCCGCCGCATCTCGGGCAGGAGCACTAGGCCGTGGCCCAGATCAACGTCGAGGTGAACGGCCGGCCCTACGCGGTGGGCTGCGAGGACGGCCAGGAGGCGCACCTCATCGAACTCGCCAAGATGTTCGACCACCAGGTGCGCCAGGTCGGCCAGGACATGGGCCAGCTCGGCGACACGCGGCTTTTCCTGATGGGCGCCCTGCTGCTGGCCGATGAATTGGCCGACGCGCGCGGCCGGCTGAACGGCCTGCAGGCCGAGGTCGCGCGCCTGCAATCCGACCGCACCCGAGTCGAGAGCCGGGCCGTCGCCGCCCTGGACGGCGCCGCCAAGCGCATCGAGAAGCTGGCCAGCGAAGAAGTGTAGAGACTGTGCTATGCTTCGCCATCCGGACGGAGCATGGCCATGGCTTCTCTCGATAGCGCACAGCCCAACGGCTTCTTCTCGGGCGACGCCTGGGACTGGTGGCAGGCGAGGCGCCTTCGCTACAACCTCACGCTCGCGGCGGGCGGCTGGGTCGGTTATGCGCTGGCCGTCGGCCTCAACTACGGCTTCGGCCATCCGGTCTGGAAGGATTGGCGCGGCGGCCTGGGGATGACGATCTTCCTCGGAACCGGCTTCCTGGTGGTGATGGGGATCGCCAACGTCTGCTACCTGCTCGGGCCGGCGATCGAGGGGTGGGTAAAGCCTGCGGACGTCGCGCGCTATCGCGGCAACGCCTACGCCATGGGGCTCTGGGGTTCGCTGGTGGTCCCGGCCCTGTTCCCGCTGGTGCAGCTGGCCGTGCTCATTGCGCACAGCAAATAGGTTTGCTTGAGAACTAGCCTGTGACGCACTACCTTACGAAGCGGCGGGTCTGCTGCGGCCCACGTCGAAGGCGACATATTCCAGCGACCTTAATTCACTCATAGGGAGCTGTCCCTGGCCGGGATCGTGGTCCCGGGCACACGGCGCCCACCTGGTCTACCAGGTCGAGGGAATGAAACAGTCCTTCACGGTTCTCGCGGCGCCGCCACCCTTCGCCTACACTCCCGCCGGTGACCGCTGAACCCGACAAGACGGCCCTCCGCTTGCGCCTGCGCGGCGAGCGCCGCCGCCTGGCCATCGAGATCCCCGACGCCGCCGAGCGCGCCGCGCGGCGCCTGCCGTTGTCGCGCTTCAGCCGCTTCCGGATCGTCGGCGTCTACAATCCGCAGGGCTCCGAGCTCGACCCGAAGCCGCTGCTGGAAGCCATCCTGGGGCTCGACCCGGGCTTTGCGCAGGCCGCCTTGCCGGTCGCGGTGGCGCGCGATGCGCCGCTGAGGTTCCGGCTCTGGCGGCCGGCTGACGTTCTGGTCCCGGACGCCGCCGGCATCCCGTCGCCGCCGCCGGCCGCGCCGGAGGTCGCGCCCAGCCTGGTGATCGCCCCGCTGCTCGGCTTCGACCGCCACGGCGGCCGACTGGGGCAGGGCGGCGGCCACTATGACCGCACCCTGGCGAACCTTCGCCGGGACCGGCCGGTTTTCGTGCTGGGGCTGGCCTACGCCGGCCAGGAGGTCGACGCCGTGCCCACCGATCCTCACGACCAGCGGCTGGACGCCATCGTGACGGAGACGGCGTTCATGGAAGTCGGCGGCATAAGCCGTTAGAGAGAGCCGATGAGGTTTGCCTTCTTTGGAGACGTGGTCGGGCGATCCGGCCGTGACGGCCTGGCCGATCACCTGCCGGCCCTGCGCAAGCGGCTGGGGCTGGAGTTCGTCATCGTCAACGCCGAGAACGCTGCGGCGGGCTTCGGTATCACCGAGTCCACGGCGCGCGAGCTCTTTGAGGCCGGGGCCGACGCCCTGACGCTGGGCAACCACTCCTGGGACCAGAAGGAAGCCCTGACCTACATCGTGCGCGAGCCCCGGCTGATCCGGCCGCTCAACTACTCGGCGTTTTCCGACGCGCCGGGCCGCGGCGCACAGCTGTTCGAGACCGCCAGCGGCAAGCAGATCCTGGTGATCAACTTGCTGGGCCGGGTCAACATGGACTCGCTCGACGACCCCTTCGCGGCGGTCGACAAGGAGCTGGAGGCCTGCCCGCTGGGGGCGGTCGCCGACGCCATCGTGGTCGACATGCACGCGGAGGCCACCTCCGAGAAGATGGCCATGGGCCACTTCTGCGACGGGCGCGCCAGCCTGGTGGTGGGCACCCACACCCACGTGCCGACCGCCGACTGCCAGATCCTGACGGGCGGCACGGCCTACCAGACCGACGCCGGGGCCTGCGCCGACTATGACAGCGTGATCGGCAACCAGAAGGAGGAGCCGCTGCGGCGCTTCACCACCCGCATTTCCGGCGGCCGCTACAAGCCCGCGGACGGGCCGGCCACGGTCTGCGGGGTCTATGTGGAAACCGACAACGCCACCGGCCTCGCCCGCCGCGTCGAGCCGATCCGTCTCGGTGGCCGGCTCAGCGAGACCGTGCCCGCGGTGGAGGCTGTGGCGGCCGGCTGAGCGCTGAGCCGGATATCCAAAATTCCGCCCATCCCGGCGAAGGCCGAGACCCCGATGGCCTGACTCAGATGTGGGCTCTGTCCGCTCCGAGCCGATCCAATCAGCCGCTGACTCTGAGATCTGGGTCCCGGCCTTCGCCGGGATGAGCGGTCGACTCTAGTGTGCTGGATCTGAAGTTCGCCTGCTCCACGGGC
>JBIOED010000169.1:0-5898 GCA_044445675.1 Caulobacterales bacterium | reverse complement strand
GCCAGCCCTATCCGAAGGTGTTCATCGAGACCTCGACCAAGGACGACCGGGTGCACCCGGCGCACGCCCGCAAGGCCGCGGCGCGGCTGAAGGAATACGGCTACGACTACCTCTACTACGAGAACATCGACGGCGGCCACGCCGCCTCGGCCAACCTCAACGAGCGGGCGATGCGCATTGCGCTGGAGTACGCCTACCTGGCCCAGCGCCTGATGAACTGAGGGGAAAAGGTTGGAGGCCTGACCGAGAATCGAACTCGGGTGCACGGATTTGCAGTCCGCTGCGTAACCACTCCGCCATCAGGCCGCCGTGAGCCCACTGGGCTCGATACATGATAGATATGTAGGCGTGTGGCGGCAGCCGCCACACGTCGGGGCGGATCGCTAACAGAAGCCCCCCGCTGGGGCAACGGGCGCGATTGCCTTGGCCCGCGGCGCAGACCTATAAGCCGGACACGATTTCCCGCCCGCCCAAGGACTTCTCGATGGCCGATCTCGCCGCCGCCCGGCTGAACATGGTGGAAAGCCAGGTGCGTCCCGCCGACGTCACCGACGTGCGGCTGCACGACGCCATGCGCGCGCTGGCTCGCGAGAGCTTCCTGCCGCCGGCCAAGGCCTACATGGCCTATGCGGATATGGAGGTCGAGTATGCGCCGGGCCGTTGCCTCCTGAAGCCGCGGGACGTGGCGAAGCTGCTGCAGGCGGTGCGGCCGATGCCGGGCGAACGGGCGCTGGCGATCGCCGCGCCCTATGCCGCCGCCATGCTCGAGCGCCTGGGACTTGCGGTGACGCGGGTGGACGCGGGCGATCTGTCGCAGGCGGCGGGCGAGGGGGCTTTCGACGTCATCGTCTGCGAAGGCGCAGTGGGCCGCGCGCCACAGGCCTGGCTGGCCGCGCTCGCGCTGCGCGGCCGCCTCGGCGTCGTCGAGCGCGACGGCCCGGTCGGCAAGGCCTGCCTCTACTCGCGCGCCGAGGACGGGGTCGGCCGCCGCGAGGTTTTCGACGCCACGCCCCCGGTCATGCCCGGCTTCGCCGCGCAACACGGATTCGCCTTAGAGTGATGTTGGAAGCCAATCGGATGCAAAGTCCGGGGTGAAAAAAGCTTAAGGTGACGCGGGCCAAGTGTTGGCTACAGAGGTCTGCGCAACGAGAACAAGTCTCTCTCGCCTACATCGGGCTCGCCAGCATCGGGCTCGCCTATATCGGGGGTTATGAATGTCGAAGAGCTTTCGCGGACGTCTGCTTGCCGCGATCTTCTGCGCCGGCGCGGCGGCGGCCTATGCCGCGCCCGTCAACGCCGAGACCCTCGCCGACGCCATCGCCCTGGCCTACGACAGCAACCCGAACCTGCAGGCGCAGCGCGCCGCCCAGCGGGCGCTGGACGAGACCTACGTGCAGGCGCGCTCCGGCTTTCGGCCGCAGCTCAGTTTTCAGGCCGTGGCGATCGCCGATGAGTTCCGAACCCCGGGGGCGGCCCGCCGGCAGGGAGTCGACACCAACGGCGACGGGGTTCCGGACCTGTTCCTGCCGGCGCTTGGCTCGGGCATCCACCGGACCAATTCCGGCCAGCTCGGGCTGAACTTCTCTCAGCCGATCTGGACCGGCGGACGCACGGCCGCCGCCGTCTCCGCTGCGGAGGCCGATATCCTGTCGGGCCGCGAGACCCTGCGCCGGGTCGAAGCGCAGGTGATGCTCTCGGTGATCCAGGCTTTCGTGGACGTTCGCCGGGACCAGGACAGCCTGCGCATCCGGCAGGAAAACGTCGGCGTGCTGCAAAAGCAGCTTGAAGAAGCCAAGGCCCGGTTCGACGTCGGCGAGATCACCCGCACCGACGTCGCCCAGTCCCAGGCGCGCCTGGCCGCCTCCCAGGCGCAGCTGTCGACCGCCGTGGCCCAGTTGGCCATCAGCCGCGCCAACTACGCCGCCGTCGTGGGACAGAACCCCGGGGACCTGCAGCCCGAGCCGTCCCTGGCCTATCTGCTGCCCAACAATCCCGACGACGCCTTCAGCGTCGCCGAGAAATTCAGCCCCCTGCTGCGCGCCCAGATGTTCGCCGAGCAGGCCAGCCGCGCGCGCGTGGCCGCCGCCCGGGCCGAGCGCATGCCGAACGTTTCGCTGCGGGCGACCTACGGCTTCGGCGGCGTGCTCGCCCCCTTCGACAGCGGCCTCTATTCCCGCGAACTCACCGGCCAGGCGGTCGTCACCGTGCCGCTGTTCACCGGCGGCCTGACCTCCTCGCGCATCCGCCAGGAGGTGGAGCGCAACAACACCGACCGCATCAACATCGAGACCCAGCGCCGCTCGGTCCTGCAGACCGTCACCCAGGCGTGGAACCAGCTGATCGCGGCGCGGGCCAATATCGATTCCACCGACGAGGCCGTCCGCGCCGCGCAGATCGCGGCGGAGGGCACCCGCGAGGAACAGCGGGTCGGCCTGCGCACCACCATCGACACGCTGAACGCCGAAGAGGAACTGCGCAACGACGAGTTGATCGCCACGGCGGCCAAGCGCGATGAGTATCTGGCCGCCGCCACGGTGCTGTCGGCGATGGGCCGGCTGGAGGCCAAGAACCTGATTCCGGCGATGACCCAGTACGATCCCAAGCGGAATTTCCGCAAGCTGCGGTTCGCGCTTGGCTACGTGCCCTGGGAAGAACCGGTGGCGCTGATCGACCGCGCGCTGGCCGTGCCGCCCATCCCGCAGACCAAGGACCGCCCGACGGAAGCGCCGATTCCGCCGGGCCTGCAGCCGCCGCCCGCTGTGTCCGGCGCCGCACCGAAGAAGTAGCGCGCGAAGCCGCTCCCCTTCCGCGCAAAATGGTCTAGGCTGAGCCACAACGGATTCATCTCTCGCGCGAGCGGCCAGCCCACATGTCCGAACAGACGTCACAAGAACCGACCATGGAGGAAATCCTCGCCTCCATTCGCCGCATCATTTCCGAGGACGACGCCCCGGCGCCGGAGGCGGCCGAAGCCGCGCCGGCGCCCGAGGAGCCGGTCGCCGCGGCTCCTGAACCGGAACCTGAGCCGGAACCCGAACCCGCGGTCGTCGAGCCACAACCCGTCGCCGCCGCGCAGCCCGAACCGGCGCCCCCGGTCGAGGAGGAGGCCCTGGAGTTGACGGATAAGGTGGAAACCCACGGCGATCTCGACGTGGTGGCGACGGTGGCGCCGGATCCCGCGCCCGCGCCGGCCGCGCCGGCGCCGCCCGCGGCCGAGCGCTTGGTCAGCGAACCCGCCGCCACGGCCGCGGCCTCGGCTTTCGGGCAGCTTTCGGCGGCGATCGCCATGCCCCGGAGCGACCGGACGCTGGAGGACGTGGTGCGCGAACTGCTGCGCCCGTTGCTCCAGCAGTGGCTCGACGACAACCTGCCGGCCGTCGTGCAGCGGGCGGTCGAGACGGAAGTGGAACGCATCGCCCGCGGCGGGGTACGCTAGGTCCCGAGATCCTCCCGCCAGCGCGGGCAGCCAAGCGTTTCGTTCCGCCGCAAGATTCAAGACACGGAAGAGCACGGAAGGCGCGAAGCGCGGCGAGCCGGATTGGCGTTCCGTGCTTTTTCCCCTGTTTTCCATGGTTCAAAAAACTTCCGCATTTTTCGTGGCTTAAAATCCGAGATGCTTGAAAAGACCTTCGATCCGAGATCCGTCGAGCCGCGCCTCTACGCCGCCTGGGAGGCGTCGGGCGGATTCAGCCCCACCGACGACCCGGCCGCCGAGCCGTTCTCGATCGTCATCCCGCCGCCCAATGTCACCGGCTCGCTGCACATCGGGCACGCGCTGAACAACACCCTGCAGGACGTGCTGATCCGCTTCGAGCGGATGCGCGGCAAGGCGGCGCTGTGGCTGCCCGGCACCGACCACGCCGGCATCGCCACCCAGATGGTGGTCGAGCGCCAGCTCGCCGAAGCCGGCAACCAGGGCCGGCGGGACCTCGGCCGCGAGGCCTTCGTCGAGAGGATCTGGGCGTGGAAGGCCAAGTCCGGCGGGACCATCACCAACCAGCTGAAGCGGCTGGGCGCGAGCTGTGACTGGAGCCGCGAGCGGTTCACCCTGGACGAAGGGCTGTCGGCGGCGGTTCGCAAGGTCTTTGTGGCTCTTTACAAGGAAAAGCTCATCTACCGTGACAAGCGGCTGGTGAACTGGGATCCGCACTTCCAGACCGCCATCTCCGACCTGGAGGTCGAGCAGCGCGAGGTCGACGGCCACTACTGGCATTTCGCCTATCCGCTGGAGGACGGCTCCGGCGAGATCGTCGTCGCCACCACCCGGCCCGAGACCATGCTGGGCGATACCGCCGTCGCCGTACATCCGAAGGACGCGCGCTATCAGGGCATGATCGGCCGCGCGGTGCGCCTGCCGATCGTGGGCCGGCCGGTGCCGATCATCGCCGACGACTATGCGGACCCGGAGAAGGGTTCCGGCGCGGTGAAGATCACGCCGGCGCACGACTTCAACGATTTCATGGTCGGCAAGCGCAACAACCTGCCGATGATCAACGTCTTCGACGACTTCGCGCGGATCAATGACAACGCGCCGGCGGAATATCGCGGTCTGGACCGCTTCGCGGCGCGCAAGAAGGTGGTCGAGGAATTCGAGCGCCTGGGCCTGCTGCGCGGGATCGAGAAGACCCGCCACATGGTGCCGCACGGCGACCGCTCCGGCGTCGTGGTCGAACCCTATCTGACGGACCAGTGGTATGTGAACGCCGAGGTGCTGGCCAAGCCGGCGATCAAGGCGATCGAACAGGGCGACACCGTCTTCGTGCCCAAGGCCTGGGAGAAGACCTACTTCGAGTGGATGCGCAACATCCAGCCCTGGTGCATCTCGCGCCAGCTCTGGTGGGGCCACCGCATTCCGGCCTGGTTCGGCCCCGGCGGCAGGATCTTCGTCGCGGAGACGGAGGCCGAGGCGAAGACGCAGGCCTTCGAGCACTACGGCCGCGACGAGCCGCTACGCCAGGACGAGGACGTGCTCGACACCTGGTTCTCCTCGGCGCTGTGGCCCTTCTCGACGCTGGGCTGGCCGGAGAAGACCGCCGACCTTGCCAGGTTCTATCCGACCCACACCCTGGTGACCGGCTTCGACATCATCTTCTTCTGGGTCGCCCGGATGATGATGCAGGGCCTGCACTTCATGGATGAGGTCCCGTTCAAGCGCATCTTCATCAACGCCCTGGTCCGCGACGCCGAGGGCAAGAAGATGTCGAAGTCCAAGGGCAACGTCATGGACCCCCTGGAACTGGTCGACGACTACGGGGCGGACGCGCTCAGGTTCACGCTCACCGCCATGTCGGGGCAGGCGAGGGACATCAAGCTCTCCCGCGAGCGGATCGAGGGCTACCGCAACTTTGGCACCAAGCTGTGGAACGCCACGCGCTTCACCCAGATGAACGGCGCGGCGCGGGCCGACGGCTTCGATCCGGCGACGGTGAAGCTGCCCCTCAACCGCTGGATCGTCGGCGAGACGGCGCGGACGGCGCGCGCGGTGACGGCCGCGCTGGACACCTGCGGTTTCGACGCCGCGGCCGACGGCCTCTACCGCTTCGTCTGGCGCCAGTATTGCGACTGGTACGTCGAGCTCTCCAAGTCCGTGCTGGGCAAGCCGGATGAGCCCTCCGCCGACGAAGCCGCCCGCGACGAGACCCGCGCCACGGCCGCCTGGGTGCTCGACGTGATCCTCAAGCTGCTGCACCCGGTGATGCCGTTCCTCACCGAGGAACTGTGGGGCCAGACCCAGGCGCTGGGCGCCGCGCGCGACCACAAGGGCTTCCTGATGACCGCGCCCTGGCCGCAGCTGCCCGCAAGCCTGATCGACCCCACGGCCGACGGAGAAATCGGCCTGATCGTCGAGACCATCGCCGAGGGGCGCTCGGTCCGCGCCGAGCTGAACGTCCCCAATTC
>JBIOED010000168.1:0-6048 GCA_044445675.1 Caulobacterales bacterium | reverse complement strand
CTGGCCTACAACCTGAAGCGGGTGATGCAGATCCTCGGAACCGGGCCGCTCATCGCCGCGATGCAGACCTGAGGGGGTCGGCGTGTCTTGCGCCGCGCCGGCGCCGACGCCTGCTGCCGAGTGAGTTTTTACACAGCCTCGGCCCATTGCGGACTTTTGGAGAGTCCCCTTACCGTCTGGTCGAGCTTGATCGTTGGGGGCGGCATGGACATCCACAAACCAAGACCGTGGCACGGCTGGCGCGAGTTCCTGAAGGAGATCGGCACAATCGTCGTCGGCGTGCTCATCGCGCTGGCGGGTGAGCAGACGGTGGAGAGCATGACCTGGCGGCACAAGACCGCCGAGGCCGAGACGGCGCTTCGCCATGAGCTGTCGATAGATTTGAGCTACGCCGCCGAGCAGCAGGCGCTAGGCGTCTGCGCCAACCGATATATCGACATCCTTCAGCAAGCCATTGCGGCGAACCGGCCTGACGTCGTTGCGGCGCTCTACAGGCTGGGCCCTCCAACGCATCCGCATCCCTGGCAAATCGATACCTGGACCGCTGCGCTCAACGCCCAGGTGCCGGATCATATGCCCCCGGGGCGCGTGCAGGCCTATTCCCTCTCCGCGCGCTTCGTGAACTCCGAAGAGAGCGCGCAATGGGAGCTGGTCGACCTATATTCCCAGGTCATGGCCGGCCGGTTCGGCCGCCTCACGGACGCCACCGTCGCGGCCAGCGATCTTGCCATGGTCGATCGACTGCGCGCCAACGAAGCCCGCCGCGCCGACATCACCGAAGCTTTCCTCAGGTTGTCGCGCGAGAAACTGGGCGTCCTGCCATCGGCCGAGCGGGCCGAAGAGTTCCGCAAGGTCGTGCAGGATTGCGAGACGAAACTGAAGGCCGCGCCGCCAATCTAGCCAGCCTCCGGGTCCGCTCTCCCGCGCGGGCGTTTGATTTAGAGTGCTCGTCCGGCGAACTACCGGAGACCGCTTTCGGCCCCTAGCGGACTATGGAAAGGTCCACTTCGGGGCAAAGCGTCGATGTGCAGTCATGGCGGCGCCGGCGATCGCTGGTGAATCGTCGCCGACGTTCCGAAGCCTGATCATCGACATTTCGTTCGCAGATCGGGTGGCCCGGGCCGTGGAGCCTCGGGCTATTGACCGGCGCAGGTCTGCAGTGGGTCGGGGGCGAAGATGATCCGGCGCAACTGGCGGAACAGCAGGGATGCGCTTGGGGGGGCGCGGTTCGCCATCACGACCATAGCCGTGCGGTCTTGCGGATAGGCCGTGGCCTCGACCGTGACCCCAGGCGCGCGCCTTAATTCGCCGCCCGCGGAACCAAACGACCGGCTCCGCCGATTACGTCGTGAGCCGAGGCATTAACGACGGGACCCGATGGCATGACGAGGGAGACGCGCGCCGGCGGCGCCTGGCTGATGGCGGCCGCCGCCGCCCTGGGGCTGATCGTATCGGTCGTCCAGTTCTACCGCAGGGGCAGCGGCGTCGACCACACGGCGGGGGCGTTGCTGGTGATCATCTCGACGGCGCTGCTGCTCGCCGCGGCCCTGGTCCTGGCCCTCGCCCGCGGGGGCGGCTGGTGGCGGGCCCTGCTCGTGGTGCTCTCGATCCTCGGCGTCCTGGGGACCGGAGCCGCGGCCGGGTTCCTGCACGCCTGGATCCTGCTGGTCCTGATGGTCGTGGCGCTGGCGGCCTGGCTCATCCTCACTCTCTCGCCGGGCGCGTCCAAGGCCCACGACCGGCATGCCCGGAGCGCCGCATGAGCCCGCTGCGAAGAACCCTGTTCGGCGCCGTCGCGCTTGTCGCCGTCGTCGCCGGCGCTGTGGCCATCGCCCAGACCGCCGCGCCGCCGGCGGCGCCCGCGCCAGCCGGCGCCGGCCCGACCTGGCCGACCTTCAACGGCGACCTGATGGCCCGCAAATATGCCGGGTCCGCGCAGATCACCCCGCAGAACGTCGGCGGCCTGAAGGTCGCCTGGCAAGTGCACACCGGCGACATGTCCAATGGCAGCGGCAAGGTTCCGGCCAGCGACTGGTCGGCGACGCCGCTGTTCGTCAACGACACGGTCTATGTGGGGACGCCCTTCTACCGGGTGTTCGCCGTCACGCCGGACACCGGCAAGGTCAAGTGGGTCTATGACACCCACTCGGCCCTGAAGGCGCTGACCCAGCCCGACATGAAGAGCCGCGGCGTGGCCTATTGGCAGGCCGCCAGCCCACAGGCGGGGCAGGCCTGTCAGAAGATGGTCTACATGGGCACCATGGAGGGCAAGCTGTTCGCGGTCGACGCGGACACCGGGCGGCCGTGCGCCCAGTTCGGCGCCAACGGGGTGCTCGACATCAACCAGTGGAACACCGTCAACCCCAAGTGGCCGCTGTCCATCCTGCAGCCCCCGACCGTCTACAACGACACGCTGTTCATCGGCTGGGCGGGCAAGGACTGGGCGGACAAGGCGGCCCCGCCGGGGACGGTGTTCGCGGTGGACGCGCGCACCGGCAAGCTGAAGTGGACCTTCAGCGCCCTGCCGCCACAGGCCGACAGCTCGACCGGCACCTCGAACGTCTGGGCCAGCATGTCGGTCGATCCGCAGCGCGGCATCCTCTACCTGCCGATCAGCTCGCCCAGCCCGAACTTCTACGGCGGAGCCCGCAAGGAGAAATTGCCGATGGCCACGTCGGTGGCCGCGCTCGACGCCAACACCGGCCGCGTGCTGTGGACCCGCCAGCTGGTGCACCACGACATCTGGGACTTCGACGTCAACTCCGCGCCGGTGCTGGTCGACCTGCCGCACAACGGGCAAACGGTCCCGGCCCTGGTGCAGTCCACCAAGCAGGGGATGTTCTTCGTGCTGAACCGGGTGACCGGCGAACCGATCTTCCCGATCGAGGAGCGCCCCACGCCCGCCTCCAACGTGCCCGGCGAACAGGCCTCGCCCACCCAGCCGTTCACCACCACCCTCGAGCCGGTGGTCGGCAAGTTCCCGGGGATATCCACCCTGGCCGACATCGTCAGCTTCGGCGGCTGCAGCCGCCACGCCAAGGCGCTGCGGTATGAGGGCATGTTCACGCCGCCGGCGCTGGGCGCCGGGACGCTGGCCTACCCGGCCACGGCCGGCGGGGTGGAGTGGGGCGGCGGCGCGGTCGATCCCACGACCCAGACCTATGTGGTCAACAGCTCCAGGATCGCGCAGGTCTATCAGCTGCTGACGCGCAAGGACTACAGCGCGGCGACCGCCAACGGGGCCAAGAACTACTACGCCCAGGCCGGGTCGCCCTACGGCCTGCACCTGACGACCTTCACCAACTGGGCCGGCATGCCCTGCTGGAAACCGCCGTACGGGCTGATCTCGGCCTATGACCTGAAGACCGGGCAGATGCTCTGGCGCGAGCCGTTCGGGGCGGTCCAGAAGTGGGGTTTCTACATGCCCGGCTCCTGGGGTTCGCCGACGATCGGCGGGCCGCTGATCACCCGCAGCGGGCTGGTGTTCATCGGGGCGTCGATGGATTCCCGGGTCCGGGCGCTCGACCTGCGCTCCGGCAAGGTGTTGTGGAGCGCCCAGGTGGACGCCCCGGCGGTCGCCATCCCGGCCACCTACACCTACCGCGGCAAGCAGTACGTCGCCTTCGTCGCCGGCGGAAATTCCATCGTATCCCCAAGGGTGGGCGATCAATTGATCGCCTATGCGTTGCCATGATCCAGACCTCTCGCCTGCGCCCGCGTCGTCGCGGCCTGTTCGCCGCCGCCGCCCTGGTCCTGCTGATGGCCGCCGGCCCGGCGCTGGCCGCCGTGGAGGAGGAAGAGCCGACGGACGACGCCTACGGCATCACTGGAAATTGGGGCGGGCTGCGCGACCGCCTCAAGGCCGAGGGCTGGACGTTCCAGATCCGCGAGAAGTTCGAGGCGGGCGACTTGCTGTCCGGCGGCCGCGAGCTGGCGACGGGGGCCGGCGAGACGCGGCTGGGCGCCGTCGCCGACCTCGGCAAGCTCTTCGGTTTGCAGGGCGGCAAGGTGCAGATCAGCTTCACCGACCGCTACGGCAGCAGCCTGGGCCCCAGCACCGGCGTCGACCCGCTGATGCCGTTCATCGAGGTGCACGGCCGCGGCGACATCTGGCGGCTGACCCAGTTCTCCTATGCCCAGGACCTGCCCGGCGGGTTCAACCTGAAGCTCGGGCGCGTGAACCCGGGCACCGATTTCGACGCCTTCTCCTGCAACTTCGAGAACCTCACCTTCTGCGGCTCGGTCCCCGGCAACCTGGTGGGGGACTATTGGTTCAACTATCCGGTGAGCCAGTGGGGCGCGCGGCTGAAGTGGACGGGCCAGCAGGTCTATGCCGAGGCCGGGGTCTACCAGGTCAATCCCGACAACCTCGCCAAGGGCTTCGACCTGCGGTTCCAGGGCGGCAAGGGCGTGCTGGCGCCCGTCGAAGTGGGCTGGAAGCCCAAGCTCGGGCCGGCGGGCCTGCCCGGGACCTACATCCTGGGCGCCTGGTATTCCGACGTGAAGGCGCCCGACCTGCTGTTGGCGTCCAACGGCGTCCCGCAACCGCTGACCACGGCCCCGCCCCTGGAGCGGCGCGGCCGCTATGGGGGCTATTTCTCCGCCGAGCAGCAGCTCACCGGCCAGGACAAGGGCAAGGGGCTGACGGTGTTCGTCAACTACACCCAGGCCGACCGGCGCACCTCGCGCGTCGACCGGCAGGCGGCGGTGGGCGTCTCCTACCAGGGGCTGATCCCCGGCCGGGACAAGGACCAGATCGCGCTGGCCTTCGGGCAGACCCACATCAGCGACCGCGCGGCTCAGGCCGCGGCCCTGGCCAACCCCGGCGCCCCCGTGGCGCACAACGAGTACGCGACCGAACTGGATTACCGGCTGATGGCCTTTGGCGGCCTGACCCTGACGCCCAACCTGCAGTACGTCAGCGACCCCGGCGGCCGGCCGGGCCGCCACGCCACCGTGCTGGGCGTGAAGACCATCCTGAAATTCTGAAACGCCCCTGCCCCAGCGGGCTGCGGCGGTGTTCCCTTACCGACGCGCGCGCGTTATCGGCTGGGGGAAACCCGAGGAGCTCGCCCCATGGAAATCGTCGTCGGCACCAAGGCCTGGTCGTCGTGGTCGATGCGGCCGTGGCTGGCCTTGAAGAAGACCGGGGCGGCCTTCGACGAGACGCTGATCCAGCTTCGCCAGGCCGACGGCCTGAGTGAGGCGGCGATCGTCCGGCATTCGCCGAGCGGCCTGGTTCCGGCGCTGAAGGACGGCGACGTGGTGATCTGGGACTCGCTGGCCATCTGCGAATACCTGGCGGAGCGCTTCTCTGAGGCTGGGCTGTGGCCGACGGATGTCGCGGCCAGGGCCTTTGCGCGCGCGGCGGCGGCCGAGATGCATTCGGGGTTCGCCTCGCTGCGCGGGGAGTGCCCGATGGACCTGACGGCCGAGCCGCGGACGGCGGAGCTGTCGGAGGCGACGCACGAGGACGTGCGGCGCATCGTGGCGCTATGGAACGGCCTCCTGACGCGGCTCGGCGGGCCGTGGCTGGGCGGGCACGAGTGGGGGATCGCCGACGCCTTCTACACCCCGGTGGCGAGCCGGTTCCGCACCTATGGCGTGCCGCTGTCGGACTTCGGCGACGCGGGGCCCGCGGGGCAGTACGCGGAGCGGCTGCTGGAGCGGCCGGAATTCCTGGCCTGGCAGGCGGGCGTTTAGGACGGTTATTCGCCGGGCGATGACACCAACAAAGGAGATGACGAATAGCGTGAGCGTCCGGGGGCCGCGCGAAGCGGGGCCATAAGGGCGGCATAGTTGGCGGGGCGGGCGGCGGGGCGCAATCTGGGCTTGCCAGCGCCGACGATTGCCGCCGAATGGGAGCCCAGATCCTTAGCCAAGCTTCGCGAGCCGCCGTCCTGCCCCGCCGGTTTCACCTCTCCCCCCGTTGGTTCGGCCAGCTGAGCACGCCTGGGCGCTATGGCGTGGCGGTGGCGATCGTGGCGCTCGCCTCGGGCGCGGCCGAGATGCTGGACCGGATGACCGGCTCGAACCGGGTGGCCGGGG
>JBIOED010000167.1:0-6066 GCA_044445675.1 Caulobacterales bacterium | reverse complement strand
TCGCCAAGGACCGTGACCTGGCGGCCTCCGCCGGCCGCAAGGGCGGCGAAGCCAGCCGCGGCGGCGGCCGCACCCGCGGCCGCGACCGCGGCTAGTCGGCCAGTAGCGACACCACCGCGAAGGCGGGCTCCGCGCTGAGCCAACTGGTTTCCAGCGTCCAGCCCGCCTCCTGCGCGAGGTCGGCGAACCGGTCGACGGTGAACTTGTAGGAGTTCTCCGTGTGGATGGTCTCCCCCTTCGCGAAGCCGAAGGCCCGGCCCGCCACCCGCACCTGCTGATCCTTCAGGCTCTCCAGGTGCATCTCGATGCGGCTCTCCGCCGCGTTCCACAGCGCACGATGCGCGAAGGCGTCGAGGTCGAAGTCGCCTTCCAGTTCGCGGTTGATCCGCGCCAGCAGGTTCTTGTCGAACGCCGCCGTGACGCCGAGCGCGTCGTCATAGGCCGCGACCAGGGTGCGCCCGGCCTTCACCACGTCGATGCCCACCAGGAACCGTGAGCCGCTCCCCAGCAGGGTGCGCGCTCCGGCCAGGAACGCCTTGGCCTGCCGCGGATCGAAGTTGCCGATGGTCGAGCCGGGGAAGAAGCCGGTGACCGGGCGTCCCTGCGCCGCCGCCGGCAGGGTGAGCGCGCGGGTGAAGTCCTCCAGCAGCGGCGCCACCGAAAGCTTCGGGTAGTCGCGCCGGATGGCGGCGGCGGCCGCGTCCAGGGCCGCCACGCTGATGTCGACGGGGGCGTAGACGCCGATCTGCGGGGCGGCGTCCAACAGGATGCGGGTCTTGACGCTGGCGCCGCTGCCGAACTCCACCAGGGCGGCGCCGGGCGAGACCAGCCGGGCGATCTGCGGCGCGATGCGGCGGAGCAGCGCGACCTCGGTGCGGGTGGGGTAGTATTCGGCCAGTTCGGTGATCGCCTCGAACAGCCGCGAGCCCTCGGCGTCGTAGAAGTATTTCGGCGGCACCGCCTTCTGCGGCCGGGCGAGGCCCGCCAGGACGTCGGCCTCGAACTCGCGGCTCACGTGGCCCTCGCCCTGGCGCGCCGCGTCGCGGGCCAGGCGCACGCCGGAGAACATCCAGCGCTGCTGCGGGTAGAAGAAGTTGCGGTAGCTGGCGCGCATGTGGCCGGCAGGCGTCACGCAGGCCCCGCCACGCAGCACGAACTGGCCGGCCATGAACTTGCCGTTGTACTCCCCGACCGCGCCACCCGCCGGCCTGAACCCGGGATAGGGCGCATAGGCGCTGCGGGTCCAGGCCCACAGGTCGCCGAACATCTGGCGCAGGCCCGCCCCTGGCGGCGGCGGCGCCGGCTCCAGGCGGCCCGAGCCCAGGAAATTGCCGGCGACCGGCTGACCCTGCGCGGCATGCTCCCATTCCGCCTCGGTCGGCAGGCGGGCGCCGGCCCAGGCGGCATAGGCCTCGGCCTCATAAAAGCTCACGTGGCAGACCGGCGCGGCGGGGTCGAGGGCGCGCAGGCCATGCAACGTCATGGCGCTCCAGGCGCCGTCGGCATCCGGGCCCTGCCGCCAGTAGAGCGGCGCCTCCCAGTCCTCCGCGCGGGCGCGGGCCCAGCCTTCGGACAACCAGAGCTCGGGGCGCCGGTAGCCGCCGTCAGCCATGAAGGCCAGCCACTCGCCGTTGGTCACCAGGCGGTCGGCGAGCTCGAACGGATCCAGCCAGACCTTGTGGCGCGGCCCCTCGTTGTCGAAAGCGAAGCCGTCGGCCGCATGGCCGATCTCGACCAGGCCGCCCTCGAACCCGACGAAGCGCGGCGGCTCCGGCGGGTGACCGGGCAGGATGGCGTCGCGGCCGCGGGGGGGCGCATAGGCGGGTTGCAGCGGCGACTGGGCGAACAGGTGCAGGATGTCCATCAGGATCAGCTCCTGATGCTGCTCCTCGTGCGCGAGGCCGAGGTCGACCAGGCCGGCGAGGCCGCCGGCGCCGTCGGCCAGCAACGCGCCCATCGCCTCGTCCACATGCGCCCGGTAGGCCATCACGTCGTCGAGCGAGGGCCGGGTCAGCAGCCCTCGCTGCGGACGCGGCTGCCGGGGCCCCAGAGCCTCGTAGTACGAGTTGAAGAGATAGTGGAAACGCGCGTCGAACGGCCTGTAGCCGGCCAGGCTGGGGACCAGCAGGAAGGTCTCCCAGAACCAGGTGGTGTGAGCCAGGTGCCACTTGGTGGGGCTGGCGTCGGGCATCGACTGGGCGAGCTGGTCCTCCGGCGTCAGCGACCGGGTCAGCGCCTCGGTGGCCTGGCGCACCGCGCGATAGCGGTGGACCGCGCTCGACGGGGACATCGCCTGACGGGGGACGGCCGGCGCACGGCCGATCGCCTGCGGGCCATCAGCCTGCGGATCGGGGGCCTGCGGGTCTTGGGACTGGCTCATGTGCCTCCTCTTCGCGCGCCCTGGCCGGGCGCGCCTCTCCCCCGCGAGGGCGAGACCTAAGCATTCGCGGCCCCGGCGCCAACCGCGAAGAGCGAACAAGGTTCGGAAAAAGCGCCTTTTTCTCGCCGGGCGATCGGCCGGAACGGATGCCCAGGGCTCGCGTTGATCGACCGCCGGACAGATGGAGGGTGACCTTGCCCTTCGGCCGGAATTACCGAGGGCGCCATGACCCCGATGCCCAACTGGCGGGACGACGTGGTCGGGTTGATCCCGGCGCTGCGGGCGTTCGCCTGGTCGCTCAGCCACAATGGCTCCGACGCGGACGACCTGGTGCAGGACACCCTGATCAAGGCCTGGACCAACCGCGAGAAATTCGAGCCCGGCACCAACCTGCGCGCCTGGCTGTTCACGATCCTGCGCAACACCTACTACACCACCATGCTGCGCCGCCGCCGGGAGGTGCGCGACGAGACGGGCGAATATGCCGGGACCCTGAAGACCCCGGCGACTCAGGAGTGGAGCGTCGCCATGCGCTCGCTGCAGGCGGCCTTGCAGAAGCTGCCCGCCGAACACCGCGAGGCGCTGATCCTGGTGGGCGCGGCGGGGCTCTCCTATGAGGAGGCCGCGGAGATCTGCGGCTGCGCGCTCGGCACCATCAAGAGCCGGGTGAACCGGGCGCGGGCGCGCCTGCTGAAGATCATGGACGCCGACGACGCCACCGACGTGATGGCGCTGGAGGCGATGGCGGTGGCCGGGCGCGCCTGAAGACCCGCGAAATCTCGGAACGGCTGGTCGAATTCGCCCGTTGATACTCTCAAGCAGAGCTTCAGCGAAAGGACCCCCGCCATGCCCAACCGCGACGACACCCGAGGCTTCAGCGGACCCGCCGCCGGCGGCGGCGACAGCGACCGCCGGGAGCGCGAAGCCCAGGGCGGCCAGGGCCGCAGCCGAGAAGGCCGCGCGTTCGACGACGCCGGCTTCCGCGCCGACCAGGCCAGGCTGAACGCCGACCTCAATCGCTACGACCGTCAGCGCGGCCGGCCGGTCCGCGTCCAATACGGCCACGACCAGAACTATCGTCCGGGCTACCACGAGGGCGGCAGCCGCTTCGGCTTTTTCGGCCTGGGCCAGGAATACGGCATGGAGGCCGAGCACCGGGGGGGCCGCAACGCCGGCGGCGACCCGCGCCACGGCTCACCGGGCGAGCGCCAGGGCCGAGCGACCTGGACAGCCGGCGGCGGCGCGCCCTATGGCGACCTGCAGATGGACGGGCGCAATCGCGGCGTCGAGCAGTACGGCGCTCCGGCCGACTATGCGTTCCATCCCGAGGCCGGCCCCGAGGGGGCCTACGACTGCGATCCGGACTACCTGCACTGGCGCGAGCAGCAGATGAAGCGCCACGACCGCGACTACGCCGACTGGCGGCGCCATCAGCAAGAGCAGTACGACAGCGAATACCGCCGGTTCCGCGACGAGCGCCGCGACGACTTCCACGAACGCTTCCAGGATTGGCGCGCGCAGAGAGACGCCGCCGCCAAGGCCGCCGACGAAGCCCCCAACCCCGACGACAAGCTGTAGGGAGAATTGTCGAGCGACCGCAACGGATGACGCGCAGGCCTTGAAAGCTTTCCGCCTCGACGGAGGAGGAAAGGAGAGGTAGCACGCCCTGCGTGGGACAGACCCCGCGCGTCGCTATTTGCCGTCCGGGTAGACCACCGGCAGAACCAGGGCCGAGGGATGGGCGGCGTCCATGTAGACGCTGTTGACCGCCACCCGCGGAGCCAGCCTGTGTTCCCCGGCCGGCTCGCCGGTGTTGGAGTTCACCTCGAAGCGCGGGCTGTTGGACGACGAGATGTGCAGCGCGACCCGATGACCCTTCTCGAAGGTGATGGCGGTGGACCACAGGTCGATATCGAGTTCCTCCGGCGCGCCGGGCGTCATCATCTTCACGTCGTCGGGCATGCGGCCGTGGCGGAAGCGGGCGCGGATCGGGGCGTCGAGCACCAGGGCCTCGTAGCCGTCGGGATAGACGTCCACCAGCTTGGCCATGAAGTCGGTGTCGGGGCCGTCGGTGGCGCCGTAGAGCTCGACCTTCACCGGGCCCGAGATGGTCAGGTCCTTGTCCAGCGCCGGGGTCTGGAAGCGCAGGTAGTCCTGCCGGGCCGGGATCGCGCGCTGGTCCATCGGGCCGCGGTCGAAGGTCAGGTTGGCGCCGCCCACGGTCGGGACCGGGTTGGCCGGATCGAACCGGTAGCTGAGCTTCACGCCGTCGCCGGCCGGCGCCTTGGTGGCAAGCGTCATGTCCGGCGTCAGGTAGTAGCGGACCTCGCGGTTGGCCGGCGGCCAGTTGGCCGAGGTCAGCATGCGGTTCTTGGGGGAAAGCTGGCCCTTTTCGGCGCCGGCCATCATGTAATAGCTGACCGGCGGCTCATCCATGATGCCGTTGTCGACGCCCTTCAGCCAGTGGTCGAACCAGCGGATCTCCTGGTCGCTGGCCAGGTTCAGGCGGTCGAACCCCGGATAGGTCAGGTCACCGGACAGCGAACCATGGCCGAACGGACCCATCAGCAGCTTCTGCTGGCCGCGCGCGCCTTTGGCGCCGTGGTTCTGCAGGTACTCGAAGTTCGAGATATTGCCGTGGTTGAAGATGTCGTACCAGCCGCCGACATTGTAGATCGGAATGTCGATGTACTTGCGGTTGGCGCTCATCGCCGAGCGGTTCCAGAAGACGTCGTCGGTGACCCGTCGCCGCTGCTGGTCGAGCACCGCGTCGGAGACGCCCTGCCCTTTCGACCAGCCCAGCACGTCCTTTTCCTTCAGCACGCCGCCCATGTAGCTGTTCTGCAGCAGGTCATAGGGCGCCACGACCACATAGGCCGCCTTCAGGTGCGGCGGCGCGGCCATGGCCGCCTCGTTGGCGGTAATGCCCATGGCGGATCCGCCGGTAAGGCCGATGCGCCCGTTGCTCCACGGCCGGCCGGCGGCCCATTCGACGCTGTCGTAGCCATCCTCGATATCGTTCTCGAACGCCGCGTAGAAGCCCTTCGACCGGCCCTTGCCGCGCACGTCCTGGAGCACGAAGACGTAGCCGGCGTCGGTGTAGTGTTTGGCCTGCTTGACGAGCGCCTCGCGCATCTTGGAGCCGTCGGGGTCGTGCTCCCGGTCGACGCGGCCGTCCTTCAGGTAGGGCGTGCGGGTCATGACCACCGGCCACGGGCCGGTTCCGGCGGGCTTGAAGACGTTGGCGGCGAGCGGCGTCCCGTCGCGCATGGTCGCGATCTCCTCCACCGCGCCGGGCGGCAGCCCCGGCCACCTGTAGGGCGCCGCGGCGGGCGCGGGCCGCGGGGCCGGCCGGGCCGCCGCGCCGGCCGCGCCGTACGCCAGGCTCAGCGCCAGGGCCGAGGCCAGGGCGACATGGGTCAGTTTGCTCATCGTGGACGTTCCCCCAGGGCGGGTCTGCGCCCGCGCCAAATAGCTTTGCTCAAATGCCGCGGCGTCTTAAGTCCGCGGAGCCCCACTTAAGCACGGCGCCCGCGGGCGCGTCAGCCCGCCACGCGCTCCAGCCAGGCGGTCAGGTCCGCCACCACCTCGGCGCGGTTGGTCTCGTTGAGCATCTCATGGCGGCCGCCGGCATAGACCTTCACCGTCAGGTCCTTGAGGCCCGCGTCGCGATAGCGGTCGACCAG
>JBIOED010000166.1:0-6145 GCA_044445675.1 Caulobacterales bacterium | reverse complement strand
GGCGTCCAGCACACCGGCCACGTCGGTGAGCAGCAGCATGCGCTTGGCGCCCAGCGCGCCGGCGAGCGCGCCGGCCACCGTGTCGGCGTTGATGTTGTAGGTCTGGCCGTCCTCGGCGACGCCGATCGGGGCGATCACCGGAATGTAGTCCTCGTCGGCGTAGATCAGCGCCTCGATCAGCTTGGGATCGACCCGCCGGGGTTCGCCTACGAAGCCCAGGTCGACCTCATGCTCGATCCGGGAATCCGGGTCCTTGCGGGTGCGGGTGGCCTTTTCCACGGTGATCAACCGCGCGTCCTTGCCCGACAGGCCCACGCCGCGCACATCGGCTTCCCGGCCGGCGAGCGTGATCCAGTTGGCGATCTCCTTGTTGATCGCGCCGGAGAGGACCATCTCGGCCACCTCCATGGTCGCCGCGTCGGTGACCCGCAGGCCGTCGATGAAGGTCGACTTGACGCCGGCGCGCTCCAGCATGGCGGAGATTTGCGGGCCGCCGCCGTGCACGATCACCGGGTGCAGGCCCAGCATCTTCAGCAGCACCGCGTCGGCGGCGAACTGCTTGGCGACCTCACCCTCGCCCATGGCGTGGCCGCCGTATTTGATCACCACCGTCGAGCGGTCGTAGGTCTGGATGTAGGGCAGCGCCTCGGCCAGCGTCTTGGCCGTCGCCCATCCCTGGCTTTCGGCCTGGCCTTGGCTGTGGTCGGTCACGGGCGTCTCGAAGCCTTTGCAGTGCGGAGCGCTCCGATAGCGGAGCGCGCGGCCCCTGTCACCTTCGCGAGGCCATGCTAAGCCTTGCGCCAGGACCTGGGCCCGAGGAGACGCATGCCGTGAACCGCGGGCTCGCCGCCCTTGGCCTGACGCTGGCGGCGGTCCCTTGCGCCTACGCCTGTTTCGTCGACGCCTGGCAGGTCGCGACCTTCACGGGCTTCGCCGTGCGCCTGCAGGACAGTCTGCCGGGCGAGACCTGGCGCGAGATCGGCCTGACGGGCGGCGAGTTCGTGGCGATCGCGGCGGCCCTGCTGGTCCTTGGGCAAGGCGTGCAGGCCGGGCGCTACCGCAAGGCCGGGACCGCCCTGGCGGTGGCCTGGATCGCCTCTGCGCCGGTATTCGTCGTGCTCCTGCAGACCCTATGAGACCTCAGATCGAGCGGGCGACGACTTCCTTCATGATCTCCGAGGTGCCGCCGTAAATGCGCTGCACGCGGGCGTCGCGCCAAAGCCGGGCGATGGGGTATTCGTTCATGTAGCCCGCGCCACCGTGGAGTTGCAGGGCCGCGTCGCAGACCTCCCATTGCAGCTCGGTGTGGAACAGCTTGGCGGCCGAGGCCTCGGCCGCGGTCAGCTTCTTCTCCAGGTGGCGGGCGATGCACCAGTCGAGGTGCGCCCAGCCGGCCTGCAGCTTGGCCTTCAGCGCGCCGAGGGTGAAGCGGGTGTTCTGGAAGTCGAAGACCGTCTGTTTGAACGCCCTGCGCTCCTTGGTGAACTTCACCGCCTCGTCGAAGGCCCGCTGGGCGCCCGCCTGGCCGGCGATGGCGATCTGCAGGCGTTCCTGCGGCAGCTGGTTCATCAGATAGGCGAAGCCCTTGCCCTCTTCCCCCAGGCAGTTCGTTATCGGCACGCGGATGTCCTCGAAGAACAGCTCCGAGGTGTCGGCGGAATTCTGGCCGACCTTATCGAGGTTGCGGCCGCGCTTGAACCCGGCCCGGTCGCCCTCCACCAGGATCAGCGAGATGCCGCGCGAGCCGGCGTCCGGGTCGGTCTTGGCCACCACGACGATCAGGTCGGCGCTCTGGCCGTTGGTGATGTAGGTCTTCGAGCCGGAGACCACGTAATGGTTGCCGTCGCGCCGGGCCGTGGTGCGAACGCCCTGCAGGTCGGAGCCGGCGCCCGGCTCGGTCATGGCGATGGCGGTGATCACCTCGCCGGAGGCCATGCCCGGCAGCCAGCGGCGCTTCTGCTCCTCGGAGCCGTAGTTGATGATGTAGTCGACGACGATGTCGGACTGCAGGGTGATGCCGGCGCTGGAGCCGGCGTAGGACAGTTCCTCACCGACCACGGCGTTGTAGCGGTAGTCGACGCCGAGGCCGCCGTATTCCTCCGGGACCTGCGGGCAGAGCAGCCCCGCCTCGCCGGCCGCCAGCCAGAAGCCGCGGTCCACGACGCCTTCCTCTTCCCAGCGGTCGAGGTGCGGGATCAGCGCACGCGCGTAGAACTTCCGGACCTGGTCGCGGAAGAGGTTGAGGTCTTGGTCATAGACGGTGCGGGTTTCGGTGGTGAGCATGGCGGGTTGGTAGCGCGATGACGCGGCGTCCGGCTAGCCTTACCTCCCGCCGCTGCGCGGGGGAGGTAGGAGCTTACTGCGGGAGAGGCAGGCAGGCCGCGACGATTTCGGCGCGCAGCTCGGGGATGCCCTCGCCTTTTTCGGCGGAGGTGGCCAGCACGCGGGGGAAGGCGGCGGGGCGCTTGGCGATGGCGGCGAGGGTGCGGGCGGTGACCGCCTCGACCTCGGCGGGCTTCAGCTTGTCGGCCTTGGTGAGCACGATCTGGTAGGAGACCGCCGCCACGTCGAAGGCGTCCAGGGCCTCGGTGTCGACGTCCTTCAGGCCGTGGCGCGCGTCGATCAGCAGGTAGGCGCGCTTCAGGTTCGGGCGGCCACGCAGGTAGTCGCGGCCGAGGTTCTGGAACTTCTTCACGTCGCCGCGGGAGGCGCGCGCAAAGCCGTAGCCCGGCAGGTCCACCAGCCGCAGCTTCTGGTCGGCGACGAAGAAGTTCACCTCGCGGGTGCGGCCGGGCGAGTTCGACGCCCGCGCCAGGTGCAGCCGGCCCGCCACGGCGTTGATCAAGGTGCTTTTGCCGACGTTGGAGCGGCCGGCGAAGGCCACCTCCGGCAGGTCGGCGGGGGGCAGGCCGGCGATGGTCACCGCGCCCATCATGAAGCTCACCTCGTGGGCGAACAGCACGCGCGCGGCCTCCAGCTCGTCCGCGCTGAAGACCTCGCTTACCGCACCGTCGCTCATCCGGGCGCGGCCTTGCCGGTCAGGCGCGCGATGATGCGGTCGATCGGGTTGTCGACCTTGAAGCGGCGCATCATCACGTACTGCTGGATGGTGGTCAGCACGTTGGACCAGGTCCAGTAGATCAACAGGCCCACGGCGAAGGGGGCCATGATGAACATGAAGATCAGCGGCATCAGCTGGAAGATCTTCTGCTGCGACGGGTCGCCGGCCGGCGGGCTCATCGAGGTGGTCAGCCACATGGTGAAGCCGTAGCAGAGCGGCAGGATGCCCAGGTGCAGGGTGGTGTCGAGGATCGGCCCGATCAGCGGCGCGTGCGCCGGGTTCCAGGGGATCAGGCCGAACAGGTTCCAGATGGTCGTGGGGTCGCGCGCCGAGAGGTCGTCGAACGCCAGGAATGGCGCATGCCGCATCTCGATGGTCACCGAGAGCACCTTGTAGAGCGAGTAGAACACCGGGATCTGCAGGGCGATCGGCAGGCAGCCGGCCAGCGGATTGACCTTCTCCCGCTGGTAGAGCGCCATGATCTCCTGCTGCTGCTTGGCCGGATCCTCTTTGAAGCGCTTGCGGATCTCCTCCTGCATCGGCTGCAGCTTCTTCATCTTGGTCATCGATTCGTACTGCTTGTTGGCGATCGGGAAGAAGGCCACGCGCACGCAGACGGTGAGCAGCAGGATGGCGATGCCGAAGGTGCCCACGTGGGCGTAGATGAACTCCAGGAACATGAAGATCGGGCGGGTGAAGAACCAGAACATGCCCCAGTCGACGGCGTCGTCGAAGTGGGCGATCCCGAGGTTCTTCTCGTAGGCCTGCAGCAGGGGGACGGTCTTGGCGCCGGCGAACAGGCGCTGGGTCGAGGTCACCTGCTGGCCAGGAGCGACGGTGGTGGCGGGCCCGGTGTAGTTCGCCTCGTAGACGTCGAGATTGCCCGCCTTGGCGTCGCGGTAGACGGCGTGGACCCGCTCGGCCGGGTTGGGGATCAGGGCGGCCAGCCAGTATTTGTCGGTGATGCCGGTCCAGGCGGCGGTGGAGTTGAACTCCTGCGGCTGCGCGCCCTTCTTCGACAGGTCCTTGTACTTGAAGGCGCGCACGCGGCCGTCGAGCCAGCCGATCGAGCCCTCGTGGACGATCCCGGTCCTGCCGATCTCCGGCGGCACGCCCTGGCGCTGCACCGAGCCGTAGGACGCCAGGGTGACCGCGCCGGCGCCGGTGTTGGCCACGGTGTCGGTCAGGGTGAACATGTAGTGGTCGTCCACCGCGATCTTGCGGGTGAAGGTCAGGCCCTGGCCGTTGTCATAGGTCAGGACCACCGGCTGGCCGGGCGCCAGGGTCGAGCCCTGGGCGAGCGTCCAGACCGTGGTCGGCCCGGGCAGGCCCGGCACGTTCTGCCCGACCCAGCCGAAGTCCACGAACCAGGGGAAGGCCGTGCCTTCCGGCCGCAGCATCTCCACCGGGGGCGAATTCTTGGCGGTGGTCTGGGCGTATTGGGTGAGGAAGAGGTCGTCGAGGCGGGCGCCGCGCAGCGAGATCGAGCCCTTGAGCGCCGGGGTCGCCACGGGCACGCGCGGGCTGGCCGCCAGGGCCGCGGCGCGGGTCACCGCGGGCGGCGCGGTGAGCGCCGGCGCGCCCGGGGTCGCCGCAGCCGCCGTGGCGGCGGGCGGATGCAGCCTGCGCTCCGCCTCCAGCCGCTTCTGCTGCGGGGCCAGCACGAACTGGTTGTAGAGGATGAACATCACGAGCCCGCACACGAGGAAGATGATCGTGTTGCGGCTGGAATCGTCTTGCATGGAGGGGACGCGGTCCGTCTAGGAGAGAAGGGCCCTTACGTCGCAGGGCGGTCGCGGTCGGCGGCGAGCCTTAACAGCGCGCTTTTCACATCGTCAAGCAAACGCGGCCAGGGGCGTGATGTCACGCCGCCCCTGGCGACGAACACATAGTCGAAACCTGGGGACGCCAGGCCGGGAAGCAAGAGCCGCGCGGCCTCGCGCAGGCGGCGCTTGGCGCGGTTGCGCTCGACCGCCCCGCCGATCCGCTTGGTGGCGGTGAACCCGGCGCGGACCAGGGGTTCGGCGTCCCGCGGCCGGGCCTGGATCAGCACCGCGCCGCGGGCGCAGTGGGCGGCCTGGGCGCAGGCCAGGAAGTCCGGGCGCTTTCTCAGGCGTTCGATTTTGAAGGTGGCGCTGTCGTTGGGCAAGGAGTCGGGCACGCCGACACCTTAGCGCAGTCTCAGGCTCAGGCGCTCAGGCGCTTGCGGCCCTTGGCGCGGCGCCGGGCCAGCACCTTCTGCCCGTTCTTGGTGGACATGCGCAGGCGGAAGCCGTGGCGACGGGCGCGGACGAGACGGGAAGGCTGGAAAGTCCGCTTCACGGAAGGCTCCGGGGTCGAAAATCGAGCCGCGGTGGATAGGGGAAGCGAAGGGCGGTGTCAACCACAACCCCTTTCCGTGACAGGGCAATCGGGTGAACGCGCCTTGGATTCAGTCAAACCCCCGATTCTCCCTATCCGCCGTCATGGTCGGGCTTGTCCCGACCACCCATGAACACGGGAGACAGCGGTTGGCCGCGGCGAGGCTCCGGCTGAATTCGGCGGCGCGGAGATCTTGGGTGGCCGGCACAGGGCCGGCCATGACGATCTTCTTTGTGAAGGCGTGCGAAGACCGGAACCCATAGACACTGGCGTCCGAGATCAGCCAGAGAGCTTCGTGTTCATGGGTCCGGACAAGCGCCGCGCGCTTTCCGTGATGACAGTGGAGATTACAGATCCGGCCGCACGATGGTCTTGCCGATGACCTTGCGGTCGGCGAGCGAGTCGAAGGCGGCGCGCCAGTCGGCGAGGGGGTATTCCGCGTCGACGCGAGGCTTTACCTTGCCCTCTTCGGCGAGCTTCCAGATGGCCGCGTGGTTTTCGCGGCCCCTCTGCGGGAACTGGCGGCCGTACTCGCCGGCGCGGACGCCGATCAGCGAGAAGCCCTTGATCAGGGCGATGTTGACCGGCAGCACCGGCAGGCGGCCGGACGTGAAGCCGATGGACAGGATGCGGCCGCCGAAGGCGATGCAGCGCAGGCTCTCGTCGAAGACGTCGCCGCCCACCGGATCGTAGATCACGTCGGCGCCGCGGCCGCCGGTCAGC
>JBIOED010000165.1:0-6225 GCA_044445675.1 Caulobacterales bacterium | reverse complement strand
GGGAGAAGGGCGTTTGCCGCTGGACGACAAGGGCCTGGGACTTCTGGAGGTGGCGCTCTACGCCACCGTCCCGTCGTCATGCAGCCGGGCGATCTCGCCGCCGGAGAGGCCCAGGACCTCGGCCAGCACCTCGTCGGTGTGCTGCCCCAGCCGCGGCGCCGGCTGCACGCGGCCGCGCCGGTCCTGCGGGAGGGTCGCCATGGCGCCAGGCGCAGGGTAGCTGAGCCCGCTCGGATGGAGGATGGCCTCGAACAGCGGATTGTCCTTATAGAGCCGCGGGTCCTGCAACGCCGCCTCCAGCGGCTGGTAGGCGCCCCAGGTGACCCCGCCCGCGTCGAAAGCCGGGCCCAGCTCGGCCGCCGTACGCTGGGCGAAGGCGCGCTCGAACAGCGGATAGAGCCGCGCGCGATGGGTGAAGCGCAGCCCCTCGTCGGTCGCGAAGGAGACGCCGACTTCGGACTCCAGGGCGGCGACGGCGGCCGACAGCCCCAGGACCTCCAGCGCCTTCGACCACTGCTTGGGGGTGATCGCCAGCAGCATCAGCGCCTGGCCGTCGCGGGTCGTGAAGTCGCGGCCGAAGGCGCCGAAGGTGTCGTTGCCCATGCGCGGGCGCTGGCGGCCGGCCAGCATCGTCTCGGCCGTGAAGCCGAGATTGGCCAGGGTCGCCGCGCCGATGTCGGACAGGGGGCAGCGGATCTCGCGGCCTTCGCCGGTCCGGGTCCGCGCCAGCAGCGCGGCGACCAGGGAAAAGGCGCAATAGGCGCCGGTGAGCAGGTCCCAGGCCGCCAGCACGTGGTTCACCGGCCGGGCGTCGTCCACGGGTCCGGTCATCTGCGGCAGGCCGAGCGCGGCGTTGATCGTATAGTCCATGCCCTGCGAGCCGTCGGCCCAGCCCATCACCCGCACGCAGACCAGGTCGGCGCGCAGCTTCCTCAAGGCCTCGTAGGACAGGAACCCTTCGACCGGAAAGTTGGTGACGAAAAGGCCGGCGTCGTCGCCCGGCGCGGTGGCCAGCCGCTGGGCGATCTCGCGGCCCGCAGCGCTCGAAAGGTTCAGGGCGATCGATTTCTTGCCCTTGTTCAGCCCCTCCCAGTAGAGGCTCGACCCGTTGTCGGCCAGCGGCCAGCGGCGGAAGTCCGGCCCGCCGCCGATCGCGTCGAAGCGGACCACCTCGGCGCCCATCTGGGCCAGGTAGAGCCCGCAGGTCGGCGCCGCCACGAACGCCCCGCCTTCGACGACCCGCAGGCCCTTGAGGAGGTCGTACATGCTCCGGTCAGGCGATCAGCTTGCCGACCTCGCCCACCTCGTCCGGCGTCAATACCCAGGCGGCGGTGGCGGCGTTGGCCTTGACCTGCTCGGCAGAGGTGGCGCCGGCGATCACCGAGGACACGACCGGGTGGCCCAGCAGCCAGGCGAAGGCGAGTTCGAGGATCGTATGGTCGCGGTCCTCGGCCCAGCGGGTCAGCGCCTCGACCTTGTCGAAGTTCCGGTCGCTCAGCGCCGCGGCGCCGCGCGAACCCCAGGCGGCGAGCCGCGTGCCCTCCGGCGGCGTCTCACCCCGCCGGTACTTGCCGCTAAGCAGGCCCGAGGCCAGCGGGAAGAACGGCAGGAAGCCCAGGCCAAAATGCTCGCAGGCCGGCAGCACCTCGAACTCCACCTTCCGCTCCAGCAAGGAATAGAGGTTCTGCGCGGAGACGAACCGCGTCCCGCCGGCGGCCGTCCAATCCGCATCTGCAATCTGCCAGCCCGTGAAGTTGGAGTTGCCGATATAGCGGACCTTGCCCTGGCTCACGAGGTCGTCGAGCGCGCGCAGCGTCTCGTCGATGGGCGTGTCGGCGTCGGGCGAATGGAACTGGTAGAGGTCGATGTAGTCGGTCCCCAGGCGGGTCAGACTGTCTTCCACCGCGCGCATGATCCAGCGCCGCGAGCCGCCCATCCGCCGCGGGTCGTCGCCGATGCGCATGCCGAACTTGGTGGCCAGGGTGATGTCGGGCCGCCGCTTGCCCAGCGCCTTGCCGAGGAATTCCTCCGATTTCGTGCCGCCATAGATGTCGGCGGTGTCGAAAAAGGTGATGCCGGCGTCCAGCGCCGCGTCCACCACACCCTGAGTCGCCTGCTGGTCGATCCGCATGCCGAAATTGTTGCAGCCCAGACCCACCTCGCTGACCTTCAGGCCCGAGGTCCCCAGCCGGCGCATCTTCATGGTCGTCCCTCCGAAATCCCCGCGGTTTCGCCTCAGAGGCGGCCCGCACCGCGCGGCGCGGGCGCGAACCTAGTGTCCCGATTCCGAAGTTCGCAAGCACCTGCGGCAGGCTTTGGCGAACTTCGGAATCGAGGAGGACACTAGCAAGCCTATGTTTCTAGTGTGCGTCTTGGATCTGAAGTTCGCTCCGCGCGCGGCCCGTGGAGCAGGCGAACTTCAGATCCAGCACACTAGCCTCATCAGGCCCCTGAGCGAAGCGCCATCCGACCCCCAAATCGGCGCGCGATTCACCGTTCGGCAAGCTTGACACTTCATTCACTAGGTTTGTTGGGGATATCGCAAGTGTCCGCGCCCTAAGATCACGATCTCAAAAGGTTTTTCGGCGAACGGTTTTCCCTCATGCGTGTCGTCACCATCGTCAGTCTCGGGGCCTGCGCCCTGTTCGGCCTCGGCGCCCTCGTGGTGGCCAAGACCATGCTGCCCCACGCGGCGAGCGCCCAGTCGGCGCCCGTCGCGGGCCAACCGGTCGTCGTCGCCAAGGCGGCGATGAAATTCGGCGACCGCCTGGACGCCGGCAAGGTCGAGATCCTCAAGCTCCCGTCCAACGCGGTGCCCGAGGGCGCCTTTACGACGGTGGCCCAGGTGCTGGCGCAGGACCATGGCGGCCCGCCGGTGGCGCTCACGCCCATCGCGGCGCGCGAGCCGCTGCTGCCCTCCAAGCTCTCCGGCCCGGGCGCCCGCGCGTCCATCGCCGCCGAGATCAAGGACGGCATGCGCGCCTACACCATCAAGGTCTCCGACGTCACCGGCGTGGGCGGCCACGCCCTGCCCGGCGACCGGGTCGATGTGGTGCTGATGCGCGACCTGACGCCCCAGGCCCAGACGCGCAGTTACGTCTCGGAGGTGGTGATCCAGAACGTCCGGGTGCTCGGGGTCGATCTCAACGAGGACCTCACCTCCAACAAACCCGAGAACCCCAACACCGCCACCCTGGAAGTGTCGGTCCCCGACGCTCAGAAGCTGGCGGTCGCCGCCGACCTCGGCAAACTCTCCCTCGCCCTGCGCAAGACCGGCTCCACCGAGGTCGCCCTGACCTCGCCGATGCACACCGGCAACTTCGTGGGCGGCGGCGCGCCGCAGGCCGTCCACGCCTATGTCCGTCGCCGCGCGCCAGGCGCCGCCCAGCCGGCGGCCCCGAAATTGATCGTCATCGTCGACGGCGGCCCCGGCGGATCGGGCAAGGGCCGCGCGCACAGGCCAAAGGCCACGCCGCCTCCCGCGCCGGCGCCGGCGCCGGCCGCCCCCACCGCTGGCGACATCGCGTCCGCGATGCGCCCGGCATGAGCCCTCTGGAGTCCATGACCATGCCGCGCACCCTCTCCGCCGCCCTCTGCGCCTCCGTGGCGCTGCTCACTGCCGGCGCGGCCGCCGCCCCGGCCTTCGCCGACGCCCTGCCCAGCGAGGCCGCGCCGAGCCGCGTCATCAGCGTGCCGCGCGACAAGTCGCTGTCGTTCCGCCTGAACGAGCCGGCGACCAAGATCGTCGTCGCGCAGCCGGACATCGCCGAGGTAGTCGCCACCACCGACCGCAGCTTCTATGTCCGCGGCATCGACACCGGCTCCACCAACCTGCTGGTCTACGGTCCGGGCGGACGGCTGATGGAAGTGATCGACGTGCGGGTCGGCGCCGACGCCGCGGCGCTGGAGCACGACATCAAACAGGCGCTCCCTAACGAGCACATCAAGGTCCAGAGCTTCGGCGAGGGGGTGCTGCTGACCGGCAACGCCTCGAACGCCGGCGCTGCGCTGCGGGCCAAGGCCATCGCCGAGAAGTTCGCGCCGGACGGGGTGACCTCGATGCTGAAGGTCGCCGGCACCCAGGTGGTGCTGGAGGTCCGCATCCTGGAGGCCACCCGCAACACCTCGCAGGATCTCGGCCTGGGCGCCACCATCAGCAACGGCTCCTTCAACTTCTCCTTCGGCAACAACATCGTCGGCGCCCCGGCCACGCCGGTCGGTGGGCAACCGCCCCTGGTGGGGTTGATCGGCAACCAGGCGCCCAGCGGGGCCTTGCGGGTCGTCGGGCATGTGGGCCACACCAGCATCGACGCCCAGCTGGCGGCGCTGGAAGCCAAGGGCATCGTGCGCACCCTGGCTCGGCCCAACCTGGTGGCGCTCTCGGGCGAGAAGGCCAGCTTCCTGGCCGGCGGGGAGTTTCCCTTCCCGGTGCCCAGCGGCCTCAACCAGATCACCATCGACTTCCGCACCTATGGCGTGAAGCTGGACTTCACCCCCACCATTCAGGACGACGGCGAGATCCGGCTGGCGGTCACCCCGGAGGTCAGCGAACTCGACACCGCCAACACCTTGCGCCTCAACAGCGTCACCATCCCGGCCCTGACGGTGCGGCGCACCTCCACGACGGTGGAGCTGAAGGACGGCGAGTCCCTGGCGATCGGCGGCCTGTTCCAGCACAACTACACCAACCAGCTCAGCCAGATCCCGGGCCTGGGGAACATCCCGATCCTGTCGGCCCTGTTCCGCTCGACCCGCTGGCAGCGCAACGAGACCGAGCTCTTGGTCATCGTCACCCCGCGCATCGTGACCCAGGGCCGGATCGACGCCGACAAGGACCGCACGATCGCCGGCATCGAGCCCGGCGTCGCCAACTTCCTGGTCAACGGCGATGCGCTCGACAAGCCCATGTCTCACGACCTGCGCGGCCCCGTCGATGAGCCCCGGCCCTCGCGGCAATTGCGCGGCGAGATCACTCCCACAGCTCCGGCCTCCGGAAAGTAACAGCGTCCATGAGTACCCAGCCCCTGCACGGTCGGCGCGTCCTGGTCCTCGGCGGCGCGCTCCAGGCGCTCGCCCAAGGGCCCCTGGAGGGCGCGCGGCTGGAGCTTGGAACCCTTGAGCGGCTGCTGGGCGTGGGCAAGGCCGACGCCGACCTGATCGTCATCGACGCCGACGCCTGGGCGCCGCCGGCCCTGGCCGCCGGCATCGAGGCGCTGACCCATTGCCCGGCGCCGCCGCCGGTGCTGCTGGTCGGCACGCACCTGCCGACCAGCGTGGTGCGCAGCCTGCTGCGGCTGGCGCGCTCCGACGTGCTCGACGCGCCCTATGCGCCGGAGAACATCACCGCCGCCATCGCCGCGCTGATGGTGGAGAAGACCGCGGTCGCCGCCCCCGCTGCCGCGCCCGCGGGCGCCGTGGCGCGCTGCTGGGCAGTCACCGGCGCGGTCGGCGGCTCGGGCGCAACCACCCTGGCCATCGAGATCGCCAACCAGCTCTGCGCGCGCCAGGCAAAGGAAAAGAGCGTCTGCCTGATCGACCTCAACCTGGCCGACGGCTCGGCCGCCGCCTACCTCGGCTCGACGCCGGCCATGCGGCTGGGCGATCTCGCCGCCGCCGCCGAGCGGCTGGACGCATCCATGCTGCAGGCGTTCGTCACCCCGGTGACCAAGCAGCTTGACCTGCTGGCCGCCGCTCGCGACCCGCTCGCCTTCGACGCCGTCCCGCGCGAGGCGATCCTGCGGATGCTGGAAATCGCCTGCGAGAGCTATGACTGGGTCATCCTCGACATGCCGCGCCACCGCCGGGCCTGGAGCCTGGAGGCGCTGGGCGGCTGCGATGAGGTGCTGGTGGTCTCCGAACTGACGGTGCCGGCGCTGCTCGCCGCGCGCTCGCTGTCCGACGAGATCGAGCGCGACATCGGCTCGGGCGAGAAGCCGAAGATCGTGCTCAACCGCCTGGCCGCCCGCATGTTCGGCCCCGCGCCCTCGATGGCGGAAGCCGAGCGGGCCCTGCAGCGCAAGGCCGAGGCCGGCGTCAGCTCCGACTGGGAGGCCGCGGCGGCCTCCGTCAACCTGGGCGGCCCGATCGCCACCCATCGGCCCAAGTCGAAAATCGTCAAGGACGTCCAGAGCCTGGTCGAGCGGTTGGCCCGCCAGCCGGCGCGCGGCCACGCCCCGAAGGCCGCCTGATGAGCCGTTTCAGCCTGCCTGGCGCGCGACCGCCGGT
>JBIOED010000164.1:0-6268 GCA_044445675.1 Caulobacterales bacterium | reverse complement strand
GCGAGGATCTCGGGGTGCTCGTGCAGTTCGACGCCGAACGCGGCGGCCACCGCGTCGGCGGTGATGTCGTCGTGCGTCGGCCCGATGCCGCCGGTGGTGATCACATAGTCGTAGCGGGCGCGCAGCGCGTCGAGCGCGCCCACGATCTCCTCGTGCACATCCGGCACGGTCCGGGCCTCGGCCAGGTCGACGCCGTGGACGCCCAGGTAGCGGGCGATGTCGCGCAGGTTGGTGTCCTGCGTCCGACCCGACAGGATCTCGTCGCCGATGATCAGCACCGCGGCGGTGACGCGTTCGTGGGAGGTGTCGGCCATGCCGCCGACCGTGCCCTGTCGCCGCCGGGCTTTGCAAGCGGCCCGCGTTGCGGGGCGCTTGGCTGTTGCCCTGGCGGCGGTTCTCGCGCCTTCTCAGGCCCGCCTGCGCCCGTCCGTACGAGCCCGACGCCACCGTTGCGGCCGCAGCCTGACACCACGGGACGAAGACAAGCGCATGTCGCCGACGACGGCCAACGCCGCCACCTGGACCATCGCCGCGGTCGCCACCGCCGGGGTGATCGTTCGGCCGTTCAAATGGCCCGAGGGGATCTGGGCGGTTTGCGGCGCCGCGCTGCTGTTGCTGCTGGGCCTGCTGTCGCCGGCCGAGGCCGCCCGGGCGGTGGGCAAGGGCCTGGACGTCTACCTGTTCCTGATCGGCATGATGCTGCTGTCGGAGGTGGCGCGCCGCGAGGGCCTCTTCGACTGGGTTGCGGCCTTCGCGGTCAACCGGGCCAGGGGCTCGCCCCGGCGCCTGTTCGCGCTGATCTATGGCGTCGGCGTGGTGGTGACCGCCTTCCTGTCCAACGACGCCACCGCGGTGGTGCTGACGCCGGCGGTGTTCGCCGCCGCCCGTAAGGCCAAGGCCGATCCGCTGCCCTATCTGTTCATCTGCGCCTTCATCGCCAATGCGGCGAGCTTCGTCCTGCCGATCTCCAACCCGGCCAACCTGGTCCTCTACGGCGACCACACCCCGCCGCTCGGCCGCTGGCTGGCGAGCTTCGCCCTGCCCTCGGCGCTGTCGGTCGCCGCAACCTTCGGCGTGTTGCGATGGGTGGAGGCCGCCAAGCTCGCCGGGCGCTGCGAGGTCGAGGTCGACCAGCCCAGGCTGTCGCCCGGCGGCTGGACAGCGCTCGCCGGCATCGGCGTGACGGCCGTCGGCCTGCTGGTCGTGTCGGCCCTGGACCGGCCGCTCGGCCTGCCGACCTGCGTCCTGGGCCTGCTCACCACCGCCGTGGTGCTGGTCCGCCGCCGCGCCGCGCCGTGGCCGATCCTCAGGGGAGTGTCGTGGGGCATCCTGCCGCTGGTCGCCGCCCTCTTCGTGCTGGTGGAGGGCCTGGCGCGCACCGGCGTGATCGCCGCCCTCGCCGGGCTGCTCAAAGCGGCGGCGCAGGCCTCCACGCCCGGCGCGGCCGCGGGCGCCGGCGGCCTGCTGGCGGTGGCCTCGAACCTGACCAACAACCTGCCCGCCGGCCTGATCGCCAGCACCGCGCTCGCCCAGGCCCATCCGCCACGGACGGTGGTCGACGCCCTGCTGATCGGCGTCGACCTGGGGCCGAACCTGTCGATCACCGGCTCGCTGGCCACCATCCTGTGGCTCACCGCCATCCGCCGCGAGGGCGGCGAGGTTGGCTTCTGGCGCTTCCTGAAAGCCGGCTGCCTGGTGATGCCGCCGGCCCTGATCCTGGCGATCGGCGCCAGGCTCCTGGTTTGACCCCCGCGGCGCAGGGCATGGCGCGGGTCCGGCCTGCGCCTTAAGACCAACGCCTGCCCACCCCAGCCGACCGAGGCCGATGAACTTCCCTGCCCCACTGATCCCCGGCGTGCTGGTCAGCCGCTACAAGCGCTTCTTCGCCGACGTGGCGCTCGACGATGGGCGGCAGATCACCGCCCACTGCCCCAACCCCGGCGCCATGCTGGGCCTCAACACGCCGGGCCTTCGGGCCTACGTCTCCCGCGCCGACAACCCCAAGCGCAAGCTGGCCTTCACCCTGGAGCTGGTGGAAGCCGACGGCGGCCTCGTCGGCGTCAACACCTTGCACCCCAACCGCCTGGTGGCCGAAGCCCTGGCCGCCGACGCCATCCCCGAACTCACCGGCTACGCCACCCACCGCCGCGAGGTGAACTACGGCGCCAATTCCCGCGTCGACTTCCTGCTGGAAGGCCCCGGCCGCGCGCCCTGCTGGCTGGAGGTCAAGAACTGCCACCTACGCCGCGCCGGCTCCCTGGCCGAGTTCCCCGACTGCGTGGCGGCCCGTTCGCTGAAGCACCTGAGAGAGCTCACCGCCATGGTCGAGCAGGGCCATCGCGCGGTGATGCTGTTCGTCGTCCAGCGCACCGACTGCGACGCCTTCGCCGCTTGCCACGACCTCGACCCCGCCTACGCCCGCGGCCTCGCCGAAGCCGCCGCCAACGGCGTCGAGGTGCTGGCCTACGCCTGCGAGGTCAGCCGCGAGGCCGTGCGGATCGCCCGCCCTGTCCCCTGGCTCGGCGCCTCGCAACTTCCGCTGGCCGAACGCTGAAAGCTGAGCGAGAACGGCTCGCGGCAAGATCGCTTGGGGGAGACGGCGGATGAAGGCCTCGTTCAACATCGTCATGCGGATCGTCTCGAGCCTGCTGGGCCTCGCGCTGGTGGCCATGGGCTGCGTCTGGGTGCTGCAGGGCCTGAACCTGGCGTTCAGGGTGGGCTTCATGGTCGGCGACAAGCGCTGGGTGGCCTATGGCGCCATCCTGGCGCTGGTCGGCGTGGCCCAGGTCGTCTGGAGCAACACCCGGCAGGTCCGCGCCTGACGCCGCCCTTAGGCCGCCGTTGAACTTTCGTGGTATCGTTGCGACATAGGGCCAGACCCTTCAGCGCAGCGCGGCTCGGCCGCGGGACGGACACCATGGCCGACACCGACACGCCCTCTCTGGCCTTGGCCGACGCCGAGTTCCGCACCGGCCAGATCAAGATTCACACCGCCGCCGACTTCGAAGGCATGCGGGTTGCGGGCCGGCTCGCCGCCGAATGCCTCGACATGCTGACCCCGCACGTGGTCCCCGGCGTGGTCACCGAGCGCCTCGACACCCTGGCCCGCGAGTTCATCCTCGACCACGGCGCCCTGCCGGCCTGCCTGGGCTACCGCGGCTACACCAAGACCGTCTGCATCAGCGCCAACCATGTGGTCTGCCACGGCATTCCCGGCGAGCGGGTGCTGCGCGAGGGCGACATCGCCAACATCGACGTCACCGTCATCGTCGACGGCTGGCACGGCGACACCAGCCGCATGTATGGCGTGGGGCCGGTGGCGCCCCGGGCCAAGCGGCTGATCGACGTCACCTACGAGGCCATCGAACGCGGCCTGGCCGCCGTGAAGCCCGGCGCGCGCACCGGCGACATCGGCGACGCCATCCAGACCTATGTGGAGTCCATGCGCTGCTCGGTGGTCCGCGACTTCTGCGGCCATGGCGTCGGCCGCGTGTTCCACGACGCGCCCAACATCCTGCACTTCGGCCAGCGCGGCACGGGCGACCTGTTGCGGCCGGGCATGTTCTTCACCATCGAGCCGATGGTCAACCTCGGCAAGCACCAGGTGAAGCTGCTGGCCGACGGCTGGACGGCGGTCACCCGCGACAAGTCGCTGTCGGCCCAGTGCGAGCACTCCATCGGCGTCACCGAGACCGGCTACGAGGTGTTCACCGGCTCGCCCACCGGCCAGTTCAAGCCGCCGGTGATCAGCGGGTAGATTCGCCATGCCCCTGTGCGCCTTCGGGCCGTGTTCCCAGCCATCGTGGCTTCGGGGCTGATCGGGCTCGCCGGCTGAAGCCTTTGGCGAATGCGGGCCTCGCGCGCCGGCGTCCTGGACGCGTCCGTCTTGCCCGGCCGGGCCGATTCGCTTAGCTCGGCCCCATGTCGCTGGAAACGCCGCCTGAAATCCACGCGCCGCACGCCCATCACGGCGGCGGCCTGCCCCGCTGGCTGGAGTGGGTGACCTCCATATCGGCGCTGGTGGTCTCGATCAGCTCCATCGTCATCGCCGTCCATCACGGCGACGCGATGGATCGCCTGGTCCAGGCCAACTCCTACCCGTACCTCGACTTTGGGCCGAGCAACGGCACGCCGGAGGGCGGCCATCGCTTCTCGATCGACCTGATGAACCACGGCGTCGGCCCCGCGCACGAACAGAGCCTGACCATCAGGGTCGGCGACCACTACGCGAGCTCGATCGAAGACCTGATCGCGAGCGCTGTCGGCGCCAAGGACGCCCACGCGGCCATGGCCTCCCTCAAGCCGCTGAAGAACGTCATGAAGACCCGCTTCATCCCGGCCAACACGACGCAATTCATCTTCCAGTTCCCGGAGACCCCGGAGAACAGCCGGTGGTGGCGCATGGTCAACGCCTCGGCCCAGACCTGGCAGATCGACGTCTGCTATTGTTCCGTCTTCAAGGAGTGCTGGACCCGCCACCAGCAGGAAGACCCCCAGCCGGTAAAGGCCTGCACGCGGAATGAGGCGCACGAGTACACCAACTGACCGGCTTGCCCTGACGGCGTAAACGACGGACGCTCGCCGCGACGAGCCAGGAGACTCCGCCGTGAAAGCCGCCGCCGCCATCGCCGCCCTGGCGTTCGCCGCCCCTTCCGTGGTCGGGGCCGACGCCACGCAACTCGGCGTCGGCTACATCTGCGGCGCGGAGCAGCTTTCGGCCCGGCCCGTCGGCGCCGCGCAGGCGGTGATGCTGGCCGGCGTCGGCAACGGCGCCTCGCCCGCTGACACCACCAACGCCCAGGCCCAGGCCTGGTATAACGAAGGCCTCAACCTCTACCACGCCTTCGACCACAACGAGGCCACGGCCGCCTTCGCCAAGGCCGCCGCCCTCGACCCCAACTGCGCGCTCTGCGAATGGGGCTTTGCGCTCTCCCTCGGCCCCACCCTGAACTACGGCGTCACGCCGCAGCAGACCGCCCTGGCCCTGGTCCACGCCGAGCGCGCCCGCACCCTGGTCAAGCCGGGCGACCTCCGCGCCGAGGGCCTGATCTCCGCCCTGCAGGTCCGCTACGGCAAGGACACGCCGGACGCCAGGCGCGACACCCTCTACGGCGCGGCGATGGACGACATGGCCCGCCGCTTCCCGGGCGACGACGAGATCGCCGAGCTGGCGGTCCACGCCCTGCTGGTCCCCGCGCGCCGCGACGACAAGTCCGGCGTCCCGCGCTCGGAGGCGCTGTTGCGCGACATCCTCGCCCGCCATCCCGACGACACCGCCGCGATCCACTACTACATCCACGCCACCGAGTTCGCCGGCCACCCGGCCGACGCCCTGCCCTATGCCGACCGGCTGGCGGCCCTGGCGCCCGGCGCCAGCCACCTGGTGCACATGGCCGCCCACACCCTGATGCACGTGGGCCAGTACGAGCGCGTCGCGGTGGTCGATGCGCAGGCCCTGAAGGTCGACGCCGACGTGGAGAAGGAGCTGGCCTACGCCGGCCCGCTGTCGAGCCAGATGTACTACCTGCACAACTACACGTTTGGCCTCGCCGGCGCCCTGATGTCCGGCGACCGGCGGCTTGCGCTGAAGTACGCCGACCATGCGGCGGTGGCCTTTCCGGCCGCCTTCGACCGGGGCGCGGTCGCGCTCCCGTCCGGCGTCTCGCGGATCGAAAGCCCCGCCAACCGGCGCGCGACCGCCGATGCGAAACGTCTGGTCGCCTACGGGCGCTACGACCCGACCCGGGCGCTGGCCATGACCGCGGAGCCGGGCGAGCCGCGAGTCGTCGAGATCTATCGCCACTATGCCCGCGGCGAGGCCTACGCGGCGAAGGGCGATGCAGAGGGCGCCCATCGCGAAGCCGATCTACTCCTCATGCTCGAAGCCCTGGCGCTGAAGACCCACCAGAAAGGGAATGAGGACATCGCCAGCATCGCGAGCGACGTGCTCTATGGTCGCGCCGCCCTGATGACACACGCGCCCGCCAGGGCCGCCGAGCTGTTCGCCCGCGCCGCCGCGCGGCAGGAGAAGGCCTACCCCTTCGCCGACAACTTCGACCCGCCGCCCTGGTGGTATCCGGTGCGCCGCAGCCTGGCCGCCGCCGACCTCGCCGCCGGCAGGACCGAGGACGCCATCCGCGAGGCCAACACCAGCCTGGCGGCCTGGCCGCAGGACGCGCTGGCCCTGAAGGTGCTCTCGCAAGCCGAGGCCAGGGCTGGCCGCCAGACCGACGCGCGCAGGCACATGGCGCAGGCCCGGCGGGTCTGG
>JBIOED010000163.1:0-6376 GCA_044445675.1 Caulobacterales bacterium | reverse complement strand
TTCAGGGAGAACAGCACCAGGCCATGCACCGGCTCGGCGCGGCACGCCTCCGGGGCGAAGGCGATTTCCCACATGATCGCCTCGCGCACGGCAGCCAGGCCATTGCCTTCCTGGCCGCGGCTGCGGACCCAGTCACCGTTCCAGACCAACAGCGCCTTGCCGGCCGACCCGGGGGCGCGGCCCGCCCCGGCCACCGCGGCCTGCACCAGGGCGTCCTTGCGCAAGGCGGCCTGCAGCCGCTGGGCCATGTCGCAAGGGCGGCCGGACGCGCCGGAACCGGCCGCCGACGCCGAGGCGAGCTGGGCGTCGCTGAGCTCGGCGGTCCCGTCGGTGTCGCCCTCGCCGGCCGGCAGCGGGTCGACATCGGGGCGGGCATGGGTGCGCCGGGCGAGGTTGCGGCGCGGAGCCGGGGCCTGGGCCGGAGACGGCGGCGCGGCGGCGGGCGGCGCGGTCACCTCGGGCGCCGGCGGCCGGGCGTCGGCCACCCGCTGCACCGTCAGCGGTGCGCGATCCGGCGGGCGCGGCGGCGCGGCGCGGGCGAACAGCCGCGCGGAGATGAGCGCGGCATGGCCCGCGGCGCTGAAGGCGCCGGTGAGCAGGCGCCGCCGGCGGTCCCGCCGACGGCGCGACTGGGCCAAGCGGGCCTGGTCAGGCCTCGCGCCCACCGGCGGGGTTCCTTCGCCCTAGGCCAGGACGATCAGCACCACACGGCGGTTGGCCTTGCGGCCGGCGCGCTTGGTGTTGGAGGCCGCCGGCTGGTCGGCGCCGTAGGAGATGGTGCTGATGCGGTTCAGCGCCACGCCGTGCTCGTTGAGGTAGCGGCGCACGGCTTCGGCGCGCTCCTCGCCCAGCCGGTAGTTGGCCTGCTTGGAGCCGGTGGCGTCGGTGTGGCCCTGGACCTCGACGTAGACGTTGCGGTTGTCGGTCTTCAGCTTGTCGACGAAGGCGTCAAGCCGGGCCTGCGCCTCGGGCGAGAGGTTGGCCTTGGACACGCCGAACTTCATCGAATCGTCGGTGAGCACCTCCTGGTAGAGGAACTTGCCTTCGGCGAGCTTGCCGGCGGCTTCGGCCCGCTGCAGGGCGTCGCGGGTATTCTGGTCGAGGCTGGCCAGCCGGGTGTCGTGATCGGCGACCTTGGCCGACACATCGGCGACGCGGCCCGAAACGCTGTCCACGCGGGTCGAAACCTGGCCGACCTGCTCGTTGACGAACTTCTTGGTGGCGCAGCCTCCCAGGCTCACCACGCCCAAAACCATCGCCCCCGCGATAAGCACCTTCGGCGCACGCTGGATCATGCAATTCCCTCCGTTGCGGTCTTCGAACCGCCATGAGCTCCCCCAAGCCTGCCCCTCCATCGGGTTCGATATAGGCCGTTTGTGGGCGCAGCTTGACCGTGCAATACGGCCTTGCGCAGGCAGGCGGCGGCCGGAGGGCTGGGCGATGGAGCGCAGGGGAAATGCCAAGCCGCGGCGGCAACGGCTTGGTATGGCTGCGGTTCTGGGCGGCCTGGCGCCGGTCAATTCGCCGCATGCCGCGCCGGCCGCCGCCCGGGCCGCGCCGCGCCCCCTCGGTGGGCTGGAACAGCTGGAATCATTTCGCGGCGAAGATCGGCGACGCCGGCGACGCCGGCATCCCGGGGACCAAGGCGGTCATCGCCAGCGACCAGGGTCCGCGCGAAAGCCGGCGGCTGACGCGCTTCCCGCTCGCGCCGTCGCGTCCGACCGGCTAGGTTTCCGCGCCATATGAGCGTGCTGCACCTTCTGGGAACGGCCGGCGACGGCGGGGCGGAGACCTACTTCGTCGATCTCGTGACGGCGCTGAAACGCGCCGGCGTCGGGGAGGCCGCGGCGATCCGCGCCCACCCGGGCCGGGAGGCGGCGCTGCGGGCGGCGGGCGTGCCGGTGAAGGTGCTGCGGTTCGGCGGCCCTTTGGACATCCTGACCAGGACGGCGGCGGCGGGGTTCGCGCGGCTGCAGGGCGCCAAGCTGGCGCTGGCCTGGATGAACCGCGCGGCGCGGCACACGCCCAAGGGGCCGTGGGCGCGGATCGGCCGGCTCGGCGGCTACTACAACCTCAAATACTACGCCGGCTTCGAGGAGCTGGTGGCCAATACCGAGGACATCGCCGAGTGGATCGTCGGCCAGGGCTGGCCAGCGGGGCGGGTGCGCTGCATCCCCAACTTCGCCGCCGCCCCGCCGCAAGGGCCGGCGCTGGACCGCGCCAGCCTGCAGACGCCGGCCGGCGCGCCGCTGCTGCTGGCCATGGGCCGGCTGCATGAGGCCAAGGCGCACGACGTCAGCCTGCAGGCCCTGGCCGAGCTGCCCGACGCCTACCTGTGGATCGCCGGCGTCGGGCCGCTGGACGCCAAGCTGAAGGCGATGGCCCAGGCGCTGGGCGTGCAGAGCCGGGTGCGGTTCCTCGGCTGGCGGACGGACGCCTCGGCGCTCTACCGGGCGGCGGACGTCTGCGTCTTCCCCTCGCGGTTCGAGCCGCTGGGCAATGTGGTGATCCAGGCCTGGGCGCACGGCCTGCCTGTGGTGGCGGCGGCGAGCCAAGGGCCCAAGGCGCTGATCGAGGACGGGCGCGACGGCCTGCTGGTCCCGGTGGATGACGCGGCGGCCCTGGCCGAGGGCGTGCGCCGGCTGCTGGCCGAGCCGAGGCTGGCGGCGCAGCTCGCCGAGCGCGGCCTGGGGCGGGTCGCGGCGGAGTTCTCCGAGGCGGCGGTGGTGGCGCAATGGAAGACGCTGTTCGCCGACTATGGGGCGGCCTGAATGTGCGGCATCGCCGGCCAGTTGGGCGGGACCGACGCGCGCGCCGCGCAGATGATCGGCGCCCTGACGCACCGCGGCCCGGACGGGGTGCGGGTGGAGGAGGCGGCCGGGGCGGCGCTGGCCCACGCCCGGCTGTCGATCATCGACCTGGAGGGCGGCTGGCAACCGCTGCACGCCGCCGGGTCGACGGTGATCGGCAACGGCGAGATCTACAACTACGTGGAGCTGGCGCGCGAGCATGGGCTGGAGGGAGAGATGGCCACCGGCTCGGACTTCGAGCCGCTGCTGCACCTCTACGCCCGGGAGGGCGAGGCGGCGTTCGACCGGCTGCGCGGAATGTACGCCTTCTGCCTGATTGGCGGCGACGGGCGGACCTGGCTGGTGCGCGACCGGTTCGGGATCAAGCCGCTCTACATCATGCAGCACGCCGGCGGCCTGGCCTTCGCCTCCGAGCCCCGGGCCTTCTTCAAGGCCGGGCTGATGCAGACGGTGCTGGACGAGGAGGCCGCCAGGGAGCTGCTGGCGTTCAACTACACGCTGGGCGCGCGGACCCTGTTCCACGGCCTGCGCCGGCTGGTCCCCGGCGAGGTCTGCGAGATCCGCGACGGCCGCATCGTGGCCAACTGGCGACGCCTGCCGCTCAAGATCCCTTCTCCCCCTGCGGGAGAAGGTGTCGCCCGAAGGGGGACGGATGAGGGGTCGCCCTCCCCTCGCGGCGCGATAGCCGCCGCCGCGTCCGCCGAGGCGCCCGGAGCCCCCTCATCCGACCTGCTTCGCAGGCCACCTTCTCCCGCAGGGGGAGAAGGAGACTTGATCCGCCAGCTCGACGCGGTGCTGGAGGACAGCGTCCGGGTCCACCAGCGCTCCGACGTGCCCTACGGGCTGTTCCTGTCTGGCGGGATCGATTCGGCGGCGATCGCGACGTTGATGGCGCGGTTGAACGAACGGCCGGTCACTGCCTTCACCTGCGGCTTCAAGGCGCCCAATACCGGCAGAGGGGGCGCGAAGGACGAGCGGGCCCAGGCCGAGCGGGTGGCGCGCGCGCTGAACCTCGACTGGCGGGAGACGAGCTTCGACGAGGCGGACTTCTGGCGCATCGTGCCGCAGGTCGCCTGGGCGCTGGACGATCCGACGGCCGACTACGCCACCCTGCCCACCTACAAGCTGGCCGAGGCGGCCAAGGGGACGCTCACCGTGGTCCTGACCGGCGAGGGCGGCGACGAGCTGTTCGGCGGCTATGGCCGCTATCGCCGCGCGCTGCGGCCGGGCTGGCTGGGCGGCCGGCCTGCCGAGCCGCGGGGCGCCGACACCGCCGCCCTGGCCCGCTGGCGGACGGAGGCGCAGGCCCCGCCCGGGCTGACGCCGCTGCAGCAGGCGCAGTGGGCCGACGTGGCCACCTGGCTGCCCAACGACCTTTTGCTGAAACTCGACCGCTGCCTGATGGCGCACGGGCTGGAGGGGCGCACGCCCTTCCTCGACCGGGCCGTGGCCGCGTTCGCCTTTCCGCTGCCGGACCGCTTCAAGATCCAGGGCCGCTACGGCAAGTGGCTGTTGCGCAAATGGCTGGAGACCGCCTGCCCGGCCGCCGAGCCCTGGGCGCGCAAGCAGGGCTTCACCGTGCCGGTGGAGGCCTGGATCGCGCCGCGCGCCGGCGACATCGCCGCGCGCATTGGCGAGGTCGCGGCGGTGCGCCAGGTGGTGGGAGCCGAGGCGGCGCGAGGCGCGTTCACCGCCCAGGCGGGCGGCCAGCGCTGGCCCCTGTTGTTCTATGCGGTGTGGTCGCTGATCCATCTGGAAGGCGCCGCGCCGAACGAGGCCCTGGCCGCCGTCGTGGGGCCGATCTAGCGAAGGACAGGCTCATGCGCCGACTGCCGCTCGCCGCCACCCTGGCCGCCGTCACCCTGGCCGCCACCGCGGGCGGCGTCGCCGCGGCGCGGGCGCAAACCGCATCCGAGGAGACCCGGCCGCCCAACCGGCTCGCCGAGCGGCCGGCCTTTCCCGGCCAGACGCGCGCGCCGAAGGTCGCGACCCAGACCGCCTACCGCGTGGTCACCGTCGCCAGGGGGCTGGTGAACCCCTGGGGGCTGGCGTTCCTGCCGGACGGCCGCATGCTGGTCACCGAACGCCCCGGACGGCTGAGGATCGTCAGCAAGACCGGCGGCCTCTCGGCGCCGGTGTCCGGCGTGCCGGCGGTGGCCAAGGGCGGCCAGCTCGGCCTCTATGGCCTGGCGCTCGACCCGGCGTTCGCCAAGACGCGCCGGGTCTATCTGGCCTATTCGGCGCCCACAGCCGGCGGCTCGGCCTTGTCGGTCGCCCGCGGCCGGCTCAGCGAGGCCGGCCCGCCCAGGCTGGAGGACGTGAAAATGATCTTCCGCGCCTCGCCGGCCAAGCCCGGGACGGCCAACATCGGCGGGCGGCTGGTGTTCGCGCCCGACGGGACCCTGTTCGTCACGGTCGGCGACCGGTTCCAGAGCCGCGACCTCGCGCAGATGCTGGACAACGACCTGGGCAAGATGGCGCGCATCAATCCGGACGGCTCGATCCCCAAGACCAATCCCTTTGCCGGCAAGGCCGGGGCGCGCCCGGAAATCTGGTCCTATGGCGAGCGCAACGGCGAGGCCGCGGCGATCAACCCCTGGACGCACCGGCTGTGGGTGGTGGAGCATGGCGCGCGCGGCGGCGACGAGATCAACGTCCTTAGCCCCGGCAAGAACTACGGCTGGCCGGTGATCACCTATGGCGAGGACTATTCCGGAGCCTTGATCGGCAAGGGCCTCACCCAGGCGCAGGGCATGGAGCAGCCGATCTACTACTGGGACCCTGTGATCGCGCCGTCGGGCATGGCCTTCTACACCGCGGGCCTGTTCCCGGCCTGGAAGGGCAATCTGTTCGTGGGCGGCCTGGCCAGCGAACGGGTCTCGCGCCTGGTGCTGAACGGCGAGCGGGTGACGGGCGAGGAATGGCTGTTCCACGACCTGCACGAACGTATCCGCGACGTGGTCCAGGGGCCCGACGGGGCGCTCTACCTGCTCACCGACGCCGAGCAGGGCCGGGTGCTTAAGGTGGTCCCGAAGTGACACTGCCCCGCCGGGTGCGGAGTTTGCGCGTCCGATAATCAGACTTAAAAGGAAGCATATTGCTCTTCCTTCTCCCCCTTGTGGGAGAAGGTGGCAGCCGCAGGCTGACGGATGAGGGGTCGAAAACGCTCTCCGCCGCCCCTAAGCTGAGCCATGGACGGCACGGCGATGGTCAAGAGGGCGCGGACCCTGCGGAGCAACCCGACGGCGACCGAGCGGCTGTTGTGGAGCCGGCTCCGCCAGCGGCGACTCGGCGGGCTGAAGTTCCGCCGCCAAGTCCCCATGGGACCCTACGTCCTGGACTTCCTCTGCCTCAGGCATCGCCTGGTGGTCGAGGCGGACGGGCCGTTCCACGATCCGCAGCGCGATGCGATCCGCGACGCCTGGCTCAACGCCAAGGGTTTCCGCGTGCTCCGATTCAGCAACCAAGAGATCCGTGGCGCGCCGGACTTGGTGGCGGCCCGCATCCTGGCGGCCTTGGACGAGCTCGGGCCGGTCCCCACGATCTGAGAGACCCCTCATCCGACC
>JBIOED010000162.1:0-6384 GCA_044445675.1 Caulobacterales bacterium | reverse complement strand
TCGAAAAGGCCGAACCCCACCACGGCGGCCCCCATCAGGGCGACGGTCGCCAGGCCCGCGATCCATCCCAGGAGCCATTTCACGAAAGGTCGCTCCTCTCAGGCAGGCGGGCCGGGCCAGCCGCCGGGCCGGATCGGACGTCAAATCTGGAACCGCCCGCCTTCAATTGGCATCGCAATGGAGATGGCTCGTGCAGCGAGCTTTCCGCGTCGTGAACGAATTCGATGCCGCTCGGTTCCCGGCCTGGCGCCGCACCGTCGCACATGGAGACCGCATCCTAGTTTCCTTCCGAAGGGTCCTTGGTGTTGGAGTCCTTGCCCTTGGGGGTCCGCAGGTCGCGGGCGCGCCGCCGCTGCGCCTGCACGAGCGGTTCGTCCTGTTCCGACGGCTTGAAGACCGGCAGCGTCAGGCACGCGCTCTCGGTGGACAGCACGTGGCTCCAGTTGGAGATCAGCTTCTTGTAGGCCTTGCCGACGGCGCGCGGGTTGCGGTCGAGGTCATAGAGACCGAGCGGGTTGACGTTGCCCTTGTCCTCGCGGAGCGCGCTGTCCCAGTCGACCTGATCGGTCAGGGAGTACCAGGTGAAACCGAGGACCGGGATTCCGGCGTTGCGGATGCGCAGCACATTGGCCCACTCCTTCCACAGCCAGTAGACGGCTTCATCGCCCTTGGGGCCCTCGACGATGTTGGTCTCGGTGTGCATCACCGGCAGCCCGTAGCGGTCGTGGTACTGCCGGGTGATCTCATTGTAGCCGAAGACCTCGCCCGCGGCCGAGGTCGTTCCGTCGGCCCACACCCGATGCTCGTTGGTGCGGTAATAGTCGTTCCCCATCACGCAATGGTGGCGCAGGTGATGGCACATGAAGAAGCTGTACTCCTCGGCCGTCATGCCGTTTTCCATGAGGAACTGGTAGGTATCCGCATGCACCTGGTGTCCGTAATTCAGGTCCAGAGATAGAAATCGCTCGGCGTTGTAGCGCTCCGCCTGGGCGACGGCCGCGGGGCTGTCGGCGTGGAAATATTCCGAGGACTCGCTTTGGATGAACAGGGCGTCCGGCCGGACATCGAGGATCGCCTGCATGGCCAGGACATTGGCTTTGACGACATTCTTCAAGGCGGTGACGAAGGCCCGGTCGCTGGCCAGCTGCTCGTTCCACCAGCCCCAGCGCGCGGAAAAGGTCGCGCAGATGAACATCTCGTTGACCGGCGTATAGAGCTGGACCCAGTCGTAGCGCGCGGCGAAATCCCGAGCGTACCGCGCAAAGCGGGCCGGAAAATCCGGGTTCTGGAAGTTGCCGATCCAGTCGGGGACGCCGAAGTGGCAGAGGTCGACGATGGGCAGGATGTCACGCCGCTTCAGGTCGGCGAAGGTCTCGTCCGCGAAGCTCCAATCGTACTTGCCGTCGCCCAGCCAGGTGCTGTGGGCCGGCGGGCCATAGCGCAGGAACTGCAGGCCGAGGTCCTGGACGAGCGCGAAGTCGGTCTTCCAGTGTTTGTAGAAGCCGCATTTCTCCAATTCGTCGACGCGGTGGCGCCCGCCGTCGATGGTCGGCGAGCTGTTTTCGATGCCGGTCGCAAAGGCGAATGTGAACACGGCGCGTCATCCTTGCGTCTCGGGGTTACCTCCTGAACGGGCCATAGCAACCCGAGTTGCCCCGCCGAGCCGGATTATATCGCCCAGCGATCTTTCGACCCAAGAACAGTCGCTCATCCTTCCGACCTGGTCAGCAACCCGCCGCCCGCCCGCGATTGCCAAAATGCGCGGGTTCCGGGAGCCGCCGTAGGACAAGCCTACCCCGGAAAGGGCGCTGCCTTGAGGAGGCCGGCCAGGTGGACGGCGTTGCGGGCCACCATCTTGGCGGTTTCCGACACCTTCTTCGGAGTGGCCTTCAGGTCCTTGAAGTCGATCGAACCCATGGCCTCGCCGACCCAGTAGCAGGCAGCCACCGCGGGAATTGTCCAGCCGGTGTCGTTCAGGCTCTGGAAGATCTCGGCGGAGGTGTGGTGCGCCCCATCCTCGTTGCCGACGATCGCGACGACGGCGACCTTCGAATAGGAAGGCATGCGGCCCTGGGGGTCGGTCTCGCCGAGGAAGGCGTCCATGCGTTCGAGCACCCGCTTGGCGACACTGCTGGGCTGGCCCATCCAGATCGGCGTGCCGAAGATGAAGATGTCGGCCTCCAGGATCTTGGCCCGCACGCCTGGCCATTCGTCGCCGTTACCTTCATCCGACGTGACGCCGGGCGCGACGTTGAGGGCCGCGACGCGGATGGTCTCCGCCACCTCGACGCCGCAGGCTTTGAATTCACCCGCGAGCAAGGCGATCATCGCGTCCGTGGAACTCGGCGTTCCGGGGTCGGCCTTGAGGGTGCAGTTGATGGGCTGGGCGCGGAGTTTCATGGGTCACCTCGTTGGTGAGACCGGAAAGCGTTCGGCCGGCCTGGCGTTCCGGCGAAGCCGCCCCGTTGCTGGGCTGGCCCCGCCGGCGCAACGATGACGCGGAGCGGCCGGTTCGCCGCTCCGCCCGCTGTCGTCGGGTCGTCAGGCGAAGGTTGCGGCCGGCAGGGCCGGTTGCGTCCGCCGGCGGCGCAGGAGACCGCCGACCATTCCAAAGCCCCCGATCATCAGAGCCCAGCTCGCCGGCTCCGGAACCGCCGCGAACGGGACGCTGGCACCCGCCGTCGTTTCGAAACGATAGCCGGTGAAGTTGGCGCCTGCGACCTCGGCATAGCCATAGTGCGTGCCGTCGGTGTCGCCGAAGCTGAAGCCCACCAGGCTGTCGGTCGAGGAGAACGGAATGTCCGCAGGCGTCGCGAAGCTGGTGAACAGGCCGGAGCCCGGCCCGACGGATTCCGATCCGCGGTCCACGAAGAACGAACTGGGTCTGGGCGGATCATAGAAGGGCGCGCCAAGACTGAGGATCTGGCCGGAGCCGCTGGTCTGTACCGTGGAATCGGAGAACAGTGATCCGCCAGTAACGCCGAAGGTGAATCCAGCCGTTCCCAGATTGAAGGTGTACGGGCTCCCCAGGACATCTGCCCCGACGATATGCGTGACCACGGCGGCCGATGCGGCGGTCCCGAATCCCAGTCCCAGCGTCAGTGCTGCGACGACAACATATTTCCTCATAGGTATTACTCCGGTCGAGGCGAACACAATGCGGCCCCGCGGTCGTTACGTTTGCGGATGTGCGGCGGTTCACCCCGCGGGATAAATTCGCCGTTACCAGGCTTGGCCTTGGTTATTCATAACGCCGATCTGCGATATATTGCCGAGCTTTCACGCTCAACCTGGCGATGCCGACGTGAGAGGCTACATGCGCTCGGGAACGGCGATGCCCAGCACGTCCAGCGCCTGCTCAAGCTGGGCGAGTGCGGTTTGCGCCAGGGTCAGGCGCGAGGCGCGGACGGCGGGCCCGGCCTGCAGGATCGGGCAGGCGGCGTAGAATTTCGAGAAGGCCTGGGACAGGCGATAGGCGTGCTCGGCGACGGCGTTGGGGGCCTGCTTGTCGTAGGCCTCGGCCAGCGCAGCCTCGAAGGCGTCGAGGGTCAGCACCAGGTCCCGCTCGGCGGGTTCGGCGACGGCGATGCGGCCGGACCTCTCTCCGGCGCCCAGGACGCCCTCGCTCTCGGCGCGGCGCAGCAGCGATTTCACCCGCACGGCCTGGTAGAGCAGATAGGGGCCGGTCTTGCCCTCGAAGCTGGTGAAACGGTCGAGGTCGAAGACGTAGGAGGTGCCCCGGAAGTTCTGCAGGTCGGCGAACTTGAGCGCCGCGACCGCGACCTTGCCGGCGATGTCCTCGAACTCGTCGGCCGGCAGGTTCTCGCCCAGGCCCGCCTCATGGAGCCGCTCGCGGGCCTTCTCGCGGGTCATTTCGATCATGTCGGCGAGCTTCAGGACGCCGCCCTCGCGGGTCTTGAAGGGCTTGCCGTCGTTGCCGTTCATGGTGCCGAAGCCCACGTGTTGCAGCTGGCCCGGCACGGCGTAGCCGGCGAGCAGGGCCGCGCGGAAGACGATCTCGAAATGGTCGGCCTGCCGCTGGTCGACGCAATAGATGACCAGGTCCGGATCGAAGCTGCGCTTGCGGTCGAGGATCGTCGCCAGGTCCGTGGCGCCGTACATGGCCGAGCCTCGCGAAGAAACCACCAGCAGGGGTGGAAGCTCGCGCTTATCGCCCTCGCGGGCTACGCGGATGATGCGGGCGCCCTGGTCGTTCTCTAGCAGGCCCTTGGCGTCCAGATCGGACTCCATAGGATCCATGAGGTCCTCGACGTCGCTCTCGCCCTTCCAGAGGTCGAAGTCGACGCCCAACGCATGGAAGTCGCGCGCCAGGGCCACCTGGGTGACGGCGCGGAACGTCTCCCAGAGTGCGTAGTAGCCGGCCTGCCGATCCTGCAGGGCCGCGGTGATCTTTCGGGCGCGGTCGCGGTAGCCGGTGTCGGTCTTGCCCTTGGCGGCGGCCTCCGGATAGAGCCGGTCGAGGTCGGCCAGGCTGACGGCCCCGAAGGCCGAGGCGTCGGCGGCCTCGCCGGCGTTGAGCCGCTCGACGGCCTGAGCGACGGCCGGGCTCTCGTCCATGACCGCGCCGATCAGCAGGCCCATCTGGTAGCCCCAGTCGCCGAAGTGGGCGTCGCCCAGCACCGTGTCGCCGCGGAACCGATACAGCCGCTTGATCGCCTCGCCGATGATCGAGGCGCGCAGGTGGCCCACGTGCATCGGCTTGGCCACGTTCGGGCCGCCGTAGTCGACCAGCACCCGGCGCGGGGCGGCTACGCGCTCGGCGCCCAGACGCGGATCGTCGGCGATCGCCTGCGCGCGCGCGGAAAGCGCGGCATCGAGGAGCCGCAGGTTGATGAACCCCGGTCCAGCGATCTCCACGCCCGCGAGGCGGGGGTCGTCCGACAGCCGCTCAGCCACGGCGGCGGCGATCTCGCGTGGGGCCTTGCCCACGCGCTTGGCGGCGGCGAGCGCGCCGTTGGCCTGGAAGTCGGCGAGGTCCGGGCGGTCGGATGCGGTCACCCGGCCCAGGCCGGCCGGCAAGCCAAGGTCGGCAAAGGCGGCCTCGACCGCTTCGCTCAAGTCCTGCTTTAGGTCGCTCATCGGCGCCGAGCGCCCTCACGCGCGGCGGCGGCCCGCGCCGATGAGCTGGGGCCCGCTGTCAGATCGCTCATCGGCTGGTCGGGGTGTTCCCGGCGGTGGCGACCGCGGCCCCGGCGTTGACCCGGAAGCGCTTGCCCACGCGGTTGAACTCCGCCATCTGCGGCGTGACGTCGAACCCGACCAGGATCTCGAAATTCGCGCCCGAGGTGGTCATCGAGCCGCGCGGAATGACGATGCTGGCGATCGAATCCGTCATGTAGACGCGGTCCTTGCCGCCCGAAAACGTCACCGGCAGGTCGAAGTTCTGGCGGGCGATCACCTCGCGATTGCGGTCCGTCACCGCCACCCAGTAGTGGTAGGTCTTCGAGTTGCCGGTCGCCTGCGGGCCTTTGCCGAGTTCGAACAGCACGTCCATCGCCACCTTGATGGGCTCGTTGTCCTTGTACTCGCAGCCCGCCGAAATGCCCTGAATCTCGCCGGTGAAGCCGACGTTCGCCGAGGCCTCGCGAGCGTCCTTGAACTCGACGTAGCGGCTAGCGTCGTAGAGCGCCTTCACGAACGGGCACGGGCCGGCGTTGCGCATCGCCGGCAGCGGCGCGCCGCTGTCGCCCCACTCCTTGTCGCGCTTTTTCTTCTTGGCGTCGTCCTGCTGCTGCTTGCGCTGGTCGTCGGCCCCGTGGCCGCTGTTGCCGCCAATCCCGCCGCCGCCGCCATATTGCGCATGCGCCGCGAAGGGGGTCGCGATCAGAAGGGCTGAGGCGGCGAGCAGGATGAGGCGGCGCATGACGGGCGTCCGTGTGGCAAGGCAGGCGCGAGGGTTCGCGCGTGAGTTCAGGTCCTAGTACAGCGTGCGGAATGCGGCGGCAACGCGGCTGGCGGCCACGGGCCGCGACTTCCCCCCCTTTTGGACGGCGGGCCAGGGCGGCCCTTGGCAACCGACTTGACCACCGCCGCGACCTCGCCCATCCCGACCGGATGGCGGTCTACACCGATATCACCGACGAGGAACTGGCCGGCCTGCTGGCCGACTTCGACCTGGGTCGGGCGCTCAGCCTCAAGGGCGTGGCCGAGGGGGTGGAAAATTCAAACTTCCTGCTGGAGACCGAGGCCGGCCGCTTCTTCCTGACGGTCTACGAGCGCCGCGTGCGAGCCGGCGACCTGCCGTTCTTCCTGGAGCTGCTGCGCTGGCTGGCGCAGCATGGCTTCCCCAGCGCCACGCCGATCCCCGACCGCAAAGGTCACCTGCTGAAGGCGGTGCGCGGCAAGCCCTGCGCCATCGTCTCG
>JBIOED010000161.1:0-6557 GCA_044445675.1 Caulobacterales bacterium | reverse complement strand
TCGCCTGGTCCCTTCCTGCCGGCGCCGGGGCGCATTAAGACCCCTTGATGCCCTGCTCCCGACCCGATCCGCAACCGTGACCCGCGACGACGCGCAAGCGCTCGACCTCGCCGACCCGCTGGCCGGGTTCCGCGACGCCTTCGACCTGCCGGCCGGGCTGGTCTACCTGGACGGCAATTCCCTCGGCCCGCCGCCGCTCGGCGCCCATGAGCGGCTGGAACAGGCCTCGCGGCGCGAATGGGGCGAAGGCCTGGTGCGCAGCTGGAACAGCGCGGCCTGGATCGAGGCTCCGCTGCGGGTGGGCGGCAAGATCGCCCGGTTGATCGGGGCGCAGGCCCGCGAGGTGACCGTCGCCGACGCCACCTCGGTCAACCTCTTCAAGCTGGCGGCCGGGGCGCTATCGCTGCGGCCGGGCCGCACCACCCTGCTGTCGGAGACCGGGAGCTTTCCCACCGACCTCTACGCGCTGCAGGGCCTGGCGGCCCTGCTCGGCGACCGAGCCCGGCTGAAGGCCGTTCCGCCCGCCGAACTGGTCGCGGCGATCGACGAAGACACCGCGGTCGTGGTGCTGACCCACGTGCACTACAAGTCCGCCCGGCGCTGGGACCTTCCCGCCGTCACCGCCGCGGCCCACGCCAAGGGCGCGCTGGTCCTCTGGGACCTGTGCCACACGACCGGCGCGGTCGCCGTGGACCTGAACGGCGCAGGGGCCGACCTGGCGGTGGGATGCGGCTACAAGTACCTGAACGGCGGGCCCGGCGCGCCGGCCTTCCTGTTCGTCGCCGAACGCCACCAGGCCACGATCCGCTCGCCGCTCTGGGGCTGGATGGGGCACGCCGAGCCGTTCGCCTTCGAGGACGGCTACCGCCCGGCCCCCGACATCCGCGGCCAGGTCACCGGCACGCCGCCGATCCTCGGCCTGGCGGCGCTGGAGGCCGGCGTCGACCTGCAGCTGGAGGCCGATCCGGCGCTGGTCGAGGCCAAGGGCCTGGCGCTGGCCGACCTGTTCATCGGCGAGGTGGAGGCCCGGGCCACGGACCCTGGCCTGACGCTGGCCAGCCCGCGCGCCGCCGCCCGCCGGGGCCTGCACGTGTCGTTCGCGCACCCGCAGGCCTACGCCGTGGTCCAGGCGATGATCGCGCGCGGCGTCATCGGCGATTTCCGCGCCCCGGACATCGCCCGCTTCGGCTTCTCGCCCCTGTTCCTGAGCTATTCGCAGGTCTGGGACGCCGCGCAGACCCTGGTGGAGATCCTCGGCGACCGCGCCTGGGACCGCCCGGAGTTCCGCGCCCGGGCGCAGGTCACCTGACCGCAGGGTTCGCGACCCGACGACCGAGCGGCGACGCGCCCGTCCTTGCTGATCAACTGGAGGTCGGAAGCAGAATGGCGGTGACGCAGGGATTCGAACCCTGGATACCCTTTCGGGTATGACGATTTAGCAAACCGTTGCCTTCAGCCACTCGGCCACGTCACCATTTTGTTTTTACTCGGGTTTTCTCCCGCCCATCGCGCCAATCTACGCCCGACCAACCGTCTGGTTTCGTTGTCCGTTCCGAAGGGATGCACTCCATAGCCGAAAGCACCCTCAGGGAGCAACGGTCAGAGCGAGCGGCTATGCGCCCCTAGCTCTCCGCACCGGATGGGGTGAGGGCGACTCTGCATGGTCGATAGGGGCCGCAACCGGCGTTGCCATATCGCTCAGACACGCAAAGCAACATCTTCCGTTAAGGATTTTCCCCAGGCAGGCGAATGCGCTTGCGGGGCGCTGGGCCATCGGCAAGGCTCGGTTTCAGCGTCGGGAGGTCCAAATGACCAAATATTTCGCCGGAAGTATCATGGTGGCGGTCTCGCTATTGGCGGTCTCGGGCGCCAGCGCGGCCACGCTCGCCGCGACGACTGGAACGCCTCTCACATATGCCGTGCACAACCTGCCCACCTCCGATGGGAACCTGCAGGTGCTCGACACGAACCCAGGCGGCTATCTCGTCGACTACACGAGCAGCAGCACCCTGCATAACAACGGCAACAGCGGCGGCTTCGCGAAGGTCAGCGGGGTCAGCGGCTTGGGAGGCGCAGGCTTCGCCGATCTGACGATCGATCCCGAAAACCCGATCGTCGGATTCAGCGCCATCAAGTTCAATCTGATCATGCCCAGCCACGGTTCGGCTCAAGGCGTACCGACGCAGACGGACTGGTCCTTCGATACCCGGGTGAATTTCCTTGGCGGCGGTTTCCAGGATTTCCTCGGGACGGCCAGTTCTCCGCCGGACCGCTACCTCGTTTCGGATTCGACCAAGACCATCACGTCGATCGTCTTCTCGAACCTGGAAGGGACCTATGATTTGGGCAGGGGCCAGACCCACGATTTCCACACCCAGCAGTTCAACTTTGACGGCATAGAACAGGTTTCGTTCGACGCGGTGCTTTCCGCAGTCCCCGAACCGGCGAGCTGGGCGATGATGATCGGTGGATTCTTCGGGCTCGGCGCTGTGCTGCGCAAGCGCCGCAGCCTGCCGGCGGCCCGAACGGCTTAGCCAGACGGCAAGGCGCAGCGACGCGCAAGCTCCGGATTCTTACGGGAACCACGGCCTAGCCGACCTCGGCTCTGCTCCTACAGCCCGAGCCCCGGCTCCGATGGCGTTGCGCCGTAACGCCCTCAGCCGTGAGCCAGCCATTGGCGGGCTTGGCGCTGGGCCTCGGCGACCTGGTCGGAGGCCATCTCTTCGGAGAGCTCCTTGCGGTAGACCTTGGCCTCCACCGAACCGCGCATGGCGGCGAGGTTGAACAACATGTGGGCCGAAACATAGTCGAGCGGGGCGCCGCCCTGGCCGGTCGAATAGAGCAGGCCCAGGCGGAAGAGCTCGTCGCCGGACGCCTCGGCGCCCGGCAGCGGCAGACCCGCGTTGGCGACTTGCAGTTGCGCAAGCATGACCTTTGTCCCTGTTGCGGCCGGCGGGTCCCCGTTCTGGAGCGCCTTGTCCGGCCCTTGTCGAACCTCATGGAAGCAGGCCGGCGCTGAACACATGGTTAAGGCCGCCGTTGTCTCGCCTTCATCTTGCCAGGGTGATTAAAAGGTCGCAGGTCAGGGTTCGCCGAACCTCGCGCCCATGCGGGCAAGGCGGCGCGGCCAGGGCGCAGAGGGCGGCGAATGACAGATTGCCGACTGTCGTTCAGCCGCAGTTCAGGCGTGGCTGACAATGTAAGCGTCGAGTTCCCGGTCCCTGGCATATGGGGGACGCGTTTTCGAGGATGATTGGCGAAATGCGACGCCTGATCTCCCTCCTGGCCGCCGTCGCGCTCGTGGCTGCACCGCTGGCCACGGCCGGCGCGGCCATGGCGGACCCGCACGGCGACCACCGGGGCCATGGCGAAGGCCAGGGCGGCGGCGACCGAGGGGATCGCGGCCGTGGCGGCCGTGGCGACGGCGGCGGCTGGAACGGCGGCGGACGTGGCGCGCCCTCGCCTCAAGCCTATCGCGGCGGGGGCGAGTCCCGCGGCGGCGGGGGCGGACGCTATGAGCGGGGCGATCCCGGGGCCGAATACGGATACGAGCGGCGCATGGATCCCCGCTACGATCCGCGCGCCTACGCCCCGCCGCCCAACGCCTACCGCGCCGCCCCGCGCCGCGGCGGCTACCTCGGCCCCGGCTCGGGCGGGACGGTGATCCAGGACTACAGCCGCTTCCGCCTGCGTCCGCCGCCCCGCGGCTATGAGTGGGTGCGCACGCCCAGCGGCATGGCCATGGTCTCGACCATGACCGGCCAGGTGTTCGACGTGGTGCCCTACTAGTCGCCCGGAATTACAATTGGCTGACGCAGGAACGCGGGGCCATGAAACCTTGATTTCACGCATCACGCGGCAGCGAAGGCGGGTGCCCAGGCCGCTCCAAATCCCCCGATTGCCGTCATCCTCGGGCTTGTCCCGAGGATCCATGCACACCGCCGCTGCCGATAGATGCCGAGGCGGCGCCGCTTCGGCTGCTTCCTGATCCTCGGAGATCATGGATCCTCGGGACAAGCCCGAGGATGACGGCGTGAAGGACGTCCAGGCGGATTAGAATCAGTGAATCACGCCTCAGCGAAGCGGGTACTAGCCGCCGAGCTTGGCCTTCAGCATCTGGTTGATCACGCCGGGATTGGCCTTGCCGCCGGTCGCCTTCATGATCTGGCCCACGAACCAGCCGATGGCCTGCGGCTTTTCCTTCACCTGGGCGGCCTGGCCGGGATTGTCGGCGATCAGCTGGTCGATGATGGCGTCGAGGGCTCCGGTGTCCGAGACCTGTTGCAGCCCCTGCTTTTCGACCACCTCGCGGGCGCGGCCCTCGCCGGCCCACATGCGCTCGAAGACATCCTTGGCGATCTTCGAGGAGATCACCCCATCCTCGATCAGCTGGACGAGTTCGGCGACGCCGTCGGGCGTGATGGGCGAGTCGGCGATGTCGAGCCCGCCGGCGGTGAGGCGCGCGGCCAGGTCGTTGGTCACCCAGTTGGCGGTGAGCTTGGCGTCGCGGCCCCCCTTTGCAGGGCCGCCTTGGACGGCCGCCTCGTAGAAGTCCGCCCGCGCCTGCTCGCCGATCAGCACCTGGGCGTCGTAGGCGGTGAGCCCGTACTGCGCCTGCAGGCGGGCCTTCTTGGCGTCCGGCAGCTCCGGCAGGGTCGCCTCGATGGCCTTTACCCACGCCGGGTCGAGATCGAGCGGCAGGAGGTCCGGGTCGGGGAAGTAGCGATAGTCGTGCGCGTCTTCCTTGGAGCGCATGAAGCGCGTCTCGTTCTTGGCGGGATCGTACAGACGGGTCTCCTGGTCGATCGTGCCGCCGTCCTCAAGGATCTCGATCTGACGGCGCGCCTCATATTCGATTGCCGCCTGGATGTAGCGGTAGGAATTGACGTTCTTGATCTCGCAGCGCGTGCCCAGGTGGCTGAAGCTGCCCGTCTCACGGAACTTTTCGTAGGCGCCAGGGCGGCAGACCGAGACGTTGACGTCGGCGCGCAGGTTGCCCTTCTCCATGTCGCCGTCGCAGGTGCCGAGATAGACCAGGATGGTCCTGAGCTTCTTGACGTAAGCCGCGGCCTCTTCTGAACTTCTCATGTCCGGCATGGAGACGATCTCCATCAGGGCGGTGCCGGCGCGGTTGAGGTCCACATAGGTCGAATTGGGGTCCTGATCGTGCAGCGACTTGCCGGCGTCCTGCTCCAGGTGCAGGCGCTCGATCCGCACGGTGAACGTGCGGGCGTCGTCGTGCTCGACGATCACCTCGCCCTCGCCGACGATCGGGTGCTTGTACTGGCTGATCTGATAGCCCTGCGGGAGGTCGGGGAAGAAGTAGTTCTTCCGGTCGAAGTGGCTCTTCAGGTTGATCTGCGCCTTGAGGCCAAGGCCGGTCTTCACCGCCTGCTCGACGCAGTGGCGGTTGATCACCGGCAGCATGCCGGGCATGGCGGCGTCCACCAGGGAGACCTGCTCGTTCGGCCCCGCGCCGAAGCCCACCGCCGCGCCTGAAAACAGCTTGGCGTTGGAGACGACCTGGGCGTGCACCTCCAGGCCCAGGACGATTTCCCACGGGCCGGTGCGCCCCTCGATCAGCTTGCTCTTCTCAGTCATGTCGCCTCAGTACCGCCCCGAAGGCCGAAGAGAAAGCATGACGCAAGCGTCACTTTCCGTGACGCGGCAAAACCGCTAACGGGGAACACGGTTTGCCCGTTCGCGGGTAAGCCATGGCGCCGCGCCGTAAGCTTCTTTGCTTGCACGGCCCCCCGCAGTTGCGCTCATGCTACGCGGGCAACACCACCCGGGGAAGGAACCCACCCTATGAACATCCGATTCGCCGCGGGCCTCGCCGCCCTTGCGACCCTCGCCGCCGTCCCGGCCTTCGCCCAGACGCCGGCCGCGGGCTCGACCACCACCACGACGACCACGACGGAAACCGCCGGCCCGATGTCGGTCGACAAGACCACGATCGGCGCCCTGATGGCCAACCCGGGCGCCAAGGCCGTCCTCGAGAAGGACGTCCCCGGCATCGACCAGTACCTCGACCAGATCAAGGACATGACCCTGACCCAGGTCGCCCCGATGAGCCAAGGCGCCATCGACGACGCCAAGCTGAAAACCATCCAGGCCGACCTCGACAAGATGCCGAAGTAAGGGCGCCTTCCCTCCCGTCGTCGGGAGGGTGGACCGAGCGAAGCTCGGGCCGGGTGGGGATTCGCGGATCAGGCTTCGTCTACGGAGCTTGGACGCGACTTCCCCACCCTGCTCGCGTGCCGCGTGCTGTCCCTCCCCATTAAGGGCTACGGGATTCACACCTCTCGATAATCTATATTCTATCAAAGACTTAGAAGGATGCACCTCGCTCATCCTTCTCCCCTTGTGGGAGAAGGTGGCCCCGAAGGGGTCGGATGAGGGGTCGACGGACCCTCTCCGACTACGCCGTTGAATTTAAACGGCAATATCGGCGCGACCCCTCATCCGACCTGCTTCGCAGGCCACCTTCTCCCACAAGAGGGAGAAGGATAGATCAGTGGCCGCCTCGAAGATGTGTGCATGCCGTAGCCATTAAG
>JBIOED010000160.1:0-6586 GCA_044445675.1 Caulobacterales bacterium | reverse complement strand
CGCTGAATTCCGGCAGTTCGTCTAAAAACAAAACGCCGTTATGTGCCAAGCTCACTTCGCCGGGCTTGGCCTTCAGGCCACCGCCGGTCAGCGCCGCCATGCTGGCCGAATGATGCGGCGAGCGGAACGGCCGGGCGCGGGTGAGCTGGCCCTTGGCGATCAGCCCGGCCACCGAGTGGATCATCGAGGTTTCCAGCAGCTCTTCCGGGGTCAGCGGCGGCAGCAGCCCCGGAAGCCGCGCGGCCATCATCGACTTGCCGGAGCCTGGCGGGCCGACGAAGGCCAGGTTGTGGCCGCCCGCCGCGGCGATCTCCAGCGCCCGCTTGGCGTTCTCCTGGCCCTTGACCTCGCGCAGGTCCGGGGCGCGCTCGGCGTCGCGCATCGGCCCGGGCTTCGGCGGCGAGAGGACCTGCGTCCCGCGGAAATGGTTCACCAGGGCGATCAGCGATGGCGCGGCGAGGATACGCGTCTCGCCTGCCCAGGCCGCCTCCGGGCCACAGGCCTCCGGACAGATCAGGCCCAGCCCCAGGCCGCCGGCCGCCACCGCCGCCGGCAGGGCGCCGGCCACCGGCGCGATGCGGCCGTCCAGCGACAGTTCGCCCACCGCCGCCCAGTCGGTCAGGGCGTCCGGCGGCACGATTCCCATCGCCGCCATGACCGCCAGCGCGATCGGCAGGTCGTAATGGCTGCCGACCTTGGGCAGGTCGGCGGGCGCCAGGTTGGCGATGATCCGCTTGCCGGGCATGGCGAGGCCCAGGCCGGCGAAGGCGGCGATCACCCGCTCGCGGCTCTCGGCCACCGCCTTGTCGCCCAGGCCGACCACGACGAAGGCGAAGGTCCCGGTGGTCAGCTGAACTTCGACGTCGACGCGCCGCGCTTCCACGCCCTCGAACGCCACCGTCACGACCCGCGCGGCCATCCCCACCCCTTGTGATCAGGCTTCAGTTATCCACAAGAGCGCACCATAGGGCGGCGCTCAGATCAAGAACAAAAATAGAACTTATGGGGAAGATGAGACGTTTCCGAGACTTGGGGCGACGTCTTGTGGAGACAAGCTAGGCCATGGCGCGAAGGGTTTCAATCCGCTGCCAGAGCATCTCCGTCGCGTCGATTCCGGTGAACGTCTTCAGCGACACGGCGCCGGTAGGCGAGGTGACATTGATCTCGGTGAGGTACTCGCCGATCACGTCGATGCCGACGAACAGCAGGCCGCGGCGGCGCAGCTCCGGGCCGATGGCGGCGCAGATCTCCCGGTCGCGGGCGGTCAGTTCGACGGCCTCCGGCGTGCCGCCGACCGCCATGTTGGAGCGGATCTGGCCTTTCTGCGGCACCCGGTTGATGGCACCGGCCGGCTCGCCGTCCACCAGCAGGATGCGCTTGTCGCCGCGGGCCACCGCCGGCAGGAACTTCTGCACGATCACCGGCTCGCGGACGATCTGGGCATGCAACTCCAAGAGGGTGGCGAGGTTGGGGTCGTCGGCCAGGTGGCGGGTGACCCCGGAGCCACCCTTGCCGTTCAGCGGCTTCAGCACGATGTCGCCATGGCGCACGCGGAAATCGGCGATGGCCAGCGGATCGGAGGTGATCAGGGTTGGCGGCTGCAGGCCGGGAAACTGGGTGACGAACAGCTTCTCGGGCGCGTTGCGCACCTCTTTCGGGTCGTTCACCACCAGCGTTTTGGGATGCACCACCTGCAGGAAGAAGGTGGTGTCGATGTAGTGCATGTCGAAGGGCGGGTCCTGGCGCAGCAGGATGACGTCGAAGCCCGCCAGCTCCACGACGCGGGGCTCGCCCAGGGTCGCGTGGTCGCCGACCCTGCGGCGGACGCTGATGTCGCGCCCGCGGGCGAACACCCGGCCATCCTCCATGGCCAGGGTGTCGGGCGTGTAGACGAACAGGCTGTGGCCGCGCGCCTGGGCGGTCTCCATCATCAGGAAGGTGGTGTCGCCTCCGATGTTGATCCCCTCGATGGGATCCATCTGCACCGCGACCTTCAGAGACATGGAGCGCTCCCGCCGACCTAGCCCTGGACATAGGCCGGGTGGCGGCGCGGCGCTAGTTGTGGCGGCCTAAGCCGTCCCTGAACGGACTGCGCCTTAAGGCCATGCCGGCCAGTTTGCTCTGGGTCCGGACTTGGTCCAGGACGCGCCCTCGGCGCGCCGCTCCGCGGCGAGGGGCCGGCTAATTCAGCTGCAGCCGCACCCGCTCGCGCTGCGCCCGCGCCGCCAGGGCCGCGCCGCCGTCCAGCGCCGTGGCGCGGGCGAGCGCCTCGAGGGAACCGGCGAGCGCGCCCTGGCCCTCGCGCGCGGCGGCGACGTCGAGCCAGGGGCGGTGGTCGCTGGGGTCGAGCAGGGCGCGGCGCAGGGCGGAACGTTCGGCGCGGTCGTAGTCGCGGGCCTGGCTGGCGCGGGCGTAGATGGTGTTCTGCAGACGCACCAGGACAGCGCGGTCGCTGACCGGCGCCATCAGCCGGTCGAGCCGGTCGGCCACGTTGGGGGTCAGACCGGCGTGCAGGGCGCGGCGCGTCAGTTCGGACGGCAGCACCACGCGGCCTTCGGAAAAGGGGTCCAGCGCCAGCGGCCCCTCCTCGGTCTCGATGCGCAGCAGGAAGTGGCCGGGGAAGTCGACGCCGCGGACGGTGAGCGCGCATTTGCGCGCGGCGTGCAGGTAGAAAATCCCCAGGGCCACCGCCAGGCCCTTGCGCCGCTCGGTCACCGAAAGGATGTCGGCGTTGTCGGGATCCTCGTAGGTGAAGAGGTCGCCGCCCAGCCGCAGGTCGCCCGCCATGGCCTCGGCCAGAGCCTCCTCGGCGGTCTCCTGCTTCAGCCGCTGGGCCAGCCGTTCGACGCCAGCCGCGCCCAGGTCGCGGGCGGCCTGCGGATCGCGGCTGGGATCCTCATGAATGGCGCAAGCGATCGCGGCTTCCAGCAACGGGAAGTCGCCGTCGGCGGCGCCGCCGGCGTCCTTGAGCAGGGTCTCAGCCTCATCGCGGCCCATGGATCTTTCGGCCCGTTCCCTCAAGCGTGGCGATTCAAAAATTCGCCAGTGCCCCTGGCGGCCGAGGCGAACTTCAGATCCGGCACGCTAGCCGCCCTTCCAGGCGTCGGGAATATGCCTAGGAAGCTTGCCGGGCGCGAGAGCTATGAGGTCGAGGCGAACCGACGCACCCGCCAACGCCGGCCGGCTGGCGGCGAGCGCCAGACCGGCGCGGCGCAGGCGATCGCGCTGGTCCGAGGTCACCGTCTCCAGCGCAGCGAAGAGATTGGCGCGGCGCTTGACCTCGACGACGGCCAGGGTGGCGCCGCGCAAGGCCAGCAGGTCGATCTCCGCCTGGCGGGTCTTCAGGCGAAACCCCAGGATCCGGTAGCCCTTGGCCATCAGCCAGATCGCCGCCAGCACCTCGGCCCGGCGTCCGGCCAGGCGCGCGGCCGCGCCGCGAGCGGAGCGGACGGCGCGGCTCAGTTCCCCGCCCTCAGCGCCATGGCCCGCCGATAGACGTCGCGTCGCGACAGGCCGAGCGCCCTGGCGACTTCGGCGGCGGCCTCCGCCGGACGCAGGCGGGTCAGCGCGTCGGCGAGCGCGGCGTCGATGTCGCCGGCCGTGGCCGCGACCGCGTGGCCCGGTCCCACCAGGACGACGATCTCACCCTTCGGCGCGTCGAGCTTGGGATCGGCGGCGAGGTCGCCCAGCGGCCCGCGATAGACGGTTTCATAGAGCTTGGTGAGCTCGCGGCAGACCACGGCCTCGCGGTCGCCCAGCACGGCGGCCATGTCGGCCAGGCTCGCCGCCAGCCGCGACCCGCCTTCGAAAAACACCAGGGTCGCGCGGATCGGCGCCAGCTCCTCCAGGAAGGTCCTCCGCGCCGCGCTCTTCGGCGGCGGGAAGCCGGCGAACAGGAAGCGGTCGGTCGGCAGGCCCGCGGCCGACAGCCCCGCCAGCAAGGCCGAGGCTCCAGGGATCGGGAACACCGGCAGGCCCTCGGCGGCCGCCTCGCGCACCAGCCGGTAGCCGGGGTCGGAAACCAGCGGCGTGCCCGCATCGGAGATCAGCGCCACGCGCTGGCCCTGCGCCAGCGCCGCCATCGCTTTGGGCCGGGTGCGCTCGGCGCCGTGCTCGTCGTAGCGCTCCAGCCTCGCCGAAAGGCCGTAGGCCAAGAGCAGCTTGCCCGCCACCCGGGTATCCTCGGCCAGCACCAGGTCGGCCGCGGCCAGCACGTCGAGCGCGCGCAGGGTGATATCGCGCAGGTTGCCGATCGGCGTCGCCACCACATAGAGCCCTGGCGCCAGTGGCGCATCGTCCAGGTCGGGAGGTGGAAGGCGGCGGGCCATGGCCGAGGGTTCGCGTGTAAGGCGGCGGAACGCAAGGCTTCACTCCCCATCGCGGGTGGGAAGGCTCACGCTTTCAGGAAGACGTGAATCTCGCCGACGCCGCCGAGTTGGATCGGCGGCCGGTCGGCGGTGAGGCCCTCGCCCGCGGCCAGGGGGTCGGGGTCCGCGTGGTAGTAGGTCAGGCGCTCGTAGGCGCTGCGCAGAAGTCCGCCGCGGGCGTCGAATTCGACGTATTCGATCACCTGGTCCAGGCGTCCGACATCCTCGCGGTAGCGCCGCTCGCGCACGTAGAGCCGAAGCCGTCCGCCGCTGGGCGTCGGCCGGTCGAGCACCGGCAGGTCGGGGTTCTCCGGGCCGGGCAGCCGCATGACCTCCGCGAGCGGCAGGTGGAAGGCGGCGAGGCCGCCCGGCTTCAGATGCCGCGCCGCCGTGGCGAAGGTGTTCTTCCAGGCCATGCCCCGCGGCACGTGGGCGAGGGTGAAATAGGGGCAGATCACCAGGTCGAAGCTGCGCTTCAGGTCGATCGCGGTCATGTCGCCGCGTTTCAGCTCGATCCGGCGGGCCACCTCTGGGTCGAGCTCGCTGCGCTTGGCGGCGGCCTGGGCCAACATGGCGGGGGCGATCTCCACACCGGTGACCGAGAACCCCCGTTCGGCCAGGGCCAGGGCCAACCGGCCAGTGCCTGCGCCCAGTTCCAGGATCGCGCCGCCGGCCGGCGTGAGATCCGCATAGATCGCCAGGTCGCCATCCAGGCGCGCATCGGCGGCCGTCACCGTGTCATAGAAGGCCGCGCTCAGCCCGCGTTCGGCATAGTAGGGGCGCGTGGGCGCCATGGGCTTCCCCGACGGTTACGGAACTGTCATGCCTGATGACGTTGCGCCGGATCAACGGCGGGGCCAAATATCACCGTGACCGGGCTGCACGATGAGCCCTTGGGGGAGCCAGATTCACGTGACCCGTTTCCAGACCCGCCCACTTTCGACTCGTTGGGCGCGCCTCGCCCTGCTGGTGCTCGCGCCGCTGATCATCGCCGGCTGCGGCGTCAACACCATCCCGACCAAGGAAGAGGCCGCCAAGGCGCAGTGGGCGGAGGTGCAGAACCAGTATCAGCGCCGCAGCGACCTGATCCCCAACCTGGTGGCCACAGTTAAGGGCTACGCCGCCCAGGAGAAGAGCACCCTGGTTGAGGTGACCGAGGCCCGCGCCTCGGCCACCCAGGTCAAGGTCGACGCCTCGACCATCACCAACCCGGCCCAGTTCCAGCAGTACGAACAGGCGCAGGACAAGCTGTCCGGCGTGCTCGGCCGGCTGATGATGATCCAGGAAAAATACCCCGACCTGAAGTCCAACGAGAACTTCCTGGCCCTGCAGAGCCAGCTTGAGGGCACCGAGAACCGCATCGCCATCGCCCGCCGCGACTACAACCAGTCGGTGCAGGACTTCAACACGACGCTCCGCACCTTCCCGCAGGTGTTCTGGGCGAAGACCATGTATTCGAGCTCCAAGCCGATGGTGCTGTTCTCGGCCACCGCCCAGGCGCAATCGGCGCCCACGGTGAGCTTCGACACCTCGCCCCCGCCGCCGCCTCCGGCGCGGGGGCGGATTGCTGGCCGCGACGCTGGGGCTGTTCGCCCTGGCGTCCGCCGCCTTCGCCACGGACCTGAAGTTCCCGACGCTGACCGGCCGGGTGGTGGACGACGCTCACATGCTGTCGCCGGCGACGGCGCAGAAGCTGGACGGCGAGCTGGCCAACCTGGAGGCCCAGACGGGCCATCAGGTCGTGGTGGCCACCGTGCCCGACCTGCAGGGCCACGAGATCGAGGACTACGGCTACCAGCTCGGCCGGGCCTGGCAGCTGGGGCGCAAGGGCGTCAACGACGGCGCGATCCTGCTGGTCGCGCCCAAGGAGCACAAGGTCCGCATCGAGGTCGGTTATGGCTTGGAGCCGGTGCTGACCGACGCCCTGACCAGCGTCATCCTGCAACGCAAGGTGCTGCCACAGTTCAAGCAGGGCCGCATGGAGCAGGGCGTGGTGGACGGCGCCGAGGCGCTGATCGCCCAGCTCGCCCTGCCGGAAGACCAGGCCAAGGCCAATGTGGCGCAGGCCGCCGCCCAGCCGGTCCAGGCCCACGACAGTGGCGGCGTCCGGCCGCACATCCCGGTGTTCTTCATCATCCTGATCGTCTTTTGGGTGATCTCCGGCCTGTTGCGCAGCGGCGGCCGGCGCGGCGGCCTGGGCGGCTGGTGGTGGCTGCCGT
>JBIOED010000159.1:0-6595 GCA_044445675.1 Caulobacterales bacterium | reverse complement strand
GCGGAGCGAACTTCAGATCCAAGAAGCACACTAGAAACATCGGCGTGCTCGTGGCCTCGTCGCTTCCGAAGTGCGCCAAAGCCTGCCACCAGTGCTTGCGAACTTCGGAATCGGGACACTAGCTGCGCCACCTCAAGGTCGCCGTCTCCACCGGATTGGCAAAAGGCCGGCCCTCGCGCCGGCTGGCGGCCCATTCGCGCTTCAGCTGCTGGTACCACTTGGCCTGGCGGTCGGCGTCGTCGATCCACAGCAGGGGCGGATCGTATTTCAGACCCTGGTTCTGCAGGTTCACCATGTCGCCGTCCTGACGCAGGAAGGTCCGGGCGCCGGCCGCAATGAACGGTTTCAGGAACAGGAACGCCGGGTGGTCGGACCAGACGATCTGGGTGATCCGGGTGGTCTTGTCGCCAATGGGCGTCAGGCAGGTCAGCGACAGCACCTGCCGCTGGCCGACCGTCACATGCTCCCAGCGCAGGCCGGGGAGGCGGAAGGTGATTTCGGTCAGAGGCTCGCCGCCGAGGATGGCGTAGGCGCGGCTGTTCTTCGAGGGCGCGTGGCGGACCATGGCGAAGCCCTGCTCGCGCGGCTCGAAGCGCTTGGCCTTTTCGTGCTGGCTGTGTTTGGAGCGCCACCACCATTGCTGGTGGACGTAGGGGCCGTGCGCGGGGTCCATCAGGCCCACGACGGCGTGGTCGATGTGCGCCTCGAAGTCCATGCGGTCGACGAGCTTTGGGCCGCCGCCGACGACGCCCGGGAAGGTCGGCGCGGGCTCGGTGGGCTCGCCCCCGCCGCGCGGGTCGGAGCCCACCCAGACGAAGACCAGGCCCTGGCTCTCGGCCACCGGATAGCGCCGTACCCGGATACGGGCCACGTCCATCGGCTGGTCGTCCACCAGCGAGGGGATGGCCGCGCAGGCGCCGTCCGCCCCGAACCGCCAGCCGTGGTAAGGGCATTCGACGGTCATGGCGCCCGAGGGTTCCTGATGAAACCGCCCGGCCGAGAGCGGCGCGGCGCGATGCGGGCAGATGTCGCGCAGGGCGAAGAGCGCGCCGGCGTTCGAGCGGCCAAGCATGACAGGCTCGCCCAGCAGGTCGTAGCGGGCCAGCTTGCCGGGCTTCAGGTCGCTGGAAAGCGCGGCGAAATACCAGATGTCGGTCAGGAAGCCCTGGCCGAACTTCGCCTCCGCCTTTGCCGTCCTGGTCGCGTCGTCGGCCATGGCTGCGGTTCTAGGCTGGGTTGGCCGGCGGCGGAAGCCGCTCAGAGCCGCAGGAAGCAGGCCGCGTGAGCCGAAAGCCCGATGGAGCCGCCGCGCAGATCGGCGTCGCCGGCGCGGATTTCAAGCAACGCCGCGCCGGCGAGTTCGGGCGCATCGACGAACCGCGGCTCGGCGCTAAGGTTGAAGAGGCAGGCGATGGCCTCGTCGCCGTCGCGGCGCACGAAGGCCAGGACCGGGCCGGGGACGTCCAGGAACGCCAGGTCGCCCGCGGTCATGGCGGCGGAATGTCGGCGGAAGTCGATCATCGCCCGCGCGAAGGCGAGGGCGGAATCGGGGTCGGCCTCCTGGGCCTCAACCGTCAGGCCGGCGTGTTCCCGGGCGGGCGGCAGCCACGGGGTTCCGGTCGTGAAGCCCAGCGCGTGGCCCGGCGCCCAGGGCATCGGTGTGCGGCAGCCGTCGCGGCCGCCGGAATAGGGCCAGTAGAGGTCGCCCACCGGGTCGCGGAGCTGGTCGCGGGCCAGGGCGGCCTGCGGCAGGCCGAGCTCCTCGCCCTGGTAGATCAGGGTCGTGCCCTTCAGGCTGAGCAGGAGCGCGAACAGAAGCTTGGCCAGGTCCGGCGGGGCGTCCGCACCGCCGAAGCGGCTGAGCGTGCGCGGCACGTCGTGGTTGGAGAAGCTGATGGTCGGCCAGTGGGCCGGATAGGCGGCCAGTGTCGCGTAGTGATCCTTGACGAAGGCCGGCGTCAGCTTGCGGGCCAGCAGCAGGACGAACGTGTAGGCCGAGTGCAGGCCGTCGTCGGGCGAGAGGTAGGCGCCGCAGCGCTCCTCTTCCTCCGAAAACTCCCCGAAAACGAATTTGTCGCCGTGCGCCTGCACGCGGCGGCGGATGACCTCCAGGGTCTCGACGTTCTCGGGAAGGTTGGAATCGAAGATGTGGCGCTGCAGGTTGCCGGCGTGGGACCAGTCATAGCGGGTGCGCTCCCCCATCGGGACCGGCGGATTGTCGGTGAGCGCCGCGTCGTGCAGGAAGGTGCCGGCCACGTCGAGGCGGAAGCCGTCGACGCCCTTGGCCAGCCAGTGGTCGAGCACCGACAGCGCCGCCTCCCGCGCGCCGGGATTGCGCCAGTTCAGCTTCGGCTGCTGGCGCAGGAACTTGTGGTGATAGTGCTGGCGCCGGGCCGGCTGGTAGGCCCAGGCCGGACCGCCGAACACCGAGAGCCAGTTGTTGGGGGCGGTCCCGTCCTCGCGCGGGTCGGCCCAGACGTACCAGTCGGCCTTGGGCCCGTCGCGGCCGCCGGTCAGGCTTTCGATGAACCAGGCGTGCTCGTCGGACGTGTGGCTGAGCACCTCGTCGAGGACGACCTTCAGGCCCCGCGCGTGGGCGGCGTCCAGCAGGCGCTGGAAATCAGCAGGTGTGCCGAAGTCGGGCTGCACGCCCTCGAAGTCGGCGACGTCGTAGCCCCAGTCGCGGTTGGGCGAGGGGTGGATCGGCGACAGCCAGATCCCGTCGACGCCGAGGCCCTGGATATAGTCCAGCTTGGCTTCCACGCCGGGCAGGTCGCCCTGCCCGTCGCCGTCGCTGTCGAAAAAGCTGCGGACGTAGATGTGGTAGAGGACCGCGCCCCTCCACCAGGGTGTGGTCACGCTCCACGCCCGCTCATCCCGGCGAAGGCCGGGACCCAGATCGACGAGCGCCGACGTGGGTTGGATGAGCGCACCATTGATCGAGCCCGCATCTGAGCCAGTCCATCTGGGTCCCGGCTCTCGCCGGGATGCGCGGATTTGGGGATCAGACTTCCGAGGTGTCGTTGATGATCCGCGAGACCAGGCCGTAGTCGACGGCTTCCTCCGCGCTCATCCAGAAGTTCCGCTGGGTGTCCTTGACGATCCGCTCGAAGGTCTGGCCGGTCTCCTTGGCGATCATCCGGTTCACGCGGTCGCGCATCTTGATGATCTGCTCGGCCTCGATCTGGATGTCGCTGGCCTGGCCGCGCATGCCGCCGGCCGGCTGGTGTAAGAGGAAGCGGGTGTTGGGCAGGCACAGCCGGTTTTCCTTCTTGGCGCCCAGGAAGATGTGCGCCCCGGCGCTGGCCACCCAGCCGGTGCCGATCGCCTTCACCTCGACTCCGCAGAAGCGGATCATGTCGTGGATGGTGTCGCCGCTTTCCACGTGGCCGCCGGGCGAGTTGATGATGATCCGGATCGGCTTGTCGTTCTCCGAGGCGAAGGCGGTGATCTGGGCGGTGACCCGCTCGGCCAGGCGCATGTCGATCTCGCCGAACACCAGCACGGTGCGCGATTTGAAGAGCGCGTTCTGCACCGGCCCGGAGGTCATCGGCATGTCGGGCTGGCGGCCCTTGTCCTCGTCGTCGCCTTCTTCGTCGTCCAGCCAGCTCGTGTAGATCTCGCGCATAAAAGCCCTCGTGAATCCGTGAGCCCGGAACGTGCGTCGCCGAGGCCGCCACCGCAAGGGGGCGAGCGTGGATTATCCCGCGGCCGTGGCGATCAGCCGGGCGTAGAACTGCACGCACTGCGCCAGGTTCTTCAGCGTCAGGTGCTCGTTGGTCCCGTGGATCATCTCCACGTCCTTGAGGTCGAAATCCATCGGCTGGAAGCGGTAGACGTCGGTGGCGACCGGCTGGAGGTAGCGGCTGTCGGTGCCGGCGGTGACCAGGCTGGGCGCGACCGGCGCGCCGGTCACCTGGCCGGCCACCGCGGCGAGCACCTTCCAGCCGTCGGAGCGGGTGGAGGATACCGGGGACGGCTCCGCCAGGGTCGGGCCCCAGCCCAGCGTCACCGGCAGGGCGCCGACCGCCGCCTTGGCGCGGGCCATGACCGTGGCCGAGCTGTCGCCGGGCGCGATGCGGTAGTTGATCCAGGCGGTGGCGTCCTGCGGCAGGACGTTTTCCTTCGGGCTGCCCTTCAGCATGGTGGGCGCGATGGTGGTGTGCAGCAGGGCCGCGCCGGTCGGCGTGGCGCCGATCTGCCGGATCAGCAGCGGCTTGAAGAGCCAGGTGTTGGCGACCGCCATCCTGACCGGGAACGCGGCGCTGGGGGCCAGCGTCTGCAGCATCGCCGCGCCGGGGCCCTGGAACGCCATCGGGAAGCCGTGGTCGGCGATGGCGGTGATGGCGCGGGCCAGGACCACCACCCCGCCGCCGTCGGCCGGCGGGGCCGAGGAGTGGCCGCCCTGGGCCTTCGCCGTGACCACCAGGGTGGCGTAGCCCTTCTCCGCCGTGCCGATCAGCGCCAGGCGCCCGCCGGTGACCGGGTTGTCGGAGATCACCGCCAGGCCCTCGTCGACGACGAACTGCGCCTTGATCCCGCGCGACTTCAACAGGGCCGCGGCGGCGCGGGCGCCCGTGCCGCGGGTTTCCTCGTCCTCGCCGGAGACGATCATCACGGTCCGCCGGGGCTTGAACCCCCGTTTGGCGAGGGTCTCGACGCCTTCGAACAGCGTGATCAGCGAGCCCTTGTCGTCGATGGAGCCGCGGCCCCACACCGCGCCGTCGGCGATGGCGCCGGAGAACGGCGGATGCTTCCACAAGGCCTCGGTTCCCGGGCTCACCGGCACCACGTCCTGGTGGGCCATCAGCACGATGGGCGCGAGCGTCGGGTCGGAACCCTTCCAGGTGTAGACCAGGGTGTTCCTGCCGACGATCTCGCGGGTCATGACGGCGTGAGCGGCGGGGTAGGCGGCGCTCAGGAAGTCGTGCAGCCGGGTCCATTCCGCCGGCTGGTCGTCGGCGGGATTCTGGTGGCTGACGGTCCGGATCTGCACTGCCTGCGACAGGTGCTGGGCTGCGGCCGTCACATCGACCGCGACGGGCGGCGCCAGCTTCACCGCGGCGGCGTCGGCCGCGGTCGGCGGCTTTAAGGTGAAGGTCCTGACCAGCACCACCGCGACCAGCACGGCGAAGACCAGGACCACGCCCAGCGCCAACCGCCCAATGATACGCATGAGATTCTCTCCCCGACCGCCGCCACCTTACCTTGACGCATGCGCGGGCCGCACCGCAAATGACCTGAAAATCAAACGGATGTTTTAGGGGGACGCGGCCATGAGCGACGTGATGGGCAAGACCGACAGCCTGGCGGGCAGGCTGTTCGACCTGACCGGCAAGGTGGCGGTGATCACCGGCTCCTCGCGCGGCATCGGCAAGGCCATCGCCGAGCAGATGGCCGCCCACGGCGCCAAGGTGGTAATCTCCTCGCGCAAGGCGGGGCCCTGCGAAGAGGTGGCCGCCGCGATCAACCAACGCAGCGCCGGCCACGCGATCGCCGTGCCGGCCAACATCTCCTCGAAGGCGGATCTGCAGCGGCTGATGGACGAGACCCGAAAGGCGTTCGGCAAGATCGACATCCTGGTCTGCAACGCCGCCTCCAACCCGTTCTACGGCAGCCAGCTGGATATCTCCGACGACGCCTTCGGCAAGATCCTGACCAACAACATCGTGGCCAACAACTGGATGATCGGGATGGTCGCCCCGGAAATGAAGGAACGGCGCGACGGGGCGATCATCATCGTCTCTTCGATCGGCGGCCTCCGCGGCTCGGAGGTGATCGGCGCCTACTGCATCTCCAAGGCCGCCGACATGCAGCTCGCCCGCAACCTCGCCCGCGAGCTCGGCCCCCACAACATCCGGGTGAACTGCGTCGCGCCAGGCCTGGTCAAGACCGACTTCGCCAAGGCGCTGTGGGACACCCCGGCCGGCGAAGAACGCGCCAGCTCCGGCACGCCGCTGCGCCGCCTGGGCGAGCCCGACGATCTGGCCGGAGCGGCGGTCTACCTGGCGAGCCGCGCCGGGGCGTGGACGACAGGGCAGACGATCGTGGTGGACGGCGGGAGTACGTGCTGAGGCCGGCGCTCTACGGCCGCCGATGATCGTCCATCGGGGTCCATAGCCGCATCCCGGATGCTGATCGCCTTCAATCCCATGGTTAGAAGCCGAGACCCCAAGGCAAACTGACTGCCCTGGAAATTAAGGCTCAGACCGGGTCGTAGCGCGGGGGCGGCTGACCGGCGAGACTCGTCCGCGAGCCCGGTCGGTGCGATGGAGGACCATGATTCCCTGGGTTCACCTCGACACCGCGAAGATCCCCGACGGCGGTGAGTTGCGGCTGCTGCGGCGCGGGGCGGAGCTTTCGATCATGTCGGGCTCGATCGAGCTGATGAACAGCCGGCTCAGTGGATCGGAGCAGGCGCTGGCGAGCCTGGCCTGCGCGCGCATCCAGGGCCGGCCGCAGGCGCGGGTGCTGGTGGGCGGGCTGGGCATGGGCTTCACCCTGCGCGCCGCCCTGGCCAACCTGCCGCCGGGCGCCCAGGTGGTGGTGGCGGAACTCGTGCCGGCGGTGGTGGCCTGGGCGCGCGGCCCCATGG